>NZ_JBHYJB010000107.1:0-1046 GCF_042740175.1 Streptomyces sp. NPDC059009 | reverse complement strand
TGCATGAGCAGCGCCAGCAGGCGCTCAAGGCCGCCCGGGACGTGGCGGAGAAGGCCCGCGACGAGGGCCGGGCACTGACTGAGGACGAGCAGACGGCGGTGAAGGGCCACCTGGCGACCGCCGACGGCATCGCGGAGAAGATCAAGCAGGCCGCAGAATCGGACGAGCTTTTCAAGCGCGCGTACGCCGTCGAGCCGGGAGCCCCGTCCGGTGGTGGCACCGTGCCGGTCGGCGTGAAGGCGAAGCTCGAAGCCGATGCCGCCTACAAGTCGGCGTCCCTCGCCGCCGCCTCCCGCACCCGGTTCTCCCAGCGGAGCACGGAGTTCGAGGCGAAGGACTTCGCCACGGGCGGCCCGGCGGGCGGTCTGGTGCAGACCCAGTACGGCCAGGTCGTCCCCGAGACCCTGCGGCGCCCCACCATCGCCCAGTTGCTCGGCTCCGGCACCATGTCGGCGACGACCCTCACCTACTACGTGCAGGGCCCGACCACTGGCGACTTCGCGATCGTCCCTGAGCTGGGCGAGAAGCCCGCCATCGACTTCTCCTTCGAGCCCGAGATCGAGACGCTCTCCAAGGTGGCCGGCGTCACGAAGATCTCCGACGAGGCGTTCCAGGACACCGCGTACCTGGTCAGCGTCATCGAATCGCAGATGCGCCTGCGCCTCGTCCTGGCCGAGGAGGCGCAGCTCCTCAACGGCTCGGGCGTCGGCGGGAACATGACGGGCCTGCTCAACCGGTCCGGAATCCTCACCGAGACCAGCGCCTCCCCGGCCGACGACATCGACGCCATCTTCCGCGGCATGACCGCGGTGGAGCTGGCGACCCAGCTGCCGGTCGACGCGGTCGTCATCAACCCGCTCGACTACCAGCGGCTGCGTCTGACCCGGGACGCGAACGAGCAGTACTTCGCGGGCGGCCCGTTCACCGGCGCCTACGGCAACAACGGATTCCAGATGGGCCCCGGCCTGTGGGGGCAGAACACCGTCGTCACCAGCGCCATCGCTCAGGGCACCGTCCTGGTCGGGGCGTTCGCGGTGGGCGGCCAG
>NZ_JBHYJB010000106.1:0-1051 GCF_042740175.1 Streptomyces sp. NPDC059009 | reverse complement strand
ACGGGCTACACCCTTACCCCGGGACAACCACCGCCCGGGCTGGACTACCTTCCTGCGTCACCCCATCACTCACCTACTACAAGTCTGGTCCGTCGGCTCCACCACTTCCCTTTCCCCGAAGGGTCCGGGACGGCTTCACGGACTTAGCATCGCCTGATTCGATGTTTGACGCTTCACAGCGGGTACCGGAATATCAACCGGTTATCCATCGACTACGCCTGTCGGCCTCGCCTTAGGTCCCGACTTACCCTGGGCAGATCAGCTTGACCCAGGAACCCTTAGTCAATCGGCGCACACGTTTCTCACGTATGTATCGCTACTCATGCCTGCATTCTCACTCGTGAACCGTCCACAACTGCCTTCCGGCGCTGCTTCACCCGGCACACGACGCTCCCCTACCCATCCCAGCGGGCGTTGGCCCTCATGCTGGAATGACACGACTTCGGCGGTACGCTTGAGCCCCGCTACATTGTCGGCGCGGAATCACTTGACCAGTGAGCTATTACGCACTCTTTCAAGGGTGGCTGCTTCTAAGCCAACCTCCTGGTTGTCTCTGCGACTCCACATCCTTTCCCACTTAGCGTACGCTTAGGGGCCTTAGTCGATGCTCTGGGCTGTTTCCCTCTCGACCATGGAGCTTATCCCCCACAGTCTCACTGCCGCGCTCTCACTTACCGGCATTCGGAGTTTGGCTAAGGTCAGTAACCCGGTAGGGCCCATCGCCTATCCAGTGCTCTACCTCCGGCAAGAAACACACGACGCTGCACCTAAATGCATTTCGGGGAGAACCAGCTATCACGGAGTTTGATTGGCCTTTCACCCCTAACCACAGGTCATCCCCCAGGTTTTCAACCCTGGTGGGTTCGGTCCTCCACGACCTCTTACAGCCGCTTCAACCTGCCCATGGCTAGATCACTCCGCTTCGGGTCTTGAGCGCGCTACTATATCGCCCTGTTCGGACTCGCTTTCGCTACGGCTTCCCCACACGGGTTAACCTCGCAACACACCGCAAACTCGCAGGCTCATTCTTCAAAAGGCACGCAGTCACGAG
>NZ_JBHYJB010000105.1:0-1204 GCF_042740175.1 Streptomyces sp. NPDC059009 | reverse complement strand
GTCGGCACCATGGCCCAGGTGGGTGGCGATCGCCTCCTTGTCGCCCTGCCGCACCGCGGCGAGCAGCAGCTCACTCGCGTCCGCCCCGAAGGAGGCGATCTCCGGAGTGGGGTCGAAGTACACGTTCCACAGTGCGATCCGCCCCTGCTCGTCGAGTTCGAGCCGGTGACAGACCTCTACCTCGAACGGCACCTGGGTGCGGCTGTGCACGGCCTTGTCCCACAGCCGCGCGTACGCGGTCGAGCCCTCGACCACCAGCTCCCTGAGCTCGGAACCCAGCGGCTCGGTGGTCTCCCCGCGCACCTGGAACGCCCCCGCGACGGCGTCGAGACCCGTGTATGTGCCGACATAGTCGACCACGGAATTCCACTCGTTGCGACGGATTTCGAAAACCACGGAAGGTGACAGGGCGGCGAAAATCGCATCCCCGTCACCGCGGTCCATCGCGGCGAAGAAGTTCTCCAGGATCTTCCGCGTTTCCCGACTCTCCATCTGCTCCTCCAGTGATCGCTCCTGTCCACTCCAAGGAACCCGCACCGGCCTTCGGGAAACCAGCGGTCCTCACACATGCGCGAACACTTCGGCAACTCGCCCGCATCGTGGCAAGTCACTGAAGTCTCCACGCCTTTCCCTGCTCGCCTGGTCGGTGAAGCCCACGCACGCTTCCATGGATTTCCCAAGGCCACAGCTGTGCAGACATGGAGGTTGAAACGTGGAGAGCCGACGTACACGGGAAATACTCGAGGAATGGTTCTCCGCGATCGGCCGCGGAGACTCGGAAAAGGTGATCGCGGCCCTCTCGCCGTCCATCGTCTTCGAACTCCCCGAGGACGAATGGAACGCGGTGATCCCCTACCTCGGCCGGCACATCGGCCCGGACGCCGTCGCGGAGGCATTCCGTATCCGCGCGGAGACCACCGAGGTGGTCGACTACGAACTCAGGGAGCTGGTGGTCGAGGGCTCGACCGCGTACGCGCGGATCTACACCAAGGCGTTCCACACCCGGACCAAGGTGCCGTTCGAGATCGAGGACAGCCACCGGCTCGAGGTCGACGAGCAGGGACAGATCCGCAGCTGGAAGGTCTTCTTCGACCCGAACGTCGAAGTCGCCGCCTTCACGGCCGACTCCGCGCAGCGACTGTTCGACGCGGTCCGCCGCAACGACGCCGCCGCAACCACCGCCGCGCTGAAGGACGGCGGGGAT
>NZ_JBHYJB010000104.1:0-1221 GCF_042740175.1 Streptomyces sp. NPDC059009 | reverse complement strand
GTTCGGCGGCGTCCTACTCTCCCACAGGGTCCCCCCTGCAGTACCATCGGCGCTGTGAGGCTTAGCTTCCGGGTTCGGAATGTAACCGGGCGTTTCCCTCACGCTATGACCACCGAAACACTATGAAACTGTCAACCGCACCATGCGTGACCTTGCATGGGGTTGTTCGTGGTTTCAGAACCAACACAGTGGACGCGAGCAACTGAGGACAAGCCCTCGGCCTATTAGTACCAGTCAACTCCACCCCTCACAGGGCTTCCATATCTGGCCTATCAACCCAGTCGTCTACTGGGAGCCTTAACCCCTCAAAGGGGGAGGGAATACTCATCTCGAAGCAGGCTTCCCGCTTAGATGCTTTCAGCGGTTATCCTTTCCGAACGTAGCCAACCAGCCATGCCCTTGGCAGAACAACTGGCACACCAGAGGTTCGTCCGTCCCGGTCCTCTCGTACTAGGGACAGCCCTTCTCAATATTCCTACGCGCACAGAGGATAGGGACCGAACTGTCTCACGACGTTCTAAACCCAGCTCGCGTACCGCTTTAATGGGCGAACAGCCCAACCCTTGGGACCGACTCCAGCCCCAGGATGCGACGAGCCGACATCGAGGTGCCAAACCATCCCGTCGATATGGACTCTTGGGGAAGATCAGCCTGTTATCCCCGGGGTACCTTTTATCCGTTGAGCGACGGCGCTTCCACAAGCCACCGCCGGATCACTAGTCCCGACTTTCGTCCCTGCTCGACCCGTCGGTCTCACAGTCAAGCTCCCTTGTGCACTTACACTCAACACCTGATTACCAACCAGGCTGAGGGAACCTTTGGGCGCCTCCGTTACCCTTTGGGAGGCAACCGCCCCAGTTAAACTACCCATCAGACACTGTCCCTGATCCGGATCACGGACCCAGGTTAGACATCCAGCACGACCAGACTGGTATTTCAACGACGACTCCACACACACTGGCGTGCATGCTTCAAAGTCTCCCAGCTATCCTACACAAGCCGAACCGAACACCAATATCAAACTGTAGTAAAGGTCCCGGGGTCTTTCCGTCCTTCTGCGCGAAACGAGCATCTTTACTCGTAGTGCAATTTCACCGGGCCTATGGTTGAGACAGTCGAGAAGTCGTTACGCCATTCGTGCAGGTCGGAACTTACCCGACAAGGAATTTCGCTACCTTAGGATGGTTATAGTTACCACCGCCGTTTACTGGCGCTTAAGTT
>NZ_JBHYJB010000103.1:0-1417 GCF_042740175.1 Streptomyces sp. NPDC059009 | reverse complement strand
TTACATACCGTCAGAGCCTCCCTGGCCTACCGGCCTACCACCCCCGAAAAAACACCCCCCTTCTTCGCGTGTCCCACCCCACTACGTGACCAAACTCCGATACTGTTTTCTCAGTCGGAGGCAGTGGCAGCCACCGACCACCGAAAACCCACCCCAACCCAAAGGGAGAACCATGTCCCAGCACCTGACCCGTTTCGCTCTGCTCGTCCACCCCGACGGTGACTTCGCTGTCATCGACTGGCCCGCCGACACCAACGTCGTCCCCTTCGCCGCGAAGTACGTCGATGCCAGGACCGTCGAGCCGGTCGACCTCCCGGACCTCACCATGTGGGTCGACGGGGAAGGCATCATGACCCGCCAGCCCCTCAACGAGCCCGCCACCCGCCTCTGCGCAAGCCTCCAGCCGATCTACCAGGGCTACCACGGCCGCGCGCTCTTCACCGGCGGAGTCGACCACCAGGGCATCACCCAGGCCCTCACCGAGGAGCGCCTCCTCGCCCTCATCGAGCAGTACCTCCTCTGCCTCGACGCCCAGATTCCCAAGCAGCGCGCTGCCCGCGACTGACCCAGCCTCAACTCTCACCCCGGCCACCGGGCTTGATCCGGTGACCGGGCCCTCTCAATAAACAGGAGATGGGGCCATGCAATTCACTCTCATCTGCGACTGGATCGGGCTCGCCCAACACCTCATCGACGACCGATTCGTAATCATCGTCGACGCAGCGAACTACGAGGAAGCGGAGCAGAAGGGCGCAGAGGCCGCCCTCCTCCGCTATCCCGATATCGCGGAATACGAGACCTCCAGCACTTTCTGGGAGGGAGACCGGGGCGCCACCGTGCTCACCGCACTCGAAGGCGACCAATCCCTCTCCATCCTCGACGCCCACCTCTATGACGTATTCCACGCCTAGGAAGAGTCATCGGTCCGCCCCAATGGCCGGCCACGTCCCACCAGGAGGAGCAGCACACATGGACGCCACCGAATACCCCTACGCCATCTCCGACATCGCCCACAGGGTCGCCGAGCTCCTCGGCCCCCGATGGGGCTCCGAGGCCGGAAGCTGGGGCGTAACCGGGAAGATCCACACCCCTCACGGAGACACCCTCGTAATCGGCATCGACTACGAGGACGACCTTTACGTGAACGGGCCCACCTCCCTCGAACCCGTCTACCTCGAATCCGAGACCGCACCCCAAACCCCCGAAGAGCTCACCACCCTGGCAAAGGTCGTCGCCAGCATCGTCCGAGAAATCGCATAAAGCCCCGGAAGCCCCGGGGGAAATTTCCCTAATCCGCAAAGCGGATTAGGGAAATTAGAACTTCTGTCACAACAGAAAGAGCGGAGCGCGGAATTCCCGAATTCCGCTTTAGCGGAATTCCGCCAATGGCTTTCTGCGCGAAGCGCAGAAATAAAGC
>NZ_JBHYJB010000102.1:0-1461 GCF_042740175.1 Streptomyces sp. NPDC059009 | reverse complement strand
CACCAACGCGGCGGGGACGGCTGGGCGGCGGTCACTTCGCAGCCGCCTCTCGGGCGGTCTCCGCGGCAGCCGTGCGGGCCGCCTTGGAGTACGGCGCGGTGTCACCGGGACGGCGCACACCACGCACCTTCGGACCAGTCTTCGAGCCCCGCCCAGAGCCCTTGTTCGAGACCGGGGGGATTTGTGGAACACGCTGGGCTGATGTGACCTTGATGGGCCGCTCCCCAGGGGCCTCCGAACGGGCCGCCAGCACGCGCCGCGCGGCCGTGTTCCGGACCCGCAGCGTCGCCGCGTCCTCACCCGGCTCGGCACCCTCGATGTCGATGTGCGCTTGCCGCCAGATCGCCTCGGTGACGGTCGTCTCCCCGAGTGCGGCGGCCAGCTTCACCGCGTGCTTCCAGACCTCGGCGTACTGCTGCTGACGCAGCACCGCGAGCGCAGCGGCCTTCTCCTCCGCGAGCTTCGCCGCAGCCGCTGCTTCGGCAGCCGACTTCGCCTCGGCGGCGGCCTTCTCGGCGACGGCCTTCTTCGCGGCCTTGGCGTCCGCGCGGCGCTGCCGCCACGACGGCCGACCCAGGCGCTTGGCGATGCGGCCGTGCTCGTGCAGGTCCCACACCCCGGGGCCGGCGATCGACGCCAGCGCAGTGCCGATCGCGGTGGCCGTGTCGAACTCGGCCATCCCGTGCTTGAGGTTGATGCCGGCCGCGGTGAACGCGCAGCCCCAGGCGATCAGCCGGTAGTGCCAGTGCGCCCGCCCGGCCGTAACAGCGGCAGACGCGCCGATCAGGACCACCAGCGCCGACACCTCGATCAGCACCGGAGCCAGCAGCAGGTACGGGCGCTGCTCGTCCCAGAACGCCGCCATCTGCACCGGCAGGGCCACCGCCCCGCACAAGCCGTAGAACGCCATCGCGACCTTGCGCCACCGGCCATCAGCCGCGGCCACCGACTGCGCGGCCTGCTCCTCGGACGCCTGCTCGGCCCGATCAGCCTCGCGCCGCTGCCGGGTCTCGCGCTCGATCGCCTCGCGCTCCTGCTCTGCCTTAGCGATCTTCGCTTCCTGCTCGGCACGCTGGCGCCGGGCGGCCAGCTCCGCCTTGTCGTTGGCGATGGCCTGCTTCCGGGCCTCCTCCACCGCCTTGGTGCGCGCGGCATCGGCCTCGCCCTGCGCGCGGATGCGCTTGGCCTCGGCGTCCGCCTCCGCGTCCATCCGCAGGGCATCCGCCTGGGCAGACGCGATCGCGTAGGACGCCAGCTCCTGCTCGGTGGCCTCAGTGGGCTCCGCGTAGGTCGTCACCGGGCGACCTCCGCCCGGTTCTTCGGCCGCCACAGGGCAGCAGCGGACAGGGTGCGCTCCAGGCCGACCAGCGTGAGGCCGGCGGTCACGGTCAGCACCGCGGCGGCAATGACGATCACCATCGCCAGCGCCACCACAGCGGCCATCACCACCAGCAGCAGGAG
>NZ_JBHYJB010000100.1:0-1882 GCF_042740175.1 Streptomyces sp. NPDC059009 | reverse complement strand
CGCCGGGAACAGCAGCGTGCCGTCACGGTGCATCTCGTACAGGCGGTGGACACCCGTCGTGGTCTCCTCGGTCACCCCACGGATCTCCGAGGCGACCTCGGACCAGTCGAGTGCGGTGCGCCGGAGGAGTTCGAGGACGACGCGGTGCTCGTCGTTCTCGGCGGTCGCGGGGTCGGGCACGGCGCCCGCCTTCTGGTACTCAAGTCCCTTGTGGACGAGGAGAGTAGCGTCGCCGCCGTCGTCCAGGATCATGTTCGGGCCGGGGTGGCCGGGCCAGGTCAGGGCCTGCTCGGTGCACCACCAGTACTCCTCCAGCGTCTCGCCCTTCCAGGCGAAGACCGGGATGCCCGCGGCGGCGATCGCGGCCGCCGCGTGGTCCTGGGTGGAGTAGATGTTGCAGGACACCCAGCGGACCTCGGCGCCGAGGGCGACCAGGGTCTCGATGAGGACGGCGGTCTGCACCGTCATGTGCAGGGAGCCGGTGATGCGGGCCCCGGCCAGCGGCTGGGTGGCCGCGTATTCCTTGCGGAGGGCCATCAGACCGGGCATCTCGTGCTCGGCGAGGGTGATCTCCTTGCGGCCGAACTCGGCCAGGGAGAGGTCGGCGACCTTGAAGTCGGGGACGTCAGCGTTTGGCTGCGAGGGCATCGTGGCTCCTTGAGTTCAGCACGTTCTGATGGATCTCGAGCGTCGCGGTGGACTTGTTGAGGGTGATGTAGTGCAGGCCCGGGGCGCCCTCGGCGAGCAGCCGCTCGGCCATGGCGGTGGCGTACTCGACCCCGATGCGGTGGCCGACGTGCGGCCGGTCGCGGGCGGCCTCGAGCCGGTGGGCCAGCGACTCGGGGAAGGAGGCGCCGCTGAGTTCGGCGAAGCGGGCGATCTGCCGTACGTCGGTGGCGGGCATGATCTCGGGGATGATCGGGGTGTCGCAGCCCGCCGCGGCGACCCGGTCGCGGAGCCGCAGATAGTCCTCGACGTGGAAGAACATCTGGGTGATGGCGTAGTCGGCTCCGGCCCGGCACTTGGCGACGAAGTGCTCGATGTCGCTGTCCCAGCCGGTGGAGCGCGGATGCCGTTCGGGGAAGGCGGCGACGCCGATGGTGAACTCGCCGAGGGACCGGATCAGTTCGACCAGTTCGACGGCGTGCGTGAAGCCTTCGGGGTGCGCCGTCCAGGTGCCGCCCGGGTCGCCGGGCGGGTCGCCGCGCAGGGCGAGGACGTCGTGGACGCCCGCGTCCGCGTACTGCCCGATGATGTGCCGCAGTTCGGCCACCGAGTGCCCGACGGCCGTGAGGTGGGCGACGGGGCGCAGGGTCGTCTCGGCCGCGATGCGCTTGGTCACCTCGATGGTGCGGTCGCGGGAGGAGCCGCCCGCACCGTAGGTGACGGACACGAACGTCGGGGACAGGGCCTCGATCCGGCGGATCGCGTCCCAGAGGGTACGGGTGCCCTTGGCGGTCTTCGGCGGAAAGAACTCGAAGGAGAAGGCGGGCTGTCCGCTCGTGAGCACGTCGCGCAGCAGCGTGGTCATGTACGGGCTCCCGCGTTGAAGTAACTAGCTTCCGGATGGTGCAGGACGATGGCGTCGGTGGACTGCTCGGGGTGGAGCTGGAACTCCTCGGACAGTTCGACGCCGATGCGCTCCGGACGGAGGAGTTCGGCGATCTTCGCGCGGTCCTCCAGGTCGGGGCAGGCCGGGTAGCCGAGGGAGTAGCGGCAGCCCTGGTACTCGGTGCGGAACATGCCGGCGAGCTCCACCGGGTCGTACGCGTCGATGTCGAGCTGCTCGCGGACGCGCGCGTGCCAGTACTCGGCGAGGGCCTCGGCCAACTGCACGGACAGGCCGTGCAGTTCGAGGTAGTCGCGGTAGGAGTTGGCCTCG
>NZ_JBHYJB010000099.1:0-1925 GCF_042740175.1 Streptomyces sp. NPDC059009 | reverse complement strand
CGCCCGGCCCGCTGAGTACAGCGGGCCGGGCCGGAGGCCACAGAGCGGGCGACGGGAATCGAACCCGCGTAGCTAGTTTGGAAGACTAGGGCTCTACCATTGAGCTACGCCCGCACACAGAGTGCACCGCTGGTCGCTGCTGGTCAACGAGCGCGGTACGGCAAGCATCGTAGCGGGTCGCACCCCCTGCCCGCACACCCCGTCCCGCTCCGCAGGATCTCCTCGCGATCTCCGGGTTTATTGCGGGAGCCGCACTGCCTGGGGGCATGTACCCTACGTGTCGCACCGACGGGGTGTGGCGCAGCTTGGTAGCGCGTCCGCTTTGGGAGCGGAAGGCCGTGGGTTCAAATCCCGCCACCCCGACCACCTGCTCTTCTCTCCGTGCGGCTCCGCACAAGATCGCATTGTGGGTCGACTCCCGCTTGCCGTTACTATGCAAGCTGCGTGCCCGTGTGTCTCTCAACCGGGCAGAAACCCAGAAGTCAGCCCACCAAGGAGACCGAACCGTGAAGAGCGCCGTGGAGACCCTGAACCCGACCCGGGTTCGGCTCACTGTTGAGGTGCCCTTCGAGGAGCTCAAGGACAGCCTCGACGCGGCGTACAAGAAGATCAACCAGCAGGTCACGGTGAAGGGCTTCCGCAAGGGCAAGATCCCTGCGCGCGTCATCGACCAGCGGTTCGGCCGCGGTGCCGTCCTGGAGGAGGCCGTCAACGACGCGCTTCCGAAGTTCTACACCGAAGCGGTCAACGAGGCCGAGCTCAATGTCCTGGGCCAGCCCGAGGTGGACATCACCGAGCTGAAGGACAACGAGACCCTCAACTTCACCGCTGAGGTCGACATCCGCCCGGCCATCGAGATCCCGGACTACTCCGGCATCGAGGTCGAGGTCGACGCGGTCGAGGTCAGCGACGAGGACGTCGACAAGGCCGTCGAGGAGCTGCGCGGGCGCTTCGCCTCCACCTCCCCGGTCGAGCGCGCCGCCGAGGACGGCGACGTCGTGACGATCGACCTCGAGGCCAAGGTCGAGGGCGAGGTCCTGGAGGACGGCGTCGCGTCCGGCGTCTCCTACACCATCGGCTCCGGCGAGCTGCTCGACGGCATCGACGACGCCGTGAAGGGCGTCGAGGCCGGTGGCGAGGCCACCTTCACCTCGCAGCTCAAGGGCGGCTCCGCCGAGGGCAAGGACGCCGAGATCACCGTCAAGGTCACGCAGGTCGCCAAGCGCGAACTGCCGGAGCTCGACGACGACTTCGCGCAGCTCGCCTCCGAGTTCGACACCCTCGACGAGCTGAAGGCCGACAGCCGCAAGCGCCTCGAGAACATGAAGCAGTACGACCAGGCCACGCAGGCCCAGGAGCGCGTCCTGGAGAAGCTGCTCGAGCTGGTCGAGGTCCCCGTCCCCGAGAAGCTCCTCGCGGACGAGATCCAGACCCGCAAGCACAACCTCGAGCACCACCAGCTCGGCCAGATGGGCCTCGACCTCGCGAAGTACCTGGAGATCCAGGGCAAGACCGAGGAAGAGTTCGACGCCGAGACCGGCGAGCAGGCGGTCAAGGGCATCAAGACGCAGTTCGTCCTGGACGAGCTCGTCAACAAGGAGAAGCTGAACGTCAGCCAGGAGGAGCTCACCGAGCACCTCATGCGCCGCGCCCAGTCCTCCGGCATGTCCCCCGACCAGTTCGCCCAGGCCGTCGTCGAGGGCGGCCAGGTCCCGATGCTGGTCGGCGAGGTCGCCCGCGGCAAGGCGCTCGCCGTCGTCGTCGAGGCCGCCACGGTCAAGGACACGAACGGTGAGGTCGTCGACCTCGAGGACGACGAGGACGAGACGGCCGAGACCGTCGAGGCCGCCGAGTCGACCGAGGCCGAGGAGAAGACGGAGGCCTGACCTCCGCCGCTACCGCGCCAAGACGTCGGCCCCCCGAGA
>NZ_JBHYJB010000098.1:0-3449 GCF_042740175.1 Streptomyces sp. NPDC059009 | reverse complement strand
CCCAAGCACCTGGACGAGAAGGTGGCGCGGCTTCACCTGGACGCGCTGGGCGTCAAGCTCACCACGCTCCGTCCCGAGCAGGCCGCCTACATCGGTGTCGAGGTCGAGGGCCCGTACAAGCCCGACCACTACCGCTACTGACGGACAACTCACCGGCCGTCAGCCGCACTTGAGAGCAGGCCCTCGCCCCCGCGGCGGGGGCCTGCCCCCGTCAGGGCGGCCCCAGCACCAGACCGAGGACTTGATCCCCATGCCCCGCGGCCGATATTCGCTTCACGATCCGCACGATCACACCCCCCTCGGCGAAGAACACTTCCACTGCGCGCCCGGCCCCTCCGGCTGGCGCTACGTCGCCCAGCGGACCACCCCCTCCGGCGACCCCACCGGCTCCGTCGACCTGGCCCTCGACGACCGCGGCCGCCCCATCCGCCTCGAACTCCACTCCGCCGACTGGCAGGTCCGCGGCGCCGCTCTCGACGGCGTCACCTGGGTGCGCACCGACCCCACGGGAGAACACGCCACCGAAGGCAATGTCCGCGCCCACGCCTTCACCGGCACCTCCCCGGCGTTCCTCATCGCGACAGCCCGGCTCCTGCGCCTCACCCCCCACACCTCCGATTCCCCCGCGGCCCCCCAGCCGCCCGCACCGTCCCCCACGACCCGCGTACGCCTGGTCGCCTTCACGGATCCGGTCCTGGCCCCCCGCACCCTCGACCAGTCCTGGACCCTGCTGAAGAGAGAAGCACACGCCACTGACAACGGCCCGCTGACCGTGGACGAATACCAGGTCAGCGACCTGGAGACGGGCGAGCAGCACACGATCCACATCAGCGGCGACGTGGTCCTGGCCGCCCCCGGCATCGAGCTCGAGAACCTCGAATCCCCACCCAACGCCTTCACCACCTGACGGCCGCCCAGGCCATCCGACGCCCAACTCCCGCACCTGCCCCGGGCGTTCTAACCAGGCGGCGCGAACCCCGTCGCAGGCCCCTCGGTCCTCTCCGTACCCCCACCGCTCCCAGACTCGCGCCCGGCCCCGGCCACGGGCGGCGGCAGGGGAGCCCGCTCCATCGGCTGCTGCGCCCACCCCGCCGGAGGCACCATCCCCGGCGCACCCGCGGACGGCACCGGTGGCCCGACAGGAGCAGCACCACCGGCCATGCCCACAGGAGCGGCACCAACTGCCGCCCCACCAAAGGCCCTTCGCGCGTCACGCGTCTGACGTTCCTGCACCACAGCCGCCAGATAGGCGGCCGGGGGCACCCCGGGAGGCGCCGGAGTACCCGTACGGGCCGCCAGGTCAGCCGCGAGCCGCTCGGCCATCCCCCAACCCACCTGCGGATCCAACTGCCCCATCCGCGTCAGATATTGGCGGATCGCCAACCACAGCCCCTCCGGCACCCCGGACAGATCGAGCCCCGAGAACCGCCCGGCGAGCCAGGGCGGGGGAGGCGGAACGAAGGCGGCCCGCCCGGCGGGCACCCGCTCCCGTACGACCAGCGTCCCCGCGAACACATCACCGAGCCG
This sequence comes from Streptomyces sp. NPDC059009, assembly GCF_042740175.1. Classification (NCBI taxonomy): domain Bacteria; kingdom Bacillati; phylum Actinomycetota; class Actinomycetes; order Kitasatosporales; family Streptomycetaceae; genus Streptomyces; species Streptomyces sp. NPDC059009. Next base: position 1,922 of record NZ_JBHYJB010000098.1, on the reverse strand, counting down.
CCGCCCGCGCGCCGAGACCAGCGACGCGATGCATGCGACGATCCCGAAAGTCAGCAGGATCTCGACCACACCGACGGCGCCCCGCACCAGCGCATGCCGAAAGCGGATCGGCCCGCCGTCGTCCCGCACCACCCGCAGCCCGCACGCCAGCTTTCCCAACGACCGGCCATGACTCAGCGTCTCCACCGCGATCGGCCCACCGACCAGCACCAACAGGAAGGTGGCCACCGCGACCGCAGCGGCCGCGGCGTCGTCCAGGGAAGCCGTCGAAGCCACGATCCCCACCGTCACCGCGAGATAGACCGCGAAGGCCGCCGCCAGATCGATGACCACGGCGAGCATCCGGCTCGGCAGCTTCGCGGGCCGCAGCTCCAGGGCCACCGCCTCACCTGTAACCAGCCCGCTCACGCTCGCCACCCTTCCCTGCCCTGCTCTTGGAACAGCCAGTCTGCCAAGCTGAGAACGCATCGCGCCGCAGTACGAGGAGCAGCCAGCTGATGGACCTCGATGTCTTCGTGTCCGCCCACCGAGCCGAGTGGGACCGTCTGGACGCACTGCTGCGCCGCCAGCGCCGTCTCACCGGCGCCGAAGCGGACGAACTCGTCGCTCTCTACCAACGTGCCGCCACCCACCTCTCGCTGATCCAGTCCACGACCCCGGACCCTCAGCTGACGGGCCGCCTCACCAACCTCGTGGCCCGCGCGCGTAGTGCCGTGACAGGAACCCGTCGTGCCTCCTGGCGCGACGTCACCCGCTTCCTCACGCACAGCTTCCCCGCGGCGGTCTACCGCTCACGTCATTGGTGGGTCCCCACCGCACTGCTCTCCACGGCCCTCGCGGCCCTGCTCGGCTGGTGGATCGGCACCCACCCCGAGGTGCAGTCGACGATCGGCGCCCCCTCCGAACTGCGCGACCTCACCCGCCCCGGCGGTGAGTACGAGACGTACTACTCGAGCCACCCCGCGGCGTCCTTCGCCGCTCAGGTGTGGACGAACAACGCACAGGCAGCCGCGATGTGCCTCGTCCTGGGCGGCTTCTTGTGCTTCCCCGTCATCTGGATCCTCTTCCAGAACATGCTCAACCTGGGCGTCGGTATCGGTCTGATGTCCTCGGCCGGCCGCCTCGACACCTTCCTCGGCCTCGTCCTCCCGCACGGCCTCCTCGAACTGACCGCGGTCTTCGTAGCCGCGGGTACGGGCCTGCGGCTCGGCTGGACGGTCATCGACCCAGGCCCGCGCACGCGTCGCACAGCCCTGGCGGAAGAAGGCCGCGCAGCCCTGGGCATGGCCATCGGCCTGGCCCTCGTCCTCTTCGTCTCCGGCGCCATCGAAGGCTTCGTCACCCCCTCCGGCCTCCCCACCTGGGCCCGCATCGGCATCGGCATCGCCGCCGAGCTCGCCTTCCTCACGTACGTCTACGTCCTCGGCGGCCGAGCGGCACGTACCGGTGAAACCGGCGACCTCGAGAGCAAGGAACGCAGCGCTGTGCTCCCGACCGCAGCGTGATGTGCGTCGGAACCCTCTGACCTGCTACTGTCCTCCTCGCCCCAAGAAAGCCGTTGACACGGACCAACTGGGGAGGTAGATTCGAACAGTTGCCTAGAACTGGACAAGTTCAACGGCAAGGGTTTAACATCTGCCTGCTTCTTGAATTTCATTGATCGAGAAGCCACTCCCGATAAATCGGAAATTCCAAGCCGGTCAGTCCGGCCGAAAACTTCTGATAAAGTCGGATCAGCCGAAAGGCAAAGGCCCTCCAACGGCCACCGGAAATGAAACTCCGAACCGGAAACGGAACGGAAAACGGATCTGGTAAGGTTGGAAACACGAAATACCGAAGGGAAGCGCCCGGAGGAAAGCCCGAGAGGGTGAGTACAAAGGAAGCGTCCGTTCCTTGAGAACTCAACAGCGTGCCAAAAATCA
>NZ_JBHYJB010000097.1:0-5012 GCF_042740175.1 Streptomyces sp. NPDC059009 | reverse complement strand
CCCCCGAGTTCGCCACCCGGTGCGCGCTGCTGACGTCCTCCTACATCCGGTGGATCGCCGCCGACTACGACGCCCACTGCGCCACCGTCCGCACGCTCGCCAACGCCTACGCCTCGCAGCTGCGCCCCTACTGCGGCGACCGGCCCGCCGAGCACCTCGGCCAGTTCGCCACCGGCTGGCACATGCTGCTGCGCTACCTCACCGAAGTCGGCGCCGCGAGCGCCGAGGAGGCCGCAGACTGGTGGGCGCGCGCCTGGTCCGCGCTGCTGGACGCCTGTGACCGCGAGCGCAACCTGCTGGAGAACTCGACCATGCACAAGCGACTGCTCGGCTACCTCGCCACCGCCTTCAGCGGACGGCACGCCCACCTCGTCGGCCCCGACGGGAAGTGCCCCGCCAACCACGCCACCGCACTGCGCTACGGCTGGAGCGTCGTCGACAACTCCGCCGACGACCCGACCAACCAGAACCACGGCCGCCCGGTGCTGCGTGCGGGCGGCGTGCAGCTCGGCGTCGTCACCACCGTCACCAACGACGACGGCACCACCGAGGAGCGGGTCTGGCTCGATCACCAGCAGGCCACCCGCATCGCGCTGCGCATGGCCGCCGAACTACAGGAGACGTTCACCGTGTCCGCCAACGTGCTCACCGAGGCGCTGCGCCAGGCCAAGGTCATTGAGGTGGAGTACGAGACCGCCAAGAACGGCCGGTGGGTCAAGGTCCGCAGGCCGATGCCCGGCGGCCGCCGCCGCGTGTGGGACCTGCCCGCCTCCGCCCTCGACCTCAACGGCGACGAGGACGGCCCCGGCCAGGCTCCCGGCCCTCAGAGGCCGCCGACGCCGCCCACCCCGCAGGCCGACCCGCTCTTCGACCTCTCCGCCCTCACCCCGCCTCCGGCCAACTCCCCGGCCCCGCCGGCCTCTTCACCCGCCAAACCCGCGCCCGCGGTCCCGGCACAGGCCGCCTCGCCCGCCGACGGGCCGTCCCACGTCGAGCAGCCCGCACCGGCCGAGGAACCCGCCGAGGCCGTCGAGCTGTCCGAGCCTGAGCAGCCCGACGCCGCGTCGGACCCTGTCGGCTCCGGGGCCGAGGCGGTCGGCGACGTCGTCCAGGAGGCGGCCGACGTCCGCTCCGGAGCGGACGCCCCGCTCGACGACCAGCTCCTCGACGGCCCGGACGAGAACGACGACCAGGACGACGAGGACGTCGCGCACTCCGAGGTGACGGCCCCGTGGCGGGCGGCGGCCGCCGTCGCCCACACCGACGGCCTGTACCTGCCCGACGGCACCGTCCTGCCGCTGCCCCCCACTGGCGAGCTGCACGCCGGACGCTTCGCCGAGCTCGTCGACGAGCTCGGCCTCGGACACGGCGGCGCCGCCCGCGGCTCGGGTGCCTCGGCGAAGTGGCGCCCCGACACCGGCCAGATCTGGATCACGGCGGAGCTCAGCGAGGCCCTCGCCCTGCCCGTGCCCGGAGACGTCCCGGCCGACGAGCGCCGCGCCTTCCTCGCCGAGCACGTCGGCCACCCCTTCCTGGCCCGCGCCCGGGAAGCGGGCTGGAGCGTGAACAAGTGGGGTAACCCCACCCGCATTTGGCGCGAGCGCCCCGGCGGCGGCCGCAACATCAGCGCGCAGCTCGTCGTCGTCCCGCACATCGCCGACACGACCCGGTTCCTCGAGGACGCCCCCGCCCCCGCGCTCCTGGCCAAGCGGCTGCAGCAGCTCGCCGACACCATCGGCATCACCTACCGCACCACCCCGGGCGTCACCGGGCACGAGCTGCTGCGCGCCACCCGGCCCAAGAACGGGCGCCGCGCCGCCCCGTTGGAGAGCGTGGAGATGCCGCCGATCCTGATGGAGCGGCGCAACATGTACGTGGCCAAGGTGTGGGACCGCCAGCCCACAAAGCAGGAGCTCGACAAGCGGTTCGTCCTGCTCTTCGACGCGAGGGCCTCGTACCTGTCGGTGTGCAGCTCGCTGCGGGTGGGGCGCGGCCGCGTCGAGCACCGCGAGAACCCCGCCGAGTTCGACCCGGTCATGCCCGGCCTGCACCTGGCCCGCCTGAGCAAGTGGGAGCACTGGGGGTGCTTCGATCCGTTCGGCCCGCGCCGTGAGGACGACTCGCCCCGCTGGTACCAGACGCCCACCCTCGCCTACGCCCAGAAGGATCTCGGTGCGGAGTTCGAGATCCTCGAATCGTGGGTGTGGCCCGATCACTACCGGATGCTGGAGTCCTGGTACCGGCAGCTCGCCACCGCCCGCAAGAGCCTGACGTCCGGCACGGATGAGCTGGTCGCCGCGACGCTGAAGGACACCTACACGAACTCCATCGGCCTGTTCAACAGTGATCATCTGCGCGGGCGGCCCGAGTTGGGCACCACCGACAGCGACACGTTCCTGCCCAACGTGCAGCAGGCCGCCCTCGCCGCCCAGCAGGCCAACCTCGTCCGCACGATCATGCGCGTGGGCGAGACCCACGACATGTGGCCGATCGCGGTGAAGACCGACATGCTCGCCTACGTCACCGACGACCCGTGCTTCGCCACGGCCGTGCCCGGCTTGAAGATGGAGAAGGATCTCGGAAACTTCAAGCCCGAGGGCGCAGCCCACGCGGCGGACATCTTCACCCGCCTGCGGCCCGGAAAGCGCTGGTTCCCCACCGCGTCCGCGTTCACCCCGGCCGAAGAGTGGGGTGAGGTCTGATGTCCATCCGCAACCAGGGCGAGGTCTTCTGGAAGGCGTGGATCGGGAAACTCCCGGCCACCATCCGCGAGCGCGTCGGCCTCGTCGGCGTGGACGAGGCCGCCCGCCTCGCAGGCGTTCAGCCCCGCACCATCAAGGACTGGGTCCGCGCCGAAGACAAGGCGATGCCCAAGACCGTCGAGCAGGCCATCAAGGAGATGGGCGGGGTGGACGCGGCCGCACACGCGGCGGGCGTCAAGCCCCGCACCATCAAGGGCTGGCTGCGCAACGAACGGCGCGGCCACACCCCCGGCACCCGGCAGGCCGTGCACATCGGCAAGCTCACCGACGCCGCGAAGCAGCAGCACATCGCCAGCCAGAAGCCGCGCGGCAACCAGGCCAAGCTCGCCAAGGCCGTCGTCGCCTCGCCGAAGGCCCGCCAGCAGGCCATGAGCTCGCGCAGGGCGGCCCGCATGTCCAGCAGCGGGGCGCACCTGCAGATGAACGCGAAGGTCATCATCGATACCGGCCGCCGCAAGGACGCACGGTGGAGAGAGATCGACATGAACTTCCGCGACGACATCATGGCCGAGCCCACCCAGAAGTTCCTCAACGGCGACGACGCCGGGGCCCTCAGCAAGCTCGGCGACGCCTTCGGCGAGCACTACGCCCCGGGCACCGGCTGGCAGTTCGGAGAGGTCCGGTCCATGAGCATCGGCGAGTTCAACCCCGGCCGCGGCGGCGCCTTCCCCGACCCCGACCAGTATTGACCCCGTACGGGCTGTCCTCCGCTCTGCGTAGCGGAGGACAGCCCGTACGCAAACGGCCGGTGCCCTCAGTCCGCCGAAGCGGGTGGCACGGGCACCGGCCAACCGAAAACCTTCCCAAAGGGAGGGAGTTCACCGGCAGTCTATCGGCCCCACCTCGTCCGTCACGACGGCTCCGCGTGCGCGCCCCCTTGCCGCTTGTGACCAGAGGCCGATACTGTTTTTGGTTTAAGAGTCCGTCCCATCCCCGTGCGCCGATGTGCTGCACGCTGCCCTTCTGGAAGGACAACCCGCTCATGATCCGCGCTGGACGCGTGCACCTGGTGCGCACCCTCGCCGAGGTCGCCGAGGCCGAAGGCGTGCCCCTGGGCTCCTTCAAGAACAAGCGGCTGCACAAACGCCCCGCGTACCCCAAGTCCCTCACCTCGGTGCGCACCCCGCTGTTCGACGGTGAGCAGGTGGACGCCTTCCTCAACGGCACTCCCGGCCCGTCGCTGCCCGCTGAGGACCGCCCAGACGACCTCCTCGACCGCAATGAGGCCCCCGCCCTCCTCAGGCTCTCCCCGCGCTCCTGGGAGTCCTACAGACACGCCCCCGGCATCGCGGAGCACGTGGTGCCGGTCAAGGGCATCGATCACTGGCCCCGCCAGAAGCTCCTCGACTGGAACGCGAACCGTCCCGGAAGCGGCCACGGCGGCGGCCGCCCCACCGGGACGGGCGACCTGATGCCCCGTGAGGATCTCGCCCCGCGCATCGCCACGCTCCTGGACGCCGAGCCGGGCATCACCGCGGAGCAGGCCGCCGACGAGCTCGGCGTGCACGAGGACACCGCGCAGCGCGCCCTCACCGCTCTCCGGGCGCAGCGCGTGCGCGAGCTCCTGGACCAGGACGCCGCGCACAACCTGGGCGCCGAGCAGGTCTCCGAGCGGCTCGGCTACCCGTTGCGCGCCGCCCGCAACGCCGTGGTGACCGCGCACGCCCAGCGGCGCGCAGCCGCGGCCGCGCCGTACGTCGAGTCTGTGGTCGACGCCCTCCAGGAGGACGGCATCCCGGTGCTCGACGTGCCGGGCATCACCGTGCGTCCCGGCGGCGTGGCTGCGGCCGGCATCCCGCTCGGCGAGGGCGCACCAGCCGCAACGATCGTGTGGGACGAGCGGTACGGCTGGCGCACGGACCCCCGCCAGCCCGCCCCCGTCGGCCGGGAGCTCGAAGCCCCGACCGGGCCCGGCATCCGCTACCTCGCCCACGGCATCACTCCGGCCCCCGCCGACGTCGTGACCGCAGTCCGCGACCGGCGCACCGGCACCAAGCGCCCCCGCACCGTCGTCCCGCTCGCGTCCGAACCGTCCTGACCAAACACCTCTCTGCGCCCCGGGGAACGGCTGAACTCCGCCCCGGGGCGCAGCCGTTGCCACGGCCCGCCTCGGGCGAGGCCCTGGCGCGTGGGGCGCAGCGCCCCTGATTTCCGGGGGTGGCTGGGGTGGCGCCGCACCCGCACCGCCCGACGAGGCCGCTCCGCGGCCTCTCCGCGTGCCGGGGCCGCTCCGCGGACCCGGCCGAGCGC
>NZ_JBHYJB010000096.1:0-5838 GCF_042740175.1 Streptomyces sp. NPDC059009 | reverse complement strand
CACCCGCTTCGACAAACGAGCCACCCACTACCAAGCCATGGTCACCCTCGCCTGCCTGCGACTCTGGCTGCCATGACTTTGCGGACACGACCTAGGGCCGTTTGCGGAGCCGACGGCCGCTTGGCTCAGGGCTTACGCGTCGCGACGACGCTGACCAGCGTGAACGACGCGAAGAACGGCCCCTCCGCGAGCGAGGCGAACCACTCCCGGCCACGCTCCTCCGCCACGAAGCCCGCCTCGACGGCCCGCCGCATGTTCCGGCCCAGGCCCAGCGAGTGGTCGGCGTCCCGCAGGTCGCGGAAGACCGGCGTCGTCGCCCACACCGCCTCGACGGTGAAGCCCGCCGCCTCCGTGAGCCGGGCGAGGCGGCGCCCGACGGTCGCGTTACGCACCGCGCGGGAGACCGTGAAGCGCGTGAAGGCCCGGCTCGTCTCCAGGTCGTCGGCGTCGACGACGAGGGTGTCCCAGTCGGGTTCGGCGAGGGCGATCCGGGCGCCGGGGCGGGTGGCCCGGCGCAGCTGCGCCAGCACGTCGGCGGGCACGTCCACGTGCATGAGGACCCGGTCGGCCCTGGCCCGGTCCACGGTGCCCCGCTCGACGGGGAGGTCGTGGGCGTCCCCCTCGACGACGGTCACGCCCGCGAGCCGCTCCGTGCGGGCGCGGGCGGCGGCGAGCATGTCCGGGTCCCGGTCGACGCCGATGACCGTACCGCTCGCCCCGGCGCGCTCGGCCAGCGACGGCAGATCGGCGCCGGGGCCGCAGCCGACGTCCAGCACGGTGTGGCCCGCCCGGACGTCCAACTGGTCGAGCAGGTCCCGCTTGTACGCGCGTCCCGCGTCGTGCGCGGCGGCGCGCAGCATGTAGGCGGCCGGGTCGGGGGTCGGTACACCGAGAGTCGTCGACATGGCCGTGAGTCAACACGCCCGAGCGCGCCGCACGCCAGGCCGCAGCACGCCGGGCCCCAGCGCGCGAGTCCGCAGCGGGCCACACCGCGCCGCACCGCTCGCTCCGCCCCGGCACGCCGCCCGGCGCATCCCGCTCAGGCCCGGACCCAGCGCCCCACCAGGTCGAGGAAGGCCGCCTCGTGGGCCTGGGCATCGGCCAGGTCCTGGAACGTGACCACGGCGCGGTCGCTGGAGCGCCACTTCATCAGGCCGGTGTCGTCGGGGAAGACGAACTCGGCGTCGCCGTCCTTCACCTTGGCGCCCCGGTGGAAGATGAGCTGGACGTCCTTGGCCTTCAGCTGGAACGTGACCCGGTCGACGCCGTCGTGGCAGAAGCTGGGCGCGTTCCACTTCACCTGCTCGGTGAGGCCGGGTTCCGCCTTCAGGACGGCGGCGCGCAGATATGCGACGGCCTCCTTCTGCGGGTGCTCGACCGTCTCCATGAACTGGTCGACCTTCGGGTTCTGGTTCGTCATGGTGCCGTGGCCCTCACAGTGATGTGGACGGCATGCGTCGTGATGCGGATGACATGCCTCAGAAACTGGACATTTCACCATAGCCCCACCGCCCGCAGCCGACTCCGCACCCCCTCCCAGCTCGGCTCCACGGGCTCCGAGGTGCGCGTCCCGACGGAGCGGTCCTTGAAGCCGCTCGACGTGGCGACGCACACCACCGGGCCTTCGAGGTCCGCGAGCGCATCGCCCGACGCGTCGCGCATGCTCCGGAGCCCCGCCAGGCCCGCCGCCCCCGAGAGCTCCGTCCACAGCCCTTGGCGCGCCAACTCCCCCTGTGCCGCATACATCTGACGGTCACTCACGAGCACCCCGCGGCCACCGCTCTCGCGCACCGCGAGGACACCCCGGTAACTGCCCACGGGGCAGTCGATGCCGTACGCGTCGGTGGGGCCGACCTCGACCTGGGCGGCCGGGGTGCCGGCGCGCAGGGCCGCGGTGAGGGGGCCGCCCGCGGCGGGCTCGCAGGCGTAGAGGCTCGGGACGCGGTCCGTGACGCCGAGGCGGCGCAGTTCGGTGAAGCCCTTCCAGACGCCGAAGAGCATCTCTCCGTAGCCGGTGGGCACGAACACGGCCGCGGGGACGCCGAGTTCGCCGACGATCTCGTACGCGATGGTCTTGTAGCCCTCGGGGCCGAAGGGATGCCCGGTGTGCGCGGGCTCGGTCTGGTTGGAGACGGGGTGCAGGCCGAGGCGGTCCACCAGTTCGCGCAGCAGCGGCCAGCGGGTGTGCGTCGGGACGGGGAGCACCACCGCCCCGTACGCGTGGAGGAAGGAGTCGACCGCGGGCGGGAGGTCCGGCGAGGTCAGGACCACGCAGCGGAGCCCGGCGCGGGCGGCGTACGCGGCGGCGGACGCCCCGTGGTTGCCGGAGGAGGCGACCACGATCCCCGGGGCGCCGACACCGGCGGCCGCGCTGACCGTGCAGCGGTTGAGCCGGTCCTTGTGGCTCCATGTGGGGTTGCGGGACTCGTCCTTGATGTGGATGCCGTCGCCGAGGTCGATCAGCGGGGTGCCGCCCTCGCCGAGGCCGGGGGCCAGGAGCGGCGGGAGCAGCTGCTGCCAGCGGTCGTGGCCCCGGCCGCCGCTTCCGCGCCCGGCGCCGACGGTCCCGGGCCGGCCGAAGACGTCCGTGTCGGCCTTCTCGTACGCGTAGTCCACGTCGAGCGGGTACGCCATCGTGGCGGTGCTCGTGACGGGGCAGCCCGCGGTGAGCGGCGGCCAGAGCGGGAAGCGGGACTCGGGGTCGCCGAGCGAGCGCTGGTGGGTGGCGAGGGAGGTGGTGGTCGAGTTCGTCGGGGGCGTCCGGGGCGTCGGGGGCTTCGCGTCTGTCGAGGTCACGTCTGGGGAGCCTACGGGGGCCCACCGGGGACCTACTGGCCCTGTGGAGCCGTGGGCCACACCAGCAGGACCGGGCAGGGGGCGTGGTCGACGACGAAGCGGGTGGGTGGGGCGAGGCTGCGCGGGCCGGGGTGGGCGGCGTCGCCGTCGCGGGCGCAGATGAGCAGGTCGGCGTTGTCGGCGGCGAGCACGACCTGTTGTTCGGGGCGGCCGTGCAGGACGAGGTGGCGGGCGGGGCGGCCGAGGCGCTGTTCGGCGCGGGCGAGGAGGTCGTCGGCCGCCGTCGCGGAGAGGTGCTCGACGCGGGTGCCGGGGTCGCGGGCGGGGTGGCCGCGGCCGAGGAGTCCGGCGAACGCGCCGTGCGCGGCCTCGGCCGCCGTGTCGTCGGTGAGATGCAGGAGGACCAGGTCAGGGTCGGCGGCGGCGCGTTCGCGGGCCGCGTCGACGCAGGCGGGCCAGGTGCCCTCGGTGATCCAGATGATGACGCTCATGGGTGCGGTCGGCCTCCGGTGCTCATGAGTGCGGTCAGCCTCCGATGGTGTGCAGGGCCGCCCACAGCGCGGTGGTGGACGCGACCAGTGTGGCGGGAACGGTCAGCAGTCCGAGGCGGGTGAAGTCGCCGAGTGCGGGCGCGTCGTCGTGCTCGTGCAGGATGCGCCGCCACAGCAGGGTCGCGAGGGAACCGACGTACGTCAGGTTCGGGCCGAGGTTGACGCCGATGAGGACGGCGAGCACCGGGCCGGGCCCGCCGGCGGCGGCGACCGGCAGCAGGGCGAGGACGGCGGGCAGGTTGTTGATGAGGTTCGCCAGGGCCGCGGCGAGCGCGGTGGCGGCGAGCAGCGCCGGGAAGGAGTCCCCGTCGGGCAGGGCGTGGCCGATCACGGTGCCGAGGCCGTTGTCGACCACGGCCTTGACGACGATGCCGAGCGCCAGCACGAACAGGCAGAACGGCAGCCCCGCCGCGGTGACGAGTGCGCGCGGCGTGGTCCGGCGCCGGGCCAGGGCGCGGACGGCGAGGACGAGCGCGCCGCCGAGGGCCGCCCAGGCCGGGTCGACCCCGGCGAACGACGTCACCACGAACCCGCCGAGCGTCAGGCACAGCACGACGACGGTGAAGACGGGGAGTTGAGGGCGGCCGACGGCGGGCGGCTGCGGCACGCTCGCCGTCAGATCGGTGCGGAAGAAGCGGCGGAAGACGGCGTACTCGACGGCGATGGCGGCCAGCCACGGCAGCGCCATCAGCGCCGCGAACCGGGTGAAGGAGAGCCCGCTGGCGGCGAGGGCGAGGAGGTTGGTGAGGTTGGAGACGGGCAGCAGCAGCGACGCGGAGTTGGCCAGGTGCGCGGTGGCGTAGACGTGCGGCCGGGCCCGCACCCCGGCCCGCGCGGCCGTCGCGAAGACGACCGGGGTGAGCAGCACGACTGTCGCGTCGAGGCTGAGCACGGCCGTGATGACGGCGGCGACGGCGAACACCCCGCCGAGCAGCCGCCGCGGGCTGCCCCCGCACACCCGCGCGACGGCGTCGCCCGCCGCCGCGAACAGCCCGTCGTCGTCGCAGAGTTGGGCGAGGACCAGGACGGCGGCGAGGAAGCCGACCACGGGAAGGAGCTCGCGGGTCTGCTGCCACGCCTCGTCCGGCGACACCGCGCCGAGGCCGACCAGGAGGCCCGCCGCGGGCACCGCCGCCACCGCCTCCGGCAGTCCCCGCGGGCGGACGACGGCGAAGCCGAGCACCCCCGCCAGCAGTACGGCCGACACGATCTCGGCGGCGACGGTACTCAGGGCCTGCCTCCCGGTGGCGCGCGGCCCGGCCGGACCCTGCTGTCCGCCGTGTCACCGCCGGTGACGCCCGCGCGGTCACCTGCGCACATTCTCCGTCACGGAGGTGTGGTCCTCGTTGCGGGCACGAGGGCCGGGGTCGGGTGTGCGGTACGGGATGGTCAGCGTGATCGCGGCGGCGAGGAGGGCGACGCCGCAGCCGATCAGCATGCCGGTGCGGAAGGCGTCCTCGGAGGGCAGGCGCACGGGGCCGGCGTCCACGGTCATCTGGGAGAGGACCACGCCGACGACGGCCGCGGAGACCGAGGTGCCGATGGAGCGCATCAGGGTGTTGAAGCTGTTGGCGGCGGCCGTCTCCGACTGCGGGACCGCGCCCATGATGAGGGCGGGCATGGCGCCGTAGGCGAGGCCGACGCCGCCGTTGATCACCATCATCACGGCCATCAACGTCCACTCGGAGCCCATCATCCCGACGGACAGGCCATAGCCCGCGGAGATGACGAGGCAGCCGAGGAGCAGCGTGACCTTCGGGCCGTGCTTCGTGGTGAGCTTCCCGCCGAGCGGGGCGACGGCCATCATCATCAGGCCCGACGGCGCCATCAGCAGACCCATGGCCATCATCGACCTGCCCAGTCCGTAGCCGGTCTCCTCGGGCAGCTGCAGGAGCTGCGGGGCGATGAGCGCCGAGGCGTACATCGCGAAGCCGACGACCACCGACGCGACGTTGGTGAGCAGGACCTGAGGGCGCGCGGTGGTGCGCAGGTCGACCATCGGCTCGCTCTGCCGCAGCTCCCACCAGCCCCATGCGAGCAGGACGACGACGGCGGCCGCGAACAGGCCGAGCGTGGTGCCGCTCCCCCATCCCCAGTCGGCGCCCTTCGACACCGCGAGCAGCAGCGACACGAGCCCCGCGCCCAGGCCGACGGCGCCGACATGGTCGAAGCCGCCGTGCGCCGCGCGCGGTTGCTCGGTGTCGGGGACGGCCACGCGGATCAGGACGGCCACCGCCAGGCTGAGCGCGCCGGACACCCAGAACAGCACGCGCCAGCTGCCGTAGTCGGCGATCGCCGAGGCGAAGGGCAGGCCGAGCGCACCGCCGATGCCGAGCGAGGCGCTCATCAGCGCGATGGAGGTGGTGAGCCGCTCCGGCGGCAGCAGGTCGCGCAGGGCGCTGATGCCGAGCGGGACCAGCCCCATGCCCATGCCCTGCAGACCACGGCCGATGATCATCGTCGGCAGGTCGGCGGCGAGGGCGGCGACCAC
>NZ_JBHYJB010000095.1:0-6083 GCF_042740175.1 Streptomyces sp. NPDC059009 | reverse complement strand
AGACAGCTCAAGCGCCGGACGGGCTAGAGGGATAGCCCGTCCGGCGCTTGAGGACGAGGCCGTCCAGGCCGATAAGGGGGTCTAGGGGCAAAGCCCCAGGAAGGCCGCCCCAGGGCCGACGGAGTCGGCTGATTCGGGAAGGGGCGGGACTGGGGAAAAAGGCCCCCGCAGGGGCACCCGCACCCCCTACCCCGCCGCCTCCTGGAAGGCCGGCAGTTCGAAGATCCGCGTCTTCGCCTCGTCGTCCATCAACTCGACCAGCGGAAGCACCAGTTCCCACAGGTCCTGCTTGGAGACCTCAAGGGCCAGCGCATCCAGTTCACCGTCCGAGAGCGCAGCCGCCGAGTCCGCGACCATCTTGCGGGACACATCGGGCAACAGCTCCACCAGCGGCAGGAATTCGGCCCACAGCCCGGTGGCGACGACCGCCCGCACCACCCCGCCGAGGACCCCCTCCTCCCGCAGCGAGGGCAGCACCGCGACCGTTTGCCGCTCCTCCTCGCTCAACAGCGCGACGAGCGGCAGCAAGGACTCCCACAGGTCCTGCGCGGCCACCGTCGTCACCAGTGAGTCGAGCCGCTCCTGCGGCTGTCCCGCCGCCAGCGAGGCGATCCGCCCGCGCTGCTCCCCCGGCACCATCCCGGCGACCGCGAGCGCCTCGGGCCACAGCCCGGGGCCGGCGGGCCCGGCGCCGTCGCCCGCGGCGGCGATCACCGTCGCGAGCCGCTCCTCGCCCATCAACTCGATGATCTGGCCGAGCCGTTCGGGCACGTCGATGGCGAAGCCCGTCTTCAGGACGGCCTCGTCGCCGACCTGCGGCAGGATCCGCTTCAGCGCCGAGTCCCTGAGGTAGCCGACGAAGCGCCCCATCGTCAGGTAGTCGCCGCGCTCGGCGAGCGCCACCGACACCCGGACCACCAGGTTCTCGTCCAGCCGGTCCACGATCTTGCCGATGCGCCGCGGGTCCAGGTGCCCGCAGGACTCGGCGGTGAAGGAGACCGGCAGCTTCTCGATGATGTCGGCGGCCCGTCCCGGGTCGAGGCGGCCGGCCACCGCGGCGGCGAGCCGCGGGCCGAGGGCCTTCTGCGAGATGGCGGCGGCCACTCCGGCGGGCACCAGCTTGGTCGCGGAAGCGATCCGGTCGAGCATCTCCGGGGCGCGGTCGAAGAGCGCGGCGACGGTCTGCTCACGGAAGCGCCGTACGTCCTCGACGGGCAACTCGCCGAGGAACGCGAGCCGTTCAGGGTCCACGTCCAGGAGGCGGGCGATCTTCAGGGTCTCGGCCCTGCTGCGCAGCTTGTCCATGACTGTCCTGGCCCCTCGGGTCGTCAGCGGAAGAGAATGCGGCGGACGGGTCCGCGGGCGAGCGCGGGCACCAGCTTGAGCGCCTCCTCGGCGGCCTCGCTGAGGCCCGAGGCCCGGCTCTCGCGCTCCGCCCGCAGGGCCCCGGCGAGGAGGTCCGCCTGCTCGGGCGTCAGCGCGCCGAAGGAGTCCGGGGGCGCCGCCCCCAGCTCCGTCCTCAACTGCTCCAGTGCGGCTTCGGTGCTCACGGGACCTCCCACGACGCGCGGCTCTGGCTTCGACTCCCGAGACTGGTGCGCAATTGACTATTAGTCAATAGTCGGGTGACGAGGCCGTGTCCGCCCGGCCACGGCGAGCCATGGCGGCCACGCGGCCCCGTCGGGGGCTCTCGTACTCTTGGCGCCATGAAACGTGCCGGTCTCCTGCTCTTCGCCGTCGCCGCCCCCGTGGCGACGGCCGCCGTCTACCTCGTGTCGGGCGGCTCCTCCGACGACTCCGGAGACGGCGCGCACAAGAAGCCCGCCACCGGGCGCCCGTACGACGACGGCAAGTCCGCCACCGAGAAGAAGGCCGACGACGAACTCATCGCGGACCTGCCGCCCGGGCTCGCCGCACCCGCCAAGAAGGACCTGGCCCAGAAGCTCGTGGCGAGCGCGGAGAACTCGACGCTCAACTGGCGCGGCCAGTACGGCTACATCGAGGACATAGACGACGGGCACGGCTACACCGCCGGGATCATCGGCTTCTGCACCGGCACCCACGACCTGCTGACCCTCGTCGAGCGCTACACGAAGGACCACCCCGGCAACGGCCTGGCCCGCTATCTGCCCGCGCTGCGCAAGGTCGACGGCAGCGACTCGCACCAGGGGCTCGACCCGGGCTTCACCAAGGCGTGGCGGGCGGAGGCCGGCGAGCCCGCCTTCCGGAAGGCACAGGACGAGGCGCGCGACCGCGGCTACTTCGAACCGGCGGTCCGGCTCGCCAAGCTCGACGGCCTCGGCACGCTCGGGCAGTTCATCTACTACGACGCGATGGTCCTGCACGGCCCGGGCACCGGCCCCGCCGGCTTCTACGGGCTGCGCGAGGCCGCCATGAAGGAGGCCGACACCCCGGCCCAGGGCGGCAAGGAGAAGGCGTATCTCGACATCTTCCTGGATGTGCGGAAGAAGGCGATGAGCAAGGAGAAGGCACACCGCGACACCACGCGCATCGACACCGCGCAGCGGCAGTTCCTCTACGACGGCAACATGAGCCTGAAGACGCCGCTGACCTGGAAGGTGTACGGGGAGACGTTCAAGGTCCCGTAGTCCCGTACACCTCCAGGCAGTTGTCAGCCCTTGACCGCGCCCGCCGCCAGGCCCGAGCCCAGCTTCCGGTGGACGATCACGAAGAAGATCATGACCGGCAGGGTGATGAGGGTGGAGCTGGCCATCACCGGCCCCCAGTCCGTGGTGTGCTCACCGAAGAACTGGAAGATGCCGACCGCGGCGGTGTACTTGTCGCTGGACTTCATGAACGTGTACGCGAAGACGAACTCGTTCCACGCGGTGATGAACGCGAAGATCGAGGTCGCGACGAGGCCCGGCGCCACCAGCGGCAGCAGCACCGACCAGAACATCCGCGGCCAGGACGCCCCGTCGATGTAGGCGGCCTCCTCGACCTCCTTCGGCACCGTCTGCACGAAGCCGCGCAGCGTCCAGATCGCGAAGGGCAGCGAGAGCGCGATGTAGACGATCGTCAGGCCGAGCAGCGAGTTGAGCAGGTCGTAGTCCCGCATCTGGATGAAGAGCGGGATGACCAGGGCCTCCAGCGGCACCATCTGCACGATCAGGACCATGATCAGGACGGAGGTGCGGAAGCGGAACTTGAAGCGCGCCACCGCGATCGCCGCGAACAGCGCGAGCAGCGCGGACGCCACGATCGTGCCGATGCCGACGAGCGCCGAATTCAGCAGATACGTACCGAAGTTGCCCCGGTCCAGGACCACCCGGAAGTGCTCCATGCTGACCCCGCTCGGCAGCATGTCCGAGCCGCGCGTGAGCGCCTTGGGGTCGAGCGCCGTGGACACCATCCAGTAGACGGGGAAGAGCGCGAAGACGAGCAGTGCCACGACCGCGAGGACGAGCCCCGTCGTACGGGCGACGCTGGGCCGGCGAACGCCGTTCACAGGTCCTCCTCCCCCTGCTTGAACAGTGTGCGGATGTAGACGACGGTGATCGCCAGGAGCAGCAGGGTCAGCAGCACCGCGGCCGCGGCGCCCGTGCCGTAGTCGTCCTTGGCGAACGCCTCGATGTAGGAGAAGACCCCGAGGTTCTCGACGTCCTCGTTCGAGCCGTTGCCGCCCGGCATCAGGAAGACCTGGGTGAAGACCTTGAAGTCCCAGATCGTGGAGAGGATGGTCACCACGAGGAAGACGGGCTTGATGGTCGGCACGGTGATCTTCCAGAACCGCTGCCAGGCGTTGGCGCCGTCCAGCATCCCCGCCTCGTACAGCTCCTTGGGGATCGTCATCAGGCCCGCGAGGACGGTGATGGCGACGAACGGGAAGCCGTGGTGCACCACGTTGACCGTGGCGATGGCGTAGAACGGGCCGCGCTCGGTGAACCAGTTGGTGGTCTCCGGGTCGATCAGGCCCAGATGGCCCGCGAGTTGGCTGAACATGCCGTCCTGCGGCGAGAACAGCCAGACCCACACGTAGGTGCCGGTGACGGCGGGCATCGCCCAGGCCGCCAGGACGGCGACCGAGCAGATCAGCCGCCAGACGGGGCCGAGCCGGTTGAGCAGCAGGGCGACGAGGGTGCCCAGGGCCACGGTCAGGGCCACGCACGCGACGGCGAAGAAGACCGTGTTGGGCAGGACCGTCTTCCACAGCAGCTCGCTGGTGAGCAGGTCCTCGTAGTGGTCGAGGCCGGTGAATGTGGAGACGCTGCCGCCGAACTTGACCTCGTAGTCCTGCATGGACAGCTTGCCGACCTGGATCAGCGGCCACAGCAGCAGACCAGCGAGGACGACGAGGGCCGGGGCGAGCAGCAGCCACGGCCGGGTGATCGCGACGACCCTCTTGCGGCGCAGGGCCGTGGCGGCCGGGGGTGATTCCTTGGGTTCCTTGGCGGGCCGGCGGGCCGAAGGGATCTTCGACCCGCCGCCGCCGACGAGCGTTTCCTTCACGGCGTTCGGTTCCTCGATCAATTGCCTAGGTGCCGTCGACGACTACTTCTCCCCGCCTGCTACTTCTCCTTGGCGAAGATCTCGTCCATGTCCTTGGCGGCCTTGTCCGCGGCCTCCTTGACGCCGGCCTTGCCGGTCAGGATGGACTGCACCATGCGCGGGATGACCTGCGACGCCTGGATCTCGCCGTACGACTTCGTCTTGGGCACGGTGGCGCCCGCCTCGATCATCTGCTTCGCGAACGGCTCGACCAGCGGGTCCTTCTGGGCCTCGATCTTCTTCAGCTCGGAGTTCTGGCCGGGGAAGTAGTTGGTCTGCTTGGCCCACTTGGCGGCGAACTCGCCGGTGGTCAGCATCTTCACGAACTCCCAGGACAGCGCCTTGTTCTTGGTGTCGAACGCGGACAGGTAGGAGCCGCCGAGGAACGACTTGCTCATGCCGCCGGTCTCGCCGGGGATCGGCACGGCGCCGAGCTTGCCCTTCAGCTTCGGGTTGGCCTCGACGATCGCCTTCGGGGTCCAGTTGCCGCCGATCGCCATGGCGATCTGGCCCTTGCCCCAGGCGTCGCCGACCTCCTTCTCCGTCCAGGTGTTGACCTTGGCCGGGGAGACCTTGTCCTTGGTGGCGAGGCCGGTGTAGTACTCAATGCCCTTGATGGCCTCGGGCGAGTTGATGGTGGACTTCCACTTGCCGCCCTCCTCCTTGGCGAGGTCACCGCCGGCCCCCCAGATGAAGGGGGTCGCGAACATCTCCGCACCACCGGCGACGGGGAAGGGAATGAGCCCCGGCTCTTCCTTCTTCAGCGTCTTGGCGGTCTCCTGAAGCTCCTTCCAGTTGGTCGGGGCCTTCAGGTTGTGCTTCTCGAAGATGTCCTTGCGGTAGACGATGGACCGCACGCCGGCGTACCAGGGCATGCCGTACTGCTTGCCGTCGAGCGTCCCGGCGTCCTTGAGCCCTTCGACGAGGTCGTCGTTGAGCCCGGACTTCTTGACCTGGTCGGTGACGTCGACGAGGGCCTCGGTCTTGGCGAACTGCGGCACCCAGGTGGTGCCCACCTCGGCGACGTCGGGGACCTGGTCCTCGCCGGCCGCGATGGCAGTCGTGAACTTCTTCTGCGCGGTGGCCCACTCCTGATACTCGACGTGGATCTTGGCACCGGTCTTCTTCTCGAAGGCCGCGGCGGCCTCCTTGAAGAAGGGCTTCGGGTCGGGGTTGGTCCCCTGCATGATCCATACGGTCAGGGTCTTCCCCTTGCCGTCGACCTTGCCCTCACCGAGACCCGAGTCGTCCTTCTTGTCGTCGTCTCCGCAGGCCGTCGCGGTCAGCCCGAGCGTCATGGTGATGGCTACCGCGGCAAGGACACGTCGCTTCATACCGGGCTTCATACCGGGCCCCCTCCAGGTTCCGTTGGTGGGAGCGATTCTGGTCACACACTGACCAGGCGGTCTAGACCCATTCGGATACGCGGCCGAACCGTGACCCACGTTGCACGCTGTGCGACGCCGTGCAACGCCCGTTGCAGAGACTGCTTCTCTCCCCTACCCCGCCCCTTCCCGAATCCGCCGCTCCGCGGCAGCCCTCGTCCTCAATCGCCGGACGGGCTATCGATAGCC
>NZ_JBHYJB010000094.1:0-7272 GCF_042740175.1 Streptomyces sp. NPDC059009 | reverse complement strand
GGATGGATCCGGGCGCCCCCACTCTTCGTACGCTCAAAGAAGCTCAGGTCTCACGGCGGTGCCGCGCACCCTGGCCGTCACCCACGGCAGCGGCGGCGGCCTTCCTCTCCTCCTCCGCCTTCTCGGCCGCCTCCATCTCGGCGAACACGTCGATCGGCGCGGGCGCCTTCGCCAGGAAGATCCAGGTCAGCCAGACGGCGAGCAGGAACGGCGGGATCTTCAGGGCGATGAGGACCCAGCCGAACTTGGTGGTGTCGGCCCACCAGTACATCGGGAAGAGGATCGCGCACTTCGCGAGCAGGATCAGGCCCCAGGCCCAACTCGCCTTCGCGTACGCCTTCTTGCGGCCGGGGTTTCGGGTGCGCCAGGAGAGGTTCTCCTTGAAGACCGGGCCGAGGATCAGGCCGATCAGAGGCACGCCCGCGAGCGTCGTGACGATGTACGCCAGGGCCAGGCCGAGCGTGTAGAGCATGCCCGGCAGGTAGAAGTCCTTGGCATTGCCGGTCATCATCGCGAAGACCACGCCGAAGGCGACACCGAAGACACCGCTGAAGGCGTGCTTCACGGTGTCCTTCATGACCAGGCGGACCACGACGAGCACCAGGGACACCGCGAGAGCCGCGATGGCCGACATGTGCAGGTCCTTGTTGACCGTGAAGATCGTGACGAAGAGCAGGCCGGGAACGACCGTCTCCACCATGCCCCGCACGCCGCCGAAGGCTTCGAAGAGCGCGGCCTCGGTGACGGTTCTGGAGTCCGCCCCCGAAGGCGCGCCGTCCTGGTCCGTGCTCCCGTGGTCCGTCGGCTGCTTGTCGAGGGACGTCACCGGCTACTCCCGTCCGAGCGGTCTGAGTTCGTACTTCGGGTTGAAGAGCACCCGGCGGCCCCGGCTCATCGAGACCCGGCCGGACGCGATCAGCTTGCGCCCCGGTTCGATGCCCACGATGGAACGCCTGCCGAGCCACACCACGTCCAGTGCGGCGGAGCCGTCGAAGAGCTCCGCCTCAAGGGCCGGGACCCCGGCGCGTGGCCGCAGAGTGACCGTGCGCAAGGTACCAGTAACCGTCACTATCTGGCGGTCGTGGCAGTCGCCGATGCGCGTACAGCCCGCCGTCTCCGCGTCCTCGCGCAGCTCCTCCGACTCCAGGTCCTCCTGGGAGGACGAGAGCCGGTCGAGCATGCGCCGGAAGCGGCCTGCCGGCTTCGCGGAACCAGAAACAGCACTCATACAGAAAGCCTACCCGGGGGGACCTGACGGCCACGTACCCGCCGGGTCCCCGCCCGAACCGGAACCCGGCATCACCGACCGAAACGGTCCCCCGAGGTGGCCCAGGCCCCACTCGTACGGGGTTCGACCCCTCCCCCACGAGGCTCAGCGCCCGAAGCCGAGCGCCTACCGCTCGAAGCGGTACCCCATCCCCGGCTCCGTGATGAAGTGCCGCGGATGTGCCGGATCCGCCTCCAGCTTGCGGCGCAGCTGGGCCATGTACACCCGCAGGTAGTTCGTCTCCGTGCCGTACGACGGGCCCCAGACCTCCTGGAGCAGCTGCTTCTGGCTGACCAGGCGGCCGGTGTTGCGGACCAGGACCTCAAGGAGGTGCCACTCCGTGGGGGTCAGACGGACGTCGCGGCCGCCGCGGTTGACCTTCTTGGCGGCCAGGTCGACGGTGAAGTCGTCGGTGTCGACGACCACGTCGTCCTCGCCGGCGCCCACGGGCTCGGCCCGGCGGACGGAGGCGCGCAGCCGGGCCAGGAGCTCGTCCATGCCGAAGGGCTTGGTCACGTAGTCGTCGGCGCCCGCGTCCAGAGCCTCGACCTTCTCGTCCGAGCTGTGCCGGGCCGAGAGCACCAGGATCGGCACCCGTGTCCAGCCCCGCAGGCCCCGGATGACCTCGACGCCGTCCATGTCGGGCAGGCCGAGGTCGAGCACGATCACGTCGGGGTGGCGGGCCGCGGCGAGCTGGAGCGCGGTCGCACCGTCGGGTGCCGCGTCCACCTCGTACTTGCGCGCCTTCAGGTTGATCACGAGTGCGCGCACGATCTGCGGCTCGTCGTCGACCACGAGCACCCGGGTCATGCGGACCTGCCTTTCGGTCTTGTCGGTGTTGCTGGGGAGGGGGACGTGGGGGGCTGTGGGGGGTCGGGGGGTTCGGAGGGTTCCGGGGGTCATGTGGCGGCTCCGGCCGCGCTCTCGGCGGGCCTGCGGTCGCCGCCCGGCACCGCGCGCAGGGTCAGCACCATGGTCAGCCCGCCGCCCGGGGTGTCCTCCGCGCTGATCGTGCCGCCCATGGCCTCGACGAAGCCGCGCGCGACCGCGAGCCCGAGGCCCACTCCGGAGCCGCGCGGGGCGTCGCCGTAGCGCTGGAAGGGTTCGAAGATACGGTCCTTCGCCTCGTCCGGCACGCCGGGCCCGCGGTCCACCACGCGCACCTCGACCCGGTCCCCGTGGGCGCTGGCCGAGACCAGGACGGGGGTGTCCTCGGCGCTGTACTTCACGGCGTTCTCGACGATGTTGGCGACGGCCCGCTCCAGCAGGCCCTTGTCGACGGCGACCATGGGCAGCGTCTCGGGGACGTCGAGCTCGGCGCTGCCGTCGGGCACCCCGCCGAGGGCCATCGGGACGACTTCGTCGAGGTCGATCTCGCGGATGAGCGGGGTGACGGTGCCGGTCTGGAGGCGGGACATGTCCAGGAGGTTGCCGACGAGGTGGTCGAGGCGGTCGGCGCCGGCCTCGATGCCTTCGAGGAGCTCCGCCTGATCCTCCTCGGACCAGGCCACGTCGTCGGAACGCAGCGAGGAGACGGCTGCCTTGATGCCCGCGAGGGGCGTACGGAGGTCATGGCTGACCGCCGCGAGCAGGGCTGTGCGGATGCGGTTGCCCTCGGCGAGGGTGCGGGCCTGGTCGGCCTCGGACTGCAGGCGCTGGCGGTCCAGGACGACGACGGCCTGCGCGGCGAAGGCGGCGAGGACGCGGCGGTCCTCGGCGGGCAGCACGCGGCCGGAGAGCGCGAGCGCCATGTGGTCGCCGACGGGCATGTCCACGTCCGCGTCCTCGGGGCGGCCGAGGGGGCTCGGTCCGACGCTGCCCGCGCACGTCCACGGCGCGGTGTCTCCCTCCCGCTCCAGGAGGGCCACCGACTCCATGCCGAAGGTCTCCCGCACCCGCTCCAGGAGCGCGTCCAGGCTGGTCTCGCCCCGGAGCACGCTGCCCGCGAGGAAGGAGAGGGTCTCCGACTCGGCGCGCAGCCGGGCCGCCTGGTGGGTGCGGCGGGCCGCCAGGTCCACCACCGAGGCCACGGAGATCGCCACGCACACGAAGACCACGATGGCGACGATGTTCCGGGAGTCGGTGATCGTCACGCGGTGGAAGGGCGGCGTGAAGTAGTAGTTGAGCAGGAACGAGCCGAACGCCGCCGACGCGAGCGCCGGAAGCAGCCCGCCGAGCAGCGCCGCGGCCACCGTCAGCGCGAGGAACAGCAGCATGTCGTTGGCGAGACCGAGGTTCGCGTCGACGTTCGTGAGGAGCAGCGTCAGGAGCGTGGGACCCGCGATGCCGACGAGCCAGCCCCAGATGATGCGGAACCGGCCGAGCCGCGCCCCGCGTGCGACCGGCAGCCCCCGCCCCTTGGCGACCTCGTCGTGCGTGACGATGTGCACGTCCAGGTCGGGCCCCGACTCCCGGGCCACCGTCGCGCCCACGCCGGGCCCGAACATGTACTGCCAGACCTTGCGGCGCGAGGAGCCGAGGACGATCTGGGTGGCGTTGACGCCGCGCGCGAAGTCGAGCAGCGCCGCCGGGACGTCGTCGCCCACGACATGGTGGAAGGTCCCGCCGAGGTCCTCGACCAAGGTGCGCTGGACGGCCAGCTCCTTGGGCGAGGCCGCGGTCAGGCCGTCGCTGCGGGCCACGTACACGGCGAGGACCTCGCCGCCCGCGCCCTTCTCCGCGAGCCGCGCGGCCCGCCGGATCAGCGTCCGCCCCTCGGGCCCGCCGGTCAGTCCGACGACGATCCGCTCGCGCGCCTGCCAGGTGGAGCGGATGTTGTGCTCGCCCCGGTACTGCTGGAGGTACTCGTCGACCCGGTCGGCGACCCACAGCAGCGCCAACTCCCGCAGGGCGGTGAGGTTTCCGGGGCGGAAGTAGTTGGAGAGGGACGCGTCGATCTTGTCGGGCTTGTAGATGTTGCCGTGCGCCATGCGGCGCCGCAGCGCCTGCGGCGACATGTCGACGAGCTCGATCTGGTCGGCCCGGCGCACCACCTCGTCCGGCACCGTCTCCCGCTGCCGCACGCCGGTGATCGACTCGACGACGTCGCCCAGCGACTCCAGGTGCTGGATGTTCACCGTCGAGACCACATTGATCCCGGCGGCGAGCAGCTCCTCCACGTCCTGCCACCGCTTCGCGTTCCGCGAGCCGGGGATGTTCGTGTGGGCGAGCTCGTCGACCAGGGCGACGGCGGGTGCGCGGTGCAGGACCGCGTCGACGTCCATCTCGGTGAAGACCGAGCCGCGGTACTCCAGCTCCTTGCGCGGGACCTGCTCCAGGCCGTGCAGCATCACCTCGGTGCGCGGCCGGCCGTGGTGCTCGACGAACGCGACCACGGCGTCGGTGCCCCGCTCGATACGGCGGTGCGCCTCGGACAGCATCGCGTACGTCTTGCCGACGCCCGGTGCCGAGCCGAGGTAGATCCGAAGCTTGCCGCGTGCCATGGCCCCATTGTCTTTCAGAAACTGCCGTCTACGCAGCGTCGACCTTACGGCCAGGGATTTTCTCAAATCGGACGAGGGGGGACCTGGAGGACGTCCTTTACGGAACCCTGATGGAGCCGGACCGGCCCTGATGAGGGCGGCCCTCCCCTCGCCCGACCGGGGTCGGGGGCCCGGAGAATCAGCTCGGATTGTCGCCGTGCGTCAGGGTCTCCCAGGCGACGAAGAGGTTGTTCGAGCCGGCCGGCCGGTTCCGCTCGGTGAGCTTCTGGGTGTTGGCCATCGGCACCCCGAGCCGGTTGTGCAGCGCGTTGTAGCCGACCTCGGTGACGGGCCCGAGGCCGCGCTTGACCGAGCCGCCGCACAGCCACCCGGGCGGCGCCTCACCGAGCTCGTACTTCGACTGGAACCCGAGCCCCTGCCGCAGCCGCTCCCCCACGTCCGTCCCGTACAGGTCCTGCCCCTGGATGCGGCTGGTCTCGGCGACGTGCGAGATGGCGGAGAGCCCGTATCCGGTGTGCGTGAAGTCCCGGCAGGTCTCCTGGGTGAGCCCGGTGACGAAGGTGCCCTGCCCCTGCCAGTACTTGACGATCTTGTCGCGGGTGTCGAGGTGCTGGCTGGGCACCGTCTTCGGCAGCGAGCCGTCCGACTCGAGGTAGACGTACGCGGCCGTGCGCGTCCGGAAGGCCGCCATCGCCCTGTCGTACGCGGACTTGTCCTCCAGGAAGACGGAGATGCCGACGGCGGCCTCCATCATCGACAGCTCCCAGTTGCCGTTGGAGTTGGAGCCCTTGAGGAGGTCCGGCAGATAGACGGTGCGCAGCATCGTCGCGAAGCGCCCGGAGTTCGCCCAGGTGCCGGTGTACGTGTACTTGATGATCTCGGCGGCCTTGGGCCAGGACGAGCCCGCCCAGCCGGTCTGCAGCGGGGCGTTGCTGTTGGTGTGGTCCTTCAGGGTCGCGGACCAGGCGTCCATGAGCTCGATGGACTTCTTCGCGTACCGCTCGTCGCGGGTGATGTACCAGGCGAGCGCGTCCGTGTACGCGGCGATGGCGTCCTCGCGCTCGTCGGTGCAGCCGATGTCGGGGTCCGAGTAGGGACCGCACTCCACGACGGCGCGGGGCTTGGGCGCTCGGGACAGGGAGGCGTACTTGCTGCCCGTCAGCTGGTCGAAGGCGGACTTCCAGGGCTGTGCGCCCGCGTTCACCTTGCCCCGGGCGAAGTCCAGCTGGGCCCGGGAGACGGTGACTCCGGGGTGCGCGAAGGTGCTCGGCGCGGCGTCGGCGCGCCGGCCGCCGGGCCAGGCGAGGAACCCGGCGGCCAGGGCGGCGACGAGGGCGGGTATCGCGGTGGAGAGCGTGGTGCGGCGCATGAGGGAGCCATCCGTTCTGGTATGTGAACCTCAACTGCCTTTCTGAACACGCGTGTTGGGCCGTGACCATAGGTACGCACCAGACTTCCGTCAAGGGGTGAAGAAAGACGCGCAGTTCAGCGAGGCGAAGGCGCCGCCGCGACCGGAAACGGTCAGTAGTGCCAGTGCGGACGCCCGCTCACATACCCGCACTTGATGATCCGCCCGGAGGCGTCGTGCGTGCTGCGCCCGACGTCGGCCTTCCGGCAGAACTGCCCGGCCCGGTAGCAGTTGCCCGCGTTGGAGGTGATCTCGCACCGCGTGCCGGAGCCGCCGCCCGGCGCCGTGGTGGGCCGGTACGTCGCGTGGGTGCGGGCCGGGGTGGGCGTCGCCTTGTGGGTGGGGACGCGGGTGGGGGCGTGGGTGCGGGTCGGCGGGTGCGTGGGGCTCTCGGTGCGCGTGGGGGTGTGACTCGGGGACGGAGTCCGGGTGGGCGTGGGGAACTCGGAGGGCGAGGCGGAGGCTGAAGCGGACGCCGACTCCGACGCAGACTCCGACACCGAGGCGGTCGGGCTGGACGCGGAGGACGCCTTGCCGGCCCCGTCGTCACACCCCGCGAGGACCAGTACGGCGGCCAGGGCGGCCCCCGCTATGCCCGCGACACGTCTCCCCCGGCCCGACTTCGTACGCATGCGCATTGCCCCAGCTCCATGTTCTCGAATGCCCCCGAACCACCACTCGGCTCAGCGGCCCACAGCATCAACCGCCTTACCGTAAGGGCCGTCCGCACAGCTCTCCGCTCCCTGAAGGTCCCCGCCACAGAGCCGAACGGCCGGAATTCGCCGGGACCTTCGGCCCCATCACGAAGCGGCCCGCCCCGGGTGACCGGGACGGGCCGCTGTGCGGAGAGTGACGTCGGCTCCCGATGACTCTCGCTGACTCTCGTCGGCTCGCGTCGGCTCGCGTCGGCTCGCGTTCGGGAGCCTGCCGTCAGCCCTTCTTCACGAGCTCCTTGAGCGCGACGTTGAGCTGGAGGACGTTCACGCGGGGCTCGCCCATGAAGCCGAGGATCCGCCCGTCGGTGTGGTCCTCGACCAGCTTCTCCACCGTCGCGTACGAGAGGCGGTTCTTCTCCGCGACGCGGTGCGCCTGGAGCTTCGCGTACTTCGGGGAGATGTGCGGGTCGAGGCCGGAGCCGGAGGAGGTGACCGCGT
>NZ_JBHYJB010000093.1:0-9188 GCF_042740175.1 Streptomyces sp. NPDC059009 | reverse complement strand
CCACGGCGCCCGTACCGACCTCGTCGGCCACGACGGCAAAACCCCCCACGACATCGCCGCCACCACCTTCGGCACCCACCACCCCCTCACCCAGCGACTGGCCCCTCGCGCCTGACGCCACGTGTCGGCACGGGCCGCACCACACCGGGAGTCACGGCGATGACTCCGCGCACTCACCCAGCCATGATCACAGGAGTATGGCGTGACACTTGACCAAGCCGAACGCACCGCCGTTGCGGCCACCGGAGACACAGAGATGTCCGAGCGCCGCAGGCGCTGGGCGCTGGTCCTGCTCGCCGCCGCGCTGGCGCTGGACGTCAGCGGGGTGGCGGTCATCAACTCCGCGCTGCCGTCGATCGGTGACGAGTTCAACGTCTCCGAATCCAGCCTGCAGTGGACCATGACCGCGTACGCCACGGCCTTCGCCGGATGTCTCCTCCTGGGCGGCCGCTGCGCCGACGTCCTCGGGCGCAGGAAGATCTTCGCGATGGGTATCGCGCTGTTCGCCCTTGCCTCCCTCGGCGCCGCGCTCGCCCCGAACCTGGCCGTGCTGATCGTCGCCCGCGCCGTGCAGGGAGTGGGCGCCGCTCTCTCCGGACCGGCGTCCCTGGCGCTGCTCAGCCAGATCTTCCCCGAGGGGCCGGCCCGCAACAAGGCTGTCGCCGTGTACTCCGCGACCGGCGCCGCCAGCTTCAGCGGCGGCCTCGTCATCGGCGGCGTCCTCACCGACTTCATCGGCTGGCGCTCCGTCTTCGCGCTCAGCGTCGTCATCGGCGCCGTCGTCCTCTGCGCCGTCCGCGCCCTGCTGCCCGCCGGCCAGCGCCTGCGCCAGCCCCTCGACCTTCCCGGAGCGGTTCTCGTCACCGCCGGACTCGGCCTGATCGTGTACGGCGTCACCCGGGGCAGCGACATCGGCTGGACCGCCACCGAAACCGTGCTGGCCCTCGCCCTCGCCGTCGTCTGCCTCATCGCCTTCGTCGTACGCGAGAAGCGGCACAGCGACCCGCTGCTGCCCCTCAACATCTTCGGCAGCTCCCCGGTCCGCGCCGCGACCCTGACCGCCGCCGTCTACTACACCGGCGTCCTCGGGCTGCTCTTCTTCGCCCCCCTCTACATGCAGGGCACGCTCGGCTACTCGCCCCTCGAGTCGTCCGTGGCCGTCGTCCCCATGGGCGTCATCGTCGCCATCAGCGCCCAGATCACCGGCCGCTTCATGACGCCCGCCCGGTACAAGGCCCTGATGGTCGCGAGCCTCCTGCTCATCGGTGTCGGCGACGCCCTGTGGGCGCGCACCGACGCGGGCAGCTCCTACTGGACGGACATGCTGCCGGGCCTGATCCTCATGAGCATCGGCCAGGGCGTCGGCATCGGAGCCATGACCACGGCCACCCTGTCGGGCCTGCCCCAGCACCAGCACGGCGTCGCCGGCGCCGTCCAGGTCACCGCACAGCAGCTCGGCAGCAGCATCGGCGTAGCCGTCCTGGTGGCGGTGGCCGCGGGCGCGAGCTCCCAGCTCGCGGGCGCCCACGCCGCGTACCTGACCATCGGCGCCCTCTGCGTCGTGGCCGCGCTCGCGGTGGTCCTGATGCGCTTCCCCCGCGAGAACACCTCGGCCGCCGCGGACACCGCAGCCGAACCCGTCACCACCTGAGCCACCCGTCCACCGCGCAGCACGCCAGGAAGGGCGCCGGCTGACCGGCGCCCTTCCGCACGGCGCACGGCGCGCGGCCCTGTCCAGCGCGCCACCCGTCGAAGGGGAGCCTCCGTGCCGATCAGGAATGTGCTCATCACCGGAGGATCCGCCGGTATCGGCCGAGCCTGCGTCGAACGCTTCGCCCGCGAGGAGGACTGGGCCGTCTGGTTCACCTACCGCCAAGGCCGCACCCGCGCCGAGGAGTTGATCGCCGAACTCGCCCGCGACGGGCGTGCGAAGGTTGCGGCCTTCCCCTTCGACCAGGGTGACTGGGACGACCACCAGCGCCTGCTCCGCGAACTGCCGGGCCCCGTCGACGTATTGATCAACAACGCGGCGGTCGGCTCCAAGACCATCGAGCACAGCGTCCAGGGGCCCGAGCACACCAAGGCTCCGGCGTTCTTCCAGATCAACGCGGTCGGGCCGCTGTGGCTGACCCAACAGGTGCTGCCGGGGATGCTGGAACGCGGCGGCGGAAAGATCATCAACGTCTCCAGCGTCGGCGGCGGGGTCTTCCAGTTCCCCGGATTCCACCCCGCCGACGGCATGAGCAAGGCCGCACTGACCTACCTCACCCGGCACCTCGCCGCCGACCTGGTCCACACTCCCGTACAGGTCTTCGCGCTGTGCCCAGGAGCCGTCGCGACCGACATGTTCGAGTCGAGCACCCTCGCCCCACTGGACGCGGCACGACGCGAGGACCTCACCGCGAGGCTGCCCCAGGGCCGCATGATCCGCCCCGAGGAGATAGCCGACCTGGCCTGGTGGCTGGCCGGCGACCACTCCGCGGCACTGCACGGGGCGGTCATCGACGCCTCGATGGGCCTCGGCGTCCACCCGGCACTCCTCACCGCGGACTCCGTGCCGGGACCGGTGCCGGGGCCGGCACCGGACGACCGGACAGAGACGGCCGCCGTCACGGAGGGCGCCTGATGGTCTCCCGCCAGTCCACCCGGCTCACCTCCGCGACGCCCGCCATCGCCGACGCCCACTTCCGCGCCGAGGCACAGCCGTACGACCGCCAACGGCGCCCGGACGGCTACCTCAACCTCGGCACCGCCGAGAACCGGCTGCTGTGGGACACCCTCCACGACCGCGTCGCCCGGCTGACCCCCATGACGGAGCAGACCACCCGCTACGCCCCCCTGCACGGCACCCCCGAACTGCGGGAGTGGATCGCCGCGTTGCTCTCCACCAGCTGCCAGACCCTTTTGCACCCGGACGAGCTGGTGGTCATCAGCGGGGCGACCGGAGCCCTGGACGCCATCGCCACCGCACTGTGCGACCCGGGCGAGGCCATCGTCGTACCCGCCCCCTACTACGGCGCCTTCGACACCGACCTGGCGGGCCGCTCGGGCGCCCGCATCATCCCGGCCCCGCTCCGAGCGGACAACGGCTTCCGCCTGGACGCGGCAGCAGTCGACCGGGCACTCACCGAAGCCCGCGCACAGGGCGAAGCGGTCCGAGCGGTCGCCCTGTCCTCACCCTCCAACCCCGTCGGCGAAGTACACACCCCCGAGACCCTCACCGCCCTGCTGCGCGTGGTCCGCGCCCACGACGTGGATCTGATCACGGACGAGATCTACGCCCACGCCACCTTCGGCGACCGGCCGTTCACCAGTCTCGTGGACCCCGCCGTCAACCCCGACTGGGCCGACCGCACTCACCTCGTATGGGGCTTCGCCAAGGACTTCGGGCTGCCCGGCCTCAAAGCAGGGGTCCTGCACACCCGCCACCCCGACGTCCTGACCGCGGCCCGCGCTCTCGCCTACTTCGCGCCCGTCTCCACCGCCACCCAGGACCTGCTCGCCCAACTCCTGGCCGACCCCGCCTGGGTGACCGCCTTCCTCGCCGAGGGACGCCGCCGGCTCGCCGCGTCCTACGCGCACGCCACCGCACTGCTCGACACCCACGCCATCCCCTACGCCCCCGCGGAGGGCGGATTCTCCGTCTGGCTCGACCTGAGCCGCTGGACCGGCCCGGCCTGGCAGGGCGAAGAGCGGCTGTGGCGCGGGCTCTTCGAATCGGCGCGGGTCAGCATCCTGCCCGGATCGGCCTTCCACAGCCCTCACCCCGGCTGGTTCCGGATGTGCCACACCATGGACGCAGAACTGGTGACCGAAGCCGTCCGGCGCACCGCCGCCCACCTCGCCCACGCCCCTGCGGACGAGAGCGGGGCACCCGTATGACCGCGGCCCCCGGCCCCCTGGACCGCTGGTACGAGCAAGCAGGCGTACGCGGCGGAGTGCGCCGCATCTTCCACGCCGAGGCCGAACAAGGCCACGTCTTCTTCCCCGAGGCCCTGGTCCCGCACCTCAGCCACCCCGAGGTACGCGCCCTGCCCGCACCCCGCATACGCGAATTGACGATCCGTCACCTTTATCAATTCCTGTACTCCACCACCCACTTGGAGACCCGGGTGGTCAACGGCGCGGCCGAACCCGTCGCCAACGGCCGCACCGGCCTGGACTTCCCGGCGGAGCTGCGCGAAGACGCCTTCAAGGTCTACTGCGACGAGGGCTATCACGCCCTGTACAGCCTCGACCTCGCCCACCAGACGGCCGCCGTCACCCGCATCCCCGTACCCGCCGTCGACTACGGCGGATTCGTCACCGCGCTGCAGTCGGCAGGCCGTCAACTCCTGCCCGACGAACCGATGCTGGCCGGGCAGCTGCAGGCCGTGGTCTTCGAGACACTCATCACCGCCGTACTCAACGAGGTCCCGCAGGACCCCACCGTGATCAGCACGGTGCGCGAGCTCATGCGCGACCACGCCAAGGACGAAGGCCGCCACCACCGCTTCTTCTCCGCCTTCTTCCTCCAGCTCTGGGCCCGCCTCGACCGACCGCAGCGCATCGCCGCCGCCCGCGCCCTGCCCGCCATGATCCGCGCCGCCCTCGACTGGGACCTGACCCCGGTGGGCGTCTCCCTGCGCCTGGCGGGACTGAGCGACGAGCAGACCCGGACGGTCCTGGAGGACTGCTACGGCGAGAGCGCCGGCGCCAGGCGCATCCAGACCGTCTCCCGCGCCACCGTGCGACTCTTCGCCCAGGCCGACATCTTCGAACTGCCCGGCGCAGCCGATGCGTTCGCAGCCCACGGACTCCACGAACCGGAGCAAGCCGATGCATGAAGCGACCTACGGCACCTATCTGAATCTGCCCCAGCTCCTCAGCCTCCAGGTCCCGTCGGCGGCCCATGTCCACGACGAGCGCCTGTTCATCACGGTCCACCAGGTCCAGGAACTCTGGTTCGCGCAACTCCTCGCCGAACTGACCGACGCCCGCGACGCCATGCAGGACGGCGACCCCAGGCAGGCCAGAGCCCGACTGGCCCGGTCCCTGACCATCGTCCGCTCCCTCATCACCGGACTCACCCCGCTGCGCACCATGCCACCGGCCGCCTTCCACGCCTTCCGTGGCGAACTCGGCACCGCGAGCGGCGCGCAGTCCGCACAGTTCCACGAGATCGAGGCGGTGTACGGCGCCCAGTGGTGCCAGGACAGACCGATCCCCTCCGGCCTGAGCGACGAGGAGCAGGAGCGGCTACGACGCCGACGCTCCGACCCCACGCTGTGGGACGCCTTCCTCGCGCTGCTGCGAAAGTCCGGCTTCGAGGTGGAGACGGCAGCAGGACGGCAGACCACCTGCATCCGCCTCACCGAGAACCTCGCCCCCCACACCCCGGAACCCACACCGGACCTGCCCGGCCCGGACGACCTCACGGAGCTTGCCGACCTCGCCGACCTCCTCATCGAGCACGACGAAATCTGGTCGGAGTGGCGGACCGGACACACGCTCCTGGTGGAGCGCCAGATCGGAGCCCGCCAAGGCACCGGCGGCAGCACCGGAATCCCGTACCTGCGCGCGGGAATCCACCGCCGCTTCTTCCCCGAACTCTGGGAGGCCCGCGGCCTGCTGACCGTAGGGCGCAAGGAAGCCGACGTATCCGCGAGGAGCACGTTGTGGCCGAGACACGCGTGACAACAGCGGCGGAGGGCCACCCGCAGACCGCGGAGGACCACTACCTGTCGCCGCTGTGGGCGGGGGCCGCGCTCGCGGCGGCCGGCACGGCCGGGGTCGTCCTGGGCCCCCTCGGATTTCCCCCGGCGCGCCGCGACCACCCCAACAACTCCTGACCTGGATCTTCTCCTCACTGGTCCTGCTGATGAACGCGGCCATCGTCCACAGCAACCGCACGGCCGAGGAGTCCGTCGAAGCCGCCTTCCGCCGCAAGAACGACCCCGAACTCGCCCGCCTCCAGGTCGCCCCTTTCCTCAAGGCCGCCGAGAACGCCTTCCCCCGCTGGGTCCGCACCCAGACCCGCATCCGCAACACCGTCGTCTTCGCCGGCTCGGCCCTCGCCATCGCTGCGGTCACCCTCGCCTGACCAACGCCCCAGGTGACAGGTGCGGCGACAGCACGGTGACGGCGCGATGTCAGGACGGCGGGCGATTGTCATTGCACCAACCCGGTCCGAACACTCCGAAGGAACACACCATGTCGATCACCTCCATCTCCGCCTCCGCCACTTCCGCCGCCCTCACCGCTCTGACCGCCGAGGACAAGAACACCCTGCGGACCGCCGCATACGGCGCCGTCTCCCTGCTGGCCGCCGCCGACGCCGCAGGCTCGCCGCACAAGATCGCCACGCACGGCTCCATCGCCCTCAACTCCGCGACGGGACCGGTCGGTTACGTGCTGGCGGAGAAGTCGAAGATCAAGGGCCTGTACGGCAAGTCGGTGGCCGAACTCGCCGATCACGTCCTGCCCGCGCTGACGGCAGCGATGACTCTGCTGAAGAAGCAGGACCAGGCGGAGGCCGCCAACTTCCGCGGCATCATCACCATCGCGATGGAGTCGGCCACCCAGGCCCGCAAGGGTGCCCCCAGCCCCGCCATGACCGAGATGACCCGCAAGATCACCGGAGCACTCGACGCCGCCTGACGAGACATCAAGTCGCTCAACCGGTGACCGCGCCCGGCCCTCAGGGGCCGGGCGCACCCATGCCGCGACCTGCCGGGACACGGGGCCGCCGATGCGGACCCAGTGGACATGGTCGCCGGACCACCGGCACGGATCGTCCCCGCACCACCCGACGTCGCTTTCACCACAGGTCTCCCATCCCGGACGGCCCACTGCCGTCCGCCGGAGAACCACGCTCACCGCACCCCGGAATGTCCGCCGCGCACAGTGCCAAAACCCCAGCTCACCAGCCGGACAACGGCAGTTGTCCGCGGACAGCGCCGCCTCGTCCTCGGCGACAGGACCCCCCGCCCCAGGCACCGTCACGAAATGATTCGAGAAACTCAAACACTGGTCGACCGGTATGTGTTGACGTACCGGTCGACCAGTTTCTATGCTGGCGTGGCGATGAAGGGCTGTGGCCCGGCCCGTAAGTACCGCACGGTGAACGGGAGTTGGTGAGGGGAAGCCATGCGTGAGGTCGAAACCCGGAGTGGGGTGCGTCTTGTGGTGGTCGGAGCGATCGGGGAAGGCGCGTCCTCGGCGGCGGCGTTCCTGGTGTCCATGCGGCTGAACTGCCGGGGCGTGCGGACCGTCAACCTCGGCACCGGCATCACGCTCGCCGAAGCGGCCGCGGCCCTCAGCCGGCACCGCGGGGCCGAGGCCCTGCTGCTGGTCTCCGAATCGGGTGTGCACGTCACCCGCCAGCTGTCGGGGCTCGCCGAGCTGCGCACCGCGGGGGACGTGGCGGGACCGGTCTTCGTGGGCGGAGCGGGCAGCGGCTCGTGGCGGGCGCTGCGTCCGCTGGCCGCCCAGCTGCGCGGGCTCGGGGTGACCGAGGTCCTGTCCGACCTCGCGGACGCCGCCGCTCTGCTGCCGGACCGGCACTCCGGGACGGTGCCCGCGGTGGCCGCCCCGGCGCAGCCGGAGCCCGTCGCTGTCCAAGTCGCCTGATGCCGCAGAGCTGTTGGGCGCGCGCAACCACTCGACCGGTACTGAGCACCATGAATTCGCGAGGTTGGCCAAGATGACGAAGCAGCAGCGTTCGGAGCGCACGGTGGAGCGGCTGGTGTCAGCGGCGGCCCTGGAGTTCGCCGAGCACGGCTTCGCCAGGGCCACCCTGGCCGACGTCAGCCGCAGCGCGGGCGTGACCAAGGGCGCGCTGTTCTTCCACTTCGCCACGAAGGACGGGCTGGCCGAGGCGGTGCAGCTGCGCAGCCAGGACCTCCTCGAGACGGCCGTGGAGGAGCGGGGCGAGGCGGAGTCCTCGTGCCTGCAGGCGCTCATCGACATCACGCATCTGCTCAACGTGCTGCTGCGCGACGACCCGTGCGTCCGGGCCAGCGTGCGCATCACCCGGGAGCGGATGAGCGGAACGTCGACACCGCTCGACTTCTATCCCCTCTGGCTCGGACGGCTCGGGCAGCTGCTCGACCGCGCCAGGAAGAACGGGGAGCTGAGCGGGTCCGTCGCCGACGTATCGGCACAGACCCTGATCACGGCGGCGGTCTCCGGTGTGGAGACGCTCGCCTGGATGGGGGTCGGCCGGGCCGAGGCCGAGAAATGGCTCAGCCATCTTTGGGAACTCGTGCTTCCGCTGTTGATCTCGGAGAATGCGGACCTGAAGATCAGGACCGGTGCACCCGCGGGTGTCTCGATTTCGAACCATGAATACGAATAGGCCAATGCTAGATTCCAGCCGCAGCCACATGTTGGGAAGGGGAACCGAGGCATGGGCGTGCTGAGCGGAAAGACAGCGCTGGTCACCGGCGCAAGCAGGGGAATCGGGCGAGGGATAGCTCAGCGACTGGCGAGCGAGGGGGCTCTTGTCGCGGTGCACTTCGGCCATGACGGGGAAGCCGCGCGGGACACGGTCGAAATGATCAAGAGGGAGAAGGGAGAGGCGTTCCTCGTCCGGGCGGAGTTCGGGGTGCCGGGCGACGTAGAGACGCTGTACTCCAAGTTCGATGAGGGACTTGCGCAGATGGGAGCCTCGCCGGAATTCGACATCCTGGTGAATAATGCGGCGATAAGCGGTTCGGCGCGGATCGATCAAGTGACGCCGGAACTCTTCGACCGCCTCTTTTCGGTCAACGCGCGAGCCCTGCTGTTCACCGTGCAGCAGGGGCTCAAGCGGATGCGTGACGGCGGGCGCATCATCAACATCTCATCGGCGGTGACGCGGATCTCCTATCCGGAGTCCGTCGTGTACTCCATGACGAAGGGCGCGCTCAACATCTTCACCCTGGCCATGGCCAAGCAGCTCGGTGACCGCGGGATCACCGTGAACGCGGTGGCGCCGGGGTTCGTGGAGACCGACATGAACGCGGGCAAGCGGGCCACGCCGGAGGCGGCCGCGGAGCTCGCGTCGTGGTCGGTCTTCGACCGGATCGGGCAACCGGGCGACATCGCCGAGCTCGTGGCCTTCCTGGCCTCCGACGCCTCGCGCTGGGTGACCGGGCAGTGCATCGATGCCTCCGGCGGCTCGAAGCTCTGACACCGTCGACGGCGGTGCGGCCGCAGCGCGGGCC
>NZ_JBHYJB010000092.1:0-9492 GCF_042740175.1 Streptomyces sp. NPDC059009 | reverse complement strand
GGGCTACAGATAGCCCGTCCGGCGCTTGAGGACGAGCCGCGTCAGCGGCGACATGGGTGCCCCAGGGCCGACGGAGTCGGCGGATTCGGGAAGGGGCGGGACTGGGGAAAGAAGAAACCGCTCCGCCCGCCCACACGTCCTCCCCCACAGAAAGCTGAACCACCAGGCAGGGGGGCCACCGTGGGCAAGGCAAGGAACATCGCAGAGGGCACCGCCGCCCTGCTGGCCGCAGGCGTCATCGCCCTCAACATCCACTACGCCGCCACCACCCCCACCGGCCACCACTACGAGGCGGGCCTCACCCTCGGCCTGGCCATCGCCCTCTCCGTCGCCCTGCTCCGCCGCTTCACCCACCTCCCCCTCGGCCGCACCCGCCCCTACGCCTTCCAACTCCCGCACCCGGCACCCGACTGGCGCGCCCCGGTGCCCGATCCACGGGGCGACCCCGAGGCCCTGCGCCCGTACGCGGAGACCCGCGCCGCGCTGCTGAGCAACGCCTCGGCGCTCGCGGACACGCTGCACCACAGCTGCGCACTCCCCGACGAAGAACGCAGGAGGCTCCAGCGGATCGCCTCGGCGGCGTCCGTCCGGGCGAGCAACGCGGTGGTGATCCAGACCGAGGGCAGGGGCGACGCGGCGTATGTGATCGGGGAGTTGACCGCGGCCATCGAGTTCGCGCGGATCGGCATGCGGGCGGTGGAGGCGCTCACGACGGAGCGCCCGCTGGTCGCGGACCCGCCCTGCTACTTCAACCCGCTGCATGAGCGCGGGCACGCGCGCGTGGACTCCCCGCTCGCCGTGGACGGCGCCACGGCGCAGGTCGCGGCCTGCCGGGGCTGCGCGGCGGCGGGCCCGGCACCGCTGCTGGTGCCGACGGCGGACGGATCAGGCGGTGCGATGCGACGCGCCTCCTTGGAGGGGCGGCGGCGGGAGACGGGCGGGCAGGTGCCGTACTACGAGAGCGAGGCCGTGGAGCCCCGCTGGCGGCTGCGCGGCTACGGCGCGGTGCTGCCGGAGGACGACGGCTCCGCGATGCTCACGGCCGCGCACGACGGCTACCGGACCGGCGCCTCGAAGAGCCCCAACGAGCCCCGTACGAAGGTGGGTTGACGGACATGGGAGATCTGCTCAGCGGCGTGCTCTCCGGGCTCGCCATCGGTACCTGCGTCACCTACCCGCTGATCCTCTGGCTC
Organism: Streptomyces sp. NPDC059009; assembly: GCF_042740175.1. Lineage (NCBI taxonomy): Bacteria > Bacillati > Actinomycetota > Actinomycetes > Kitasatosporales > Streptomycetaceae > Streptomyces > Streptomyces sp. NPDC059009. Next base: position 8,299 of record NZ_JBHYJB010000092.1, on the reverse strand, counting down.
ACCAGGAACCTCAGGGGCCTGCCGCCGAACCGGAGGGAGCGCAGGGCCCGCGCGGAGCTGGACACCTTCTTCAAGGGACAGCTCCCGTAGGCCCGTACGGAAACGGCGCTCCCGGTCAGCGGCGGCGCAGGTCCGCGACCCGTGCCGCCCGCTCGTTCGGCGGCTGCTCCCCGAGCACGGCCGCGGAGCGCAACTGCGCGCCGGAGCCGGGTCCGTGGTTGCGGCGCTGGCCCGGCAGCGGCACGTCCCGGCGCGGCTGCCGCCCCGCCGGGACGGAATCCACACCGGGCCCCGAACCCGAGCCGGGTCCCGCCCCCGCCGCCGTGCCCGCCACCGCGATCTGCACGCCCTGGTCCGCCAGGGCCTGCAACTCGGTGGCCGCACGGTCGTCGTGGGCCGGCGGCTCGTCCGTGACGAGGCGGGTGATCACGTCCGTCGGCACCGTCTGGAACATCGTGTCGGTGCCGAGCTTGGTGTGGTCGGCGAGGACGACCACCTCGGCGGCCGCCTGGACCAGAGCGCGGTCCACGCTCGCCGAGAGCATGTTGGACGTGGACAGGCCCCGCTCGGCGGTCAGACCGCTGCCGGAGAGGAAGGCACGGGACACCCGCAGCCCCTGCAGGGACTGTTCGGCGCCGCTGCCCACCAGGGCGTAGTTGGATCCGCGCAGCGTGCCACCGGTCATGACGACCTCGACGCGGTTGGCATGGGCCAACGCCTGCGCCACCAAGAGGGAGTTGGTGACGACGGTGAGACCGGGCACACGCGCGAGCCGGCGTGCCAGCTCCTGCGTGGTGGTGCCCGCACCGACGACGATGGCCTCGCCCTCTTCAACGAGGCCCGCCGCCAGGTCGGCGATGGCGGTCTTCTCCGCGGACGCGAGATGTGATTTCTGCGGAAAGCCGGACTCCCGCGTGAATCCGCCCGGCAATACCGCACCGCCATGTCGGCGGTCGAGGAGTCCTTCTGCCTCCAGCGCGCGCACGTCCCGCCGTACGGTCACTTCGGAGGTCTGGACGACGCGGGCGAGCTCACGGAGCGATACCGCTCCGTTGGCCCGCACCATTTCGAGGATCAATTGGCGACGTTCTGCAGCGAACACGAAACTGACAGTAACCCCAACGACCGTCTGCTTTCAGCAGTTTGCGCCGAATTACAGAAGTTGTTCGCACGGCAGGGTGGGAAGTGGTATAGGCGCCTATCCACCCCGCCTATGCCCGGCGAATGGGCGGCAACTGCGCGTGACCTGCGGGGAGTTCTTCCCGGCCACGTATTTGATCTGCGGCGATCCCCCGGCGACCACGGGAGACCGCCCCCGCGCTCAGCCCTCGCCGGCCGTCTTACGGGTGTGAAGTTGACGCGCCACCTCGGCGATCGACCCCGAAAGCGACGGGTACACCGTGAACGCATTCGCGATCTGCTCGACCGTCAGATTGTTGTCGACCGCGATCGAGATGGGGTGGATCAGTTCCGAAGCGCGCGGTGCGACGACCACGCCGCCGACCACGATGCCCGTACCGGGACGGCAGAAGATCTTGACGAAGCCGTCGCGGATGCCCTGCATCTTCGCGCGCGGGTTGCGCAGCAGCGGCAGCTTGACGACGCGGGCGTCGATCTTCCCGGCGTCCACGTCGGCCTGGGAGTAGCCGACGGTGGCGATCTCCGGGTCGGTGAAGACGTTCGACGACACCGTCTTCAGGTTCAGCGGCGTCACCGCGTCGCCCAGGAAGTGGTACATCGCGATGCGCCCCTGCATGGCGGCGACGGAGGCGAGCGCGAAGATCCCGGTGACGTCACCCGCCGCGTACACGCCGGGAGCGGACGTCCTGGAGACCTTGTCGGTCCAGATGTGCCCGGAGTCCTTGAGCTTGACCCCGGCCTCCTCCAGGCCCATGCCCTCGGTGTTGGGGATGGCGCCGACGGCCATCAGACAGTGCGTACCGGAGATCACGCGCCCGTCGGCGAGCGTCACCTCGACGCGGTCGCCCACGCGCTTGGCGGAGGAGGCACGCGTACGCCCCATGACGTTCATGCCGCGACGCCGGAACACGTCCTCGAGGACGGCGGCCGCGTCCGGGTCCTCACCGGGCAGCACCCGGTCCCGGGACGACACGAGCGTGACCTTCGAACCCAGGGCCTGGTAGGCGCCCGCGAACTCGGCGCCGGTGACACCGGAGCCGACCACGATGAGCTCCTCCGGGAGCTCGTCCAGGTCGTACACCTGCGTCCAGTTGAGGATCCGCTCGCCGTCGGGCTGGGCGTCGGCCAGCTCGCGCGGGTGCCCGCCGGTCGCGATGAGGATGGCGTCGGCGGTCAGCAGCGTCTCGGTCCCGTCGGCGGCGGTGACGATGACGTCCCGGGTGCCGTCGATGCCCTGCGGGCCCCCGAGGCGGCCGCGGCCGCGCATGACCTTGGCGCCCGCGCGGGTCACGGAGGCGGTGATGTCGTGCGACTGCGCGAGCGCGAGCCGCTTCACGCGCCGGTTCACCTTGCCGAGGTCGACGCCGACGACCCGGGCGGCCTGGTCGATGTGCGGGGTGTCGTCCTCGACGATGATCCCCAGCTCTTCGTACGACGAGTCGAAGGTGGTCATCACCTCGGCCGTCGCGATCAGAGTCTTCGACGGTACGCAGTCGGTGAGCACCGACGCCCCGCCCAGACCGTCGCAGTCGACGACGGTCACCTCCGCGCCGAGCTGGGCGGCCACCAGGGCCGCCTCATATCCGCCGGGTCCGCCGCCAATGATCACGATCCGAGTCACGTACTCCATTGTCCCGCACGCTTCAAGACCGTTCCCCTCGGGGGTTCCGTTAGGGGCACAGGGCGCCCGCTCCGCCTCCGTGAGCACGGGGCGACCACGGGTCGGCCACGGGCGGAAGCACCAGCGGTCCCTGCCGTACCCTCGACCACATGTCGCTCTACGCCGCGTACGCCGGCAATCTCGACCCGCGGCTCATGTCACGCCGCGCCCCGCACTCACCGCTGCGCGCGACCGGCTGGCTGAACGGCTGGCGGCTCACCTTCGGCGGGGAGCACATGGGCTGGGAGGGCGCGATCGCCACGATCGTCGAGGCCCCCCGCTCCCAGGTCTTCGTCACGCTGTACGACATCGCGCCCATGGACGAGGACTCCATGGACCGCTGGGAGGGCGTCGGCCTCGACATCTACCGGCGCATGCGCGTGCGCGTGCACACCCTGGAGGGCGAGGAGCCGGCCTGGGTCTACGTCCTCAACGGCTACGAGGGCGGCCTCCCCTCGGCCCGCTACCTGGGCGAGATCGCCGACGCCGCGGAGAGCGCGGGGGCGCCGCACGACTACGTGATGGAGCTGCGGAAGCGCCCCTGCTGAGCCGCTGCCCCACCGCCCCGCCACGGGTGGAGCGGCCCGGAGAAAGCCCCGCACACCCCTACGGCAGAATCTGAGCCCATGACGACGCCCGAGCCCGCAGAGCCCGAGTACAAGGACCGCACCTACCGGTCCCCTGCCGCCATCGCGGGGGGCATCCTCCTGCTGGCCCTGGGCGCCTGGCTCGGCATCGACGCCCTGGTGCGCGGCGCGGGCCGCACCCCCTGGCTCGCCCTCGCGGGCCTGCTGTTCGCCGTGCCGCTGGTGGTCGCCTACACGATCAGGCCCGCCGTGTACGCGAACGACGAACGGCTGCGCATCCGCAACCCGTTCCGCACCATCACGCTCCCCTGGGGCGCCGTCTCGGGCCTGCGCTCCGGGTACACGAACGAGGTCTTCAGCCAGACCGGCACCAAGTTCCAGCTCTGGGCCATCCCCGTCTCGCTGCGCGGCCGCAAGCGCGCGGCCCGCCGCCAGGCCCGCCAGACCGCCGCGGACGACCCGCAGGCCGGGCGCCCCCACCTCACCGCGCCGAGCAATCTGCGCTCGGCGGGCGACCAGGCCATGGACGACCTCCGGGAGATCTCGGAGCGCCAGGAGAACGCCGAGTCGGCCCAGGGCGAGCCGACGGTGCGCTGGTCCTACGAGACCCTCGCGCCCTGCCTGGCCGGGGCGGTCCTGCTGGTGATCCTGCTCGCGGTGACCTGAGGTCCCGGGGTCCGTCCGGCGGACCGGCTCACGGCGGACCGGCTCACGGCGGACCGGCTCACGGCAGACCCGCTCACGGCGGCCCCATCCACGCGAGCAGCATGTGCCCGCCGAACGCCGCGGAGCCCACCGCCGCGGCGCCCAGGACGGTCAGCGTCACATGCGGCCGCGCCCGGGCGAGCGCGACCGCCAGGGGCAGCAGCAAGGGGAACCCGGGCATCAGGAAGCGGGCCCGCGGGAAGTACACGCCCTTGCTGCCGAGGACGATCGCGAGCAGCAGCCCCGTGAAGACGAGCAGCGGCAGCGGCTGGCGGTCCCCCACCGACAGCACGAACAGCAGCGCCGCCACGAGCAGCACGGCCGTCACCATCGCCAGGAACAGCTGGGGCCGCTCGATCCGGAACAGGTCCCACATCTCGCGCAGCGTCCCGACCCCGCCGTCCCACTCGTTGTGCCACAGCTTCTGGACGGCGAAGTACCCGTCCCAGCGCCCGAGCCGGAACCCGACCCACCCCACGTACAGGAGCCAGCCGAACGGCGCGAGCACGGCGCCCGCGAGCGCCCGCCCGTCGAAGCCGCGGCGCAGCGCGAGCAGCGCCGTCAGGGAGACCGCCGCGGCGAGCGCGACGCCCGTCGGCCGGGTGAGCCCCGCGAGCGCGGCGAGCGTCCCCGCCCACACCCAGCGCCCGCTGAGCACGGCGTACAGGGACCACGCGGTGAGGGCCGTGAACAGCGACTCGGTGTAGCCCATCCACTGCACGAGGGCGATCGGCAGCGAGCCCCACAGGACGACGAGGACGGTGCCCACGCGGCGCCCGTAGAGCCGGGAGCCGACCGCGAAGACGCCCCACGCCGCGAGGAACGAGCACACCAGCGAGATCCCGAGCCCGACGGCGCCGCGCGGCTCGGGGGCGAGCACCTCGCCCGCCCTGATCAGCGCCGGGTAGAGCGGGAAGAAGGCGAGGTTGTTCGCGTCGAACTGGGTGCCGAGAGTGTGCGCGTAGCCGTGCTCGGCGATCTTCAGATACCAGTCGCAGTCCCAGGACTCGGCGAGCAGATGCCAGACCCCGCGGTGCTTGCGGTGCGCCCACGGGGCGAAGAGCAGGACTCCGAGGACGCGCACGGCCCCGTACGCGAGGAGGGCGGGCGAGGCGTACAGCAGGGCCCGCAGCGCGCGGGCGGAGCGCTCGCCGGGGGCGGGGCCCGGGGCGGGCCGGGGGCGGCGGGACAGGGGGACCCGGGACGGCGCGAGGGTGGCGGTCGCGGGCGTCGAGGGCTCTGATGTCGGTCGTCCGTCGTACGACACTGCGGCGGCTCCCGGAACGTGAACGTGCGCTACCGGTCGTCCCTTCCTGGGGGACCGGCAGCGCACCGGACCGCTGCGTCACCTGCCGTACGGGAACCACCCGGAAGGGTGGCTCACGTGGGAGATCTACGGATACCGGGGCTCAGTCAGATACCCGCCGCCTCCGAGAGGTCGTGCTTGAGCGCGTCGAGGAGCTCGGCGCCCCGCGCGCGGGCGGCCGGGAGCTCGTCCGCCGAGCCCACCGGGACGACGGCCTCCAGGTAGCACTTGAGCTTGGGCTCGGTGCCGCTGGGGCGCACGATGACGCGGGCCTTGTAGTCGCCGTCGAGGTGGTAGCGGAGCCCGTCCGTGGGCGGCAGCGTGGCCGTGCCCTGGGTCAGGTCCTCGGCGGAGGCGACCGTCAGGCCCGCGAGCGCGGTCGGCGGCTGCTCGCGCAGACGCCGCATCGCGTCGGCGATCAGGGAGAGGTCCTGGACGCGCACGGACAGCTGGTCGGTGGCGTGCAGGCCGTGCTCGACGGCCAGGTCGTCGAGCAGGTCGAGCAGGGTCCGGCCCTGCTCCTTCAGCTCGGACGCCAGCTCCGTGATGAGCAGCGCCGCCGTGATCCCGTCCTTGTCGCGGACGCCCTCGGGGTCGACGCAGTAGCCGAGCGCCTCCTCGTACCCGTAGCGCAGTCCTTCGACGCGGGCGATCCACTTGAAGCCGGTCAGGGTCTCCTCGTACGGGAGTCCGGCCTTCTCGGCGATCCGGCCGAGCAGGGACGAGGAGACGATGGACTCGGCGAACGTGCCCTGAGCGCCCCGCCGCACGAGGTGCGCGGCGAGCAGCGCCCCGACCTCGTCCCCGCGCAGCATCCGCCACTGCTCGCCGTCCTTGACGGCGGCCGCGCACCGGTCCGCGTCCGGGTCGTTGGCGACGATCAGGTCGGGCTCGACCTCGCCCGCCTTCGCGAAGGCGAGGTCCATCGCGCCCGGCTCCTCCGGGTTGGGGAACGCGACGGTCGGGAAGTCCGGGTCGGGCTCGGCCTGTTCGGCGACGAGCACCGGCTCCGGGAACCCGGCGCGCGCGAAGGCCGCGAGCACCGTGTCCTTGCCGACGCCGTGCATGGCCGTGTAGACGGTGCGCGCGGTGCGCGGCGACCCGGCGGCGAGCACCGCGTCGGTGCGCGCGAGATAGGCGTCGAGGACCTCGTCCCCGAGCGTCTCCCACCCGGACTCGGGCCGCGGCACGTCATCCAGGCTCCGGATGGCGTCGATCTCGGCGGCGATGCCGGTGTCGGCGGGCGGCACGATCTGCGAGCCGTCGCCGAGGTAGACCTTGTAGCCGTTGTCCCGCGGCGGGTTGTGGCTGGCGGTGACCTCCACACCCGCGACGGCGCCCAAGTGCCGTATGGCGAAGGCGAGTACGGGCGTGGGCAGCGGGCGCGGCAGGACGGCGGCGCGCAGCCCGGCGCCGGTCATCACGGCGGCGGTGTCGCGCGCGAAGTCGGCCGACTTGTACCGGGCGTCGTAGCCGATGACGACGAGGCCGTCGGTGTGGCCGGTCGACTTGAGGTACGCGGCGAGTCCGGCCGCGGCCCTGATGACGACGGACCGGTTCATGCGCATCGGCCCGGCGCCGAGCTCGCCGCGCAGCCCCGCGGTACCGAACTGGAGGGTGCCGGCGAAGCGCTCGGCCAGCTCCTCGGTGTCCTGGGCGTCGATGAGCTTGCCGAGTTCCTCACGGGTCTCGGCGTCCGGGTCCTCGGCCTGCCAGGCCCGGGCCCGCGCGATGAGTTCTGCGTCGTCCTGCACGTCTCTTCAGCCTCTCGTGTACGTACGTACGTTCCCGTGGAAGTGCCGTGCGAGTAACAGCTAACAGCTACCCACACGGCACGGATCCCGGCGGCGCCCTTGGGCACCCACTGGCTAGATGCGGCCGAGCACCTGGCCGAGGAGCTCGCCCATGCGCGTGGCGGAGTCCCGCCCGGCCTGGAGGACTTCCTCGTGGTTGAGGGGCTCGCCCGTCATGCCCGCGGCGAGGTTGGTGACGAGGGAGATGCCGAGCACCTCGGCGCCCGCCTCACGGGCGGCGATGGCCTCGAGCACGGTCGACATGCCCACGAGGTCGGCACCGATGGTGCGGGCCATGCGGATCTCGGCCGGGGTCTCGTAGTGCGGGCCGGGGAACTGGGCGTACACGCCCTCTTCGAGGGAGGGGTCGATCTCCTTGCAGAGCGCGCGCAGGCGCGGCGAGTACAGGTCGGTCAGATCGACGAAGTTCGCGCCGACGATGGGCGAGGTGGCGGTGAGGTTGAGGTGATCGCTGATGAGCACGGGCTGCCCGGGCCGCATGCCCTCGCGCAGTCCTCCGCACCCGTTGGTGAGCACGATGGTCTTGCAGCCCGCGGCCACGGCGGTGCGCACTCCGTGGGCGACGGCGGCGACGCCCCGGCCCTCGTAGTAGTGGGTGCGTCCCAGGAAGACGAGGGCGCGCTTGTCCCCCACCTTGAACGAGCGGATGCGGCCGCCGTGGCCCGCGACGGCGGGGGGCGGGAAGCCGGGCAGCTCGGTGACGGGGAACTCGGCCTCGGGGGTGCCGAGCGCGTCCACGGCGGGCGCCCAGCCGGAGCCCATCACAAGGGCGACGTCATGGGACTCGGCCCCCGTCAGCTCACGAAGGCGCGCTGCGGCGGCGTCGGCGGCGGCGTAGGGGTCGGCGTCGCCCTGGATGTCGTCCGGAATCACTGAAGCGTTCACGTGGAGGAGAGTAGCCGGTCTTCCCCTACGCGCGTAGATGACGATGCTGACGGGATCGGGATCGTTGCGTTGTCGTTTCCGACGAGGGGTGGGTGGGGTGCGGGTGGTGGGTGGGTCGGGGTGGGGACGCGGCGGTATGTCCGTCCTCGAAAAGCCGGGGGCGCCGTAGGGGTACATGAGTACTGGAGTGGGCCTGTCTCTT
>NZ_JBHYJB010000091.1:0-9665 GCF_042740175.1 Streptomyces sp. NPDC059009 | reverse complement strand
GAACTCGGCGGCGGCGCCGTGGTGTTGGGCGGGCCGGGTCGGCCGGGGGCTAGCGGGGGCTGCCGCCGTCGGCGTTCGGGCCCGAGTAGTCCTCGCCGTAGGCGCCCTTGGCGGGGCGGCGGCGGCGCATGGGGGGCTCCACTCCGTCGGCGAGGCGCCGGGCGGTGAGCAGGAAGCCGGTGTGGCCGATCATGCGGTGGTCCGGGCGGACGGCCAGGCCCTCGATGTGCCAGTTGCGGATCATCGACTCCCAGGCCGTCGGCTCGTTGAAGCCGCCGATCTCGCGGATGGACTCCACGGTCCGGGCGAGCTGGGTGGTGGTGGCCACGTAGCAGCAGAGGATGCCGCCGGGGACGAGGGCCTTGGAGACGACGTCCAGGCACTCCCAGGGGGCGAGCATGTCGAGGATGACGCGGTCGACGTCGGTGTCGGAGAGGTTGTCCTGGAGGTCGCCGACGGTGAGCTGCCAGGCGGGGTGGGGGCCGCCGAAGTAGCGCTCCACGTTGCCCTTGGCGATCTCGGCGAAGTCCTCGCGGCGCTCGTACGAGTGCAGCATGCCGTCGTCGCCGATGGCCCGCAGCAGGAAGCTGCTGAGCGAGCCGGAGCCCACGCCCGCCTCCACGACGCGCGCGCCGGGGAAGATGTCGGCGAAGGCCAGGATCTGCCCCGCGTCCTTGGGGTAGACCACGGCGGCGCCGCGGGGCATGGACAGGACGTAGTCGGGGAGCAGGGGGCGCAGCGCGAGGTAGGCGACATTGCCCGTCGTGCGGACAACGCTGCCCTCGGGAGCGCCGATCAGCTCGTCGTGGGGGAAGGAACCCTTGTGGGTGTGGAAGTTCTTTCCCTCTTCGAGCGTGAACGTGTAGTGGCGGCCCTTGGGGTCGGTCAGCTGTACCTGGTCCCCGACCTTGAAGGGCCCGCGACGGCGGGCGGCACCGGTCGGTTCGGACATGTGACCAGCCTACCGGCCGTGGCGGAGCCCGCAGACCACGCGGATACGGAAGGGGGTCCCCCTGCTCCTTGAGAGCTTGAGGGAGGGCCGGGCCCCGGTCAGCTGGGGCGTGCCATGGCCTTGACGAAGGCGCGCTCGACGTCGGCGGCGGACAGGACCCCGTAGATCTCGCCGGAGTCCTCGACGACCAGGTACTCGGTCGCGGGGGTGGCCCGCAGGAAGTCGAGCAGCTCCTCGCCGGCGAGCTCGGCGGAGACACGCATGCCCTCGGTGAGGTCCTGGGCGAGGCCGCTGACGGTGACCCAGGGGCGGCGGTGCTCGGGGACGCCGACGATGGCGGTCTCGCGGACCACGGCCAGGGGGTCGCCGTCGGCGTCGACCACGACGAGGGCGCGGGCTCCGGCGGCGTTGGCGCGGCGCAGGGCCTCGGAGAGCGGGGTGTCGGTCTCGACGGGGACGGCGCGGCGGGTCAGCGTGCGGGCGCGCAGTTCGGGGAGGTGCTCGCGCAGGCGGGCCATGCGGAGGCTGTTGCCGGCGCCGGTCCAGATGATGGCGGCGAGGATCGCGGCGAGCAGGGCGTCCATGACGGTGTCCATGCCGCCGATGTCCTGGGTCTCGCCGCCGAGGGCGCCGGACTGGTTGAGCAGCGGGAGGCCGATGAGCACGGAGATGGCGAGGGCCCGGCCGACCCAGGCGGCGGCGACGGTGCCGCTCATGGGCTTGCCGGTGATCTTCCAGACGACGGCCCGGAGCATGCGGCCGCCGTCGAGCGGGAGGCCCGGCAGCAGGTTGAAGGCGGCGACGATCAGGTTCGAGATCATCAGGCCCGCGAGCAGGACGCCGGGGACGGTGCCGGGCTCGACGGCCCGCATGCCCGCGTAGAAGACGCCCGCGAGCACGAGGGAGAGCAGCGGTCCGACGAAGGCGAGGACGAACTCGCGGCCGGGGGTCTCGCTCTCCTTCTCGATCTCGGAGACGCCGCCGAAGAACTGGAGCTGGATGCGGCGCACCGGGAGCTTGAAGCGGAGGGCGGCGACGGTGTGGGCGAGCTCGTGGACGAGCACCGACGCGTAGAAGGCGACGGCGAAGAAGAGGGACACCAGGTAGCGGGCGCTGCCCAGTTCGGGCAGGACGCGGTCGAGCTGGCTGCCGAAGACCCAGGTGATGAGGGCGGCGACGAGGAACCAGCTGGGTGCCACGTAGACGGGCACGCCGAAAGGGCGGCCCATGAGGAGGCCGCCGCCGGGGCTCTTCTTCGGGGGGTTCTTGGGGTCGTGGTGCGGGCCGTGGGTGGCGCGGGTGCGGGCGGCGGCCGCGTGCTGCTCGACCTGCTGGGCGACTTCCCGGGCGACCTGTTCGTCGGTCGGCTTGTCGATGGAGACGCGGGGGGCGGGGTCGTCCGCTTCGGAGGCGTGGAGGGCGGCGTCCGCTTCAGAGGCGCGGGGAGCGGCGTCCGCTTCCGTCGCCGGTTGCGGCTTCGGCTCCGCCGTCGGCTCGGGCTCTGCCTGCGGCTTCGGCTCCTGCTTCGGTGCGGCGTCGCTCGGCTCGTCCTGGGGCTTCGGCTCGTCCTGGGCGCTCGGCTCGTCCGGGACGTTGCGCTCGGCCCGGTCCGCCGCCGGGCGTGTGGGCTCCACGGCGCCGTCCGTGCTCTCGGACCGCGGCCTGCCGCTCCCGCCGCTTTCGTCCACGATGTCCCCTCGTTCGAAGCGTCCCCCGCTCCCGAGTGGTGCGTGGTCCACACACGATCATGCAGGGCGGGAGGGTCTGCCGTCGATGGTATGCGGCCGTTGTCAGTGGCGGGTCGTAGGGTCTGTCCTCATGGAGAACAGCACCGACGGTGCCGTGGCGGCCGCGCGCCCGGCGTCCCTGTCCCCCTCGCGGGCCAGCGACTTCATGCAGTGTCCGCTGCTGTATCGCTTCCGGGTGATCGACAAGCTGCCCGAGAAGCCGAGCGAGGCGGCGACCCGCGGCACCCTGGTGCATGCCGTGCTTGAGCGCCTGTTCGACGCCCCGGCGGCCGAGCGCACGGCGCCGCATGCGAAGTCCCTGATCCCCGGCCAGTGGGACCGGCTGCGTGAGGCCAAGCCGGAGCTGTCGGAGCTGTTCGCCGAGGTCGAGGGCGCGGAAGCCGAGGGCGGCGAGGCCGCGGCCGAGCGGCTGGCCCGCTGGCTCGCGGACGCCGAGCGGCTCGTGGAGCGCTGGTTCACCCTGGAGGACCCCACCCGGCTCGAGCCCGCCGAGCGGGAGTTGTTCGTGCAGGCCGAGCTGGAGTCGGGCCTGAGGCTGCGCGGCATCATCGACCGCGTCGACGTGGCGCCGACGGGCGAGGTCCGGATCGTCGACTACAAGACGGGCAAGGCCCCGCGTCCGGAGTATGCGGAGGGCGCGCTCTTCCAGATGAAGTTCTACGCCCTCGTGGTGTGGCGCCTGAAGGGTGTCGTGCCGCGTCGGCTCCAGCTCGTCTACCTGGGCAGCGGCGATGTGATCACGTACGACCCGGTGATCGCGGACCTGGAGCGGGTCGAGCGCAAGCTGCTCGCGCTCTGGGCGGCGATCGAGGAGGCCACGGAGACGGGCGACTGGCGCCCGCGGCCGACCAAGCTCTGCGGCTGGTGCGACCACCAGGCCGTTTGTCCGGAATTCGGCGGCACTCCCCCGCCGTATCCGCTTCCGGTGAGGGCGCCCGAGTCGCAGGCGGCGGAGCAGGGCAGAATGGGCGCGGGCTAGCGAAGGAGAGTTACGTGGCCATCCGCGTCCTACTGGTCGACGACCAGCCGCTGCTGCGCACGGGTTTCCGGATGATTCTGGAGGCCGAGCAGGACATCGCGGTCGTCGGCGAGGCCGGAGACGGCCTGCAGGCTCTGGATCAGGTGCGGGCGCTGCAGCCCGATGTGGTGCTCATGGACATCCGCATGCCGCGGATGGACGGCGTCGAGGCGACCCGCCAGATCACCGGCCCCGGCCGGGACGGACCGGCGAAGGTCCTCGTCCTGACCACCTTCGACCTCGACGAGTACGTGGTGGAGGCGCTGCGCGCGGGCGCCAGCGGCTTCCTGCTCAAGGACGCCCCGGCCAATGAGCTGGTCCAGGCGATCCGGGTGGTCGCCGCGGGCGAGGCGATGCTGGCGCCGAGCATCACGCGCCGCCTCCTCGACAAGTACGCGGGGCACCTGCCCTCCGGTGACGAGCCGGTCCCGGACACCCTGCACACCCTCACCGAGCGCGAGGTCGAGGTGCTGAAGCTCGTGGCCCGCGGCCTGTCGAACGCGGAGATCGCCGCCGACCTCTTCGTGAGCGAGACGACGGTGAAGACCCATGTGGGCCACGTCCTCACGAAGTTGGGGCTGCGCGACCGTGTCCAGGCGGCGGTGTACGCGTACGAGAGCGGGCTCGTCCGCCCCGGTGCGCAGTAGCCACAGCTGACCAGCAGAAAGGGTGGCCGCTCCGAGCCAGGAGCGGCCACCCTTCGTCGTCCGCGGGGCGTCAGGTCACGCCTTGCTGATCTCCCAGAAGCGGAACACCGTCGACGCGTCCAGGCAGGACTCCAGTCCGTACACGTCTCCGTTGGTCACCGCGTACTGCTTGGCCTGCCACACGGGCAGGACCGGGAGCTCGTCGGCCACGATCTTCTGGAGGTCGGCGTACTGCTTGCCGACCTTGGTGCGGTCGCGCTGGGCCGCCGTGCCGGGGATGATCCGGTCGGTGATCGCGGAGTTCTCGTAGTGGTTGTCGAGGACGTTGCCCGCGCCGAAGAACGGCTGCGTGAAGTTGTCGGGGTCCGGGTAGTCCGGCACCCAGCCCTTCACGTACACGCCGTACTTGCCGGCCTTGATGTCCTTCTCGTACTGGCCGAAGGCCACGGACTTCACCTGCGCGTCGAACAGCCCGCTGCCGTTGAGCTGCTCGGCGACGGCCTTCAACTCCTGGTCGGTGGCCGGGCCGTAGCGGGTCGGCGTGGACCAGAGGGTGAGCTTGACCTTGCCCTTGACGCCGTCGGCGCGCAGGGCCTCGGCGGCCTTGGCGCGCTGCGGGCGGGCGCCGTAGGTGTCGAAGAACGGCGTGGTGTGGGTGCCTATCCCGGCCGGGACGATCGAGTACAGCGGGGTCGCCGTGTCCTGGTAGACCTCGCCCACCAGGGCGTCCCGGTCGATGAGGTAGGCCATGGCCTTGCGGACGCCGCGCTTGCCGGCGACCGGGTCCTTCATGTTGAAGGCCAGGTGCTGCACCTCGGCGCTGCTGCCCTCGACGATGTTGATGTCCTTGCCCTGGGACCCCTTGGACGCCGTCTTCTCGATGTCGGCGATGTCCCCGGCGGCGAGCCCTCGGTAGGCCACGTCGACCTCGTGGTCCAGGAGCGCCTTCTTGAGGCCCTTCTGGTCGCCGTGGAAGAACTTGAGGGTGATGCCCTTGTTCTTGACCTTGGCGGTCCCCTTGTAGTCGGGGTTGACGGAGAAGACCGCCTTGTCCTCGCTGAAGGAATCGAGCTTGTAGGGGCCCGAGCCGACGGCCTCGCCGTCCTCGCGCAGGGCGCCCTTGTCGTAGGCGCTGTGGTCGACGATCGAACCGGCGCCGGAGGCGATCTTGCTGGGGAAGGTGGCGTCGGGCTTCTTCAGCTGGAAGACCACGGTCCTGGCGTCCGGGGTCTGCACCCGGTCGAGCATGGGGAACATCGGTGCGGGGCCCGCCGCGTCCTTGATGGCCCGCATGCGGTCGAAGGAGAACTTGACGTCCTTCGAGGTGAGGTCGTTGCCGTTGCTGAACTTGAGGCCGTCGCGCAGGGTGCACTCGTAGACCTTGGTCGCCTTGTCCGTGAAGCCGCACTTCTCGGCGGCCTCCGGCTGTGGCTCGGTCTCCCCCTTGGGGAAGCTCAGCAGGGACTGGAAGACGTTGTTGAACAACAGCCACGAGCCCGGGTCGTAACCGGACCCCGGGTCGGTGGCCAGGACGTCGTCCGACATCCCGATCACCACGGAATCCTCCGCGTCCGCGGAGTCACCCGCCTCCGTGCCGCAGCCGGTCAGCAGGGCGGCGGCCAGCCCTCCCGTGAGGGGCAGGGCCAGCCACTGGTTGCGCATGTTCACGTACGTGTGCCTTTTGTTGTTGTGTCGTCGGTGCGGCGGAGGTCAGCCGCTCACACCACGGCCGAGCTCCCACAGCTGCAGGTTCGAGGAGGAGTTGAGGGCCCACTCGACACCGGTGATGTCGTCGCGGGCGGCCACATACTGCTTGCCCTGCCACAGGGGGAGCACCGGGACCTCGTCGGCGACGATGTCCTGGATCTTCTGGACGCTCTTGGCGGCGGCGAGCCGGTCGGCCTCTCGGCGGGAGGCGGGGATCAGCTCGTCGTTGATGGTGCTGTTGGTGTACGGCGAGTGGAGGAAGTTGTCCTTGGCGAGGAAGGGCGCCAGGAAGTTGTCGGCGTCGGGGAAGTCGGGGAACCAGCCCATCCCGTAGACGTCGTACTTTCCGTTCAGCTCGGCGGCGCGGAACGTGTTCCACGGGTCGCCCTTGATGTCCACGTCGAAGAGGCCGTTGGCGTTCAGCTGCTTCTGCAGCAGCTGGAACTCCTTCTTCGTGCCCGCGCCGTAGTGGTCGGTGGTGTAGTGCAGGGTCAGCTTGACCGGGGTGTTGATGTGGGCCTTGGCGAGGATCGTGCGGGCCTTGGCCGGGTCGGGCTTGCCGTACTTGTTGAAGAACGCGTTGGTGTGGCCCGTGATGGTGGCGGGGACCAGCGAGTAGAGCGGGTCCGCGGCCGGTCCGTACACCTGGGAGGTGAGCTGGCCGCGGTCGATGACCTGCGCCATGGCCTGCCGCACGGCCTTGTTCTTGACGCTGGGGGCGCTCGTGTCGAAGCCGAGGTAGCGGGTCTCCAGGCCGGGCATCTCGACCAGGTCGATGTGCTTGTCGGTGTCCCGGTCGTACTGCTTGATCTGCTCCGGCGACATGGTGCGCGTCATCATGTCGATGTCGTTCTTCTTCAGGGCGTCGCCCATGCCCTTGTCGGTGTCGAAGAAGCGCAGCTCGACCTTGTCGCTCTTCGGCGTGAAGTTCCCCTTGTAGTGGGGGTTCTTGGAGAACACGGCCTTCACGAGCCGGTCGCCCTCGGTCTCCTGCTTGACGGTGTACGGGCCGGAGCCGTCCACCGCGAAGCCGTCGCGCAGCGCCTTCTTCGCGTAGTGGTCCTCGCTGATGATGCCGGCGGCGGGGGTGGCCAGCTTGTACGGGAACGTCGCGTCCGGGGTCTTCAGGTGGAAGACGACGCCGCGCTTGCCCTGGGTCTCGATCGTGTCGACGTTCGAGACGAGGCCCGCCACACCGCTCGCGTTCTTGATCTTCATGTCGCGGACACGCTCGATGGAGAACTTCACATCGGCGGCCGTGAGTTCCGAACCGTCGGCGAACGTGAGGCCCTTGCGCAGGGTGCAGGCGAAGCGCTCGTTGCCGGTGTCGGTGAAGCCGCACTTCTCCGCAGCCTCGGGCTCCGGATCGCCGTCTCCGCGAGGCATCGCCATCAGCGTCTGGACGGTCTGCCGCAGCAGGTTCCAGGAGCCCGCGTCATAGGCGTAGGCCGGGTCGAAGGGGGCCCGGACCTCCTTGGAGATCGCGAACCGGTCCGTGGTGCCGACGGCTATCGCCCCACCGCCGCTGCCGCCGTCGCCCGAACCGCCACACGCGGCGAGCACGGGGGCGAGCAGCCCCACGACGGCCGGGAGCACCAAAGTCTTACGGTTCATGCTCGACGTTCTCCAGAGCTCTTGATCCCGGGTGTCCGGCAACGACGGGGTGTGGGTTGAGGGCACGAGGGGGTGGGGCGATGTTCTCGCGACGAGATTAGTCCGCACCACAGGAGCGCTGGAGGGGGCCGGAGTTGAGGGCCCATCACGGAGTGAAACCGGGCGTGGACGCACTGATAACCCAACACCGGAAGGTTTCGTGCACGGTCCCATCAATCGGGACACAACACCACGCCCACACCCCCGGACATTCCGGGCAGTGCATGACCGGGGCCGACTGTCGACCCCCTGTGAAGTGGTGAACCTCACACGTTCGACCGTGCGGGCGCGGCTCGGTGTCAGAGGTCCATCAGGCCCTGCAGGAAAGGCAGGTTGACGTGTTCCAGGGAGGACACGACGGTGCGTCCGGCGGCCGGGGTGATGGGCGCGACCGAGGGCACGGCGACGACCCGGCAGCCCGCGGCCTCGGCGGCGGCGACGCCGGTCGCGGTGTCCTCGATGACGGCGCATCTGGCCGGCTCCGCGCCGAGACCGGAGGCCGCGAGGAGGTAGGGGTCGGGGTGCGGCTTCGTCCGTGAGACCTCGTCGCCGGCGATGGTCAGGGCGAAGTGGTGGGCCCCGATGGACTCCAGGACCCGGTCGATGATGCGCCGGTGGCTGGCGGACACGAGGGCCATCGGCACGTGCTGCGCGGCGAGTTCGGCGAGCAGTCGCGCGGCGCCCGGCATCAGCGGCAGGGTGCGGCTGATGCGGTCCTCGAAGCCGTCGTTGAGCAGCACGGTCAGTTCGTCGAGCGTGATGTCAGCGCCGGTCGACTCGATGAGGAAGCCCGCGCTGCGGGACATCGGGCCGCCCACCACCACGTCGCGCCAGGACTCGTCGAGGGCGTGGCCGAGCCGGGCGAAGACCTCGACCTCTGCGTCCCACCAGAAGCCCTCGGTGTCCACCAGGGTGCCGTCCATGTCGAGGAGCACGCCCTGAAGGGCGGAGCCCTCGGCCGTTCGAGTACCGAGCGCGGGGACCGTACTGGTCATCCGACACACCTCCATGAGGGACGAGAAGGCCGGTTCCCCGAGGGGAACCGGCCTGAGCTGGACCGACCAGTGTACGACTCGTCCGCTGAAGGCGCGCTTCAGTTAAACGGAGCCCTGACGGGCGGCCTCGGCGGACCGCCCCAGCGGACCGCCTCAGCAGACCGCCTCAGCGGGCGTTGAAGTACTTGGCCTCCGGGTGGTGGATGACGATGGCGTCGGTGGACTGCTCGGGGTGGAGCTGGAACTCCTCGGAGAGCTGGACGCCGATCCGCTCCGGCTGCAGGAGTTCGGCGATCTTCGCGCGGTCCTCCAGGTCGGGGCAGGCGCCGTAGCCGAGCGAGAAGCGGGCGCCGCGGTACTTGAGGGCGAACATGTCCTCGACGTCCGAGGGGTCCTCGCCGCCGAAGCCGAGCTCGGCGCGGACGCGCGCGTGCCAGTACTCGGCGAGGGCCTCGGCCAACTGCACGGACAGGCCGTGCAGTTCGAGGTAGTCGCGGTAGGAGTTGGCCTCGAAGAGCTCGGCGGTGGCCTCACCGATCTTCGAGCCGACGGTGACGACCTGGAGGCCCACGACGTCGGTCTCGCCGGACTCCTCCGGGCGGAAGAAGTCCGCCAGGCACAGACGGCGGCCGCGGCGCTGGCGCGGGAAGGTGAAGCGGGTCCGCTCCGTGCCGTCCTCGTTCAGGATGACCAGGTCGTCGCCCTTGGACACACAGGGGAAGTAGCCGTGCACGACGGCCGCTTCGAGCATGTTCTTGGTGTGCAGCTCGTCCAGCCAGCCGCGCAGCCGCGGGCGCCCCTCCGTCTCGACGAGTTCCTCGTACGAGGGTCCGTCCCCGGCACGCGTCTGCTTGAGGCCCCACTGGCCCTTGAACAGCGCGCCTTCGTCGAGCCAGGAGGCGTACTCCTTGAGCTGGATGCCCTTGATGACGCGGGTGCCCCAGA
>NZ_JBHYJB010000090.1:0-9865 GCF_042740175.1 Streptomyces sp. NPDC059009 | reverse complement strand
TTCGGCCTTCCGGCGGTGTCGACTCTATCAGATCCTTTCGGGCCTGATTCCCGGTCAACTCGGGCTGTCTTTGCGGCTGTTGGGCCGTTCCGACGAGTGAGACTTTAGCGGAATCTCGGCTCCCGACCTAATCGGGCTGCGTCCTTCGAACGCGGATTCCACATTCCGTAAAAGCGCACGGAAATGAAACGACGGCGAGCCATGAGGCACGACGTCGATCACTTGAGTGGTTCTTGCGGAATGGCTGCCCGGGGACCGGCCAAGTGGTCGGCGCTCACGTCGGGCAACTCGGAGAACACTACGTATCGAGGTAGGGGCTGTCAACCTCGGCTGCCGGGCGGCCGGGGGCCCGTGAAGGAGGCTCGGTAGGCGCGGGGACTGGTGGTCAGACGAGCCGCGAAGTGCTGGCGCATCGTGACCTCGCTGCCGAAGCCCGCGCGGCGGGCCACCTCGGGCATGGGCAGGTCGGTCTGCTCGAGGAGCTTCTGGGCCGCGGCGATGCGCTGGTCCAGGAGCCAGCTGAGGGGGGTGGTGCCGGTGGCCGCGGTGAAATGGCGGGCGAAGGAGCGGGGGGACATCCCGGCGCGGGTGGCCAGGTCCTTGATGGTGAGGGGGTCCTGGAGGTGGCGGAGCGCGTACTCGCGTACGGCGGCGAGGGTGTCCGCGTCGCGGTCGGCGCGGGGCGTGGGGTGGTCGATGAACTGGGCCTGGGAGCCGGTGCGGAAGGGGGCCGTGACCATCGAGCGGGCGATGGTGGCGGCGGCCTCCGAGCCATGGGCGAGGCGGACCAGGTGGAGACAGAGGTCGATGCCCGCGGCGGTGCCGGCCGCCGTCCAGATGTTGCCGTCCTCGATGAAGAGGGCGTCGGGGACGACGGTGACCTCGGGGTGCTGGGTGCGGAGGAGGTCGGTGAGGCGCCAGTGGGTGATCGCGCGGCGGCCGTCGAGGAGGCCCGCCTGGGCAAGGGTGAAGGCGCCGCCGCAGAGGGCGGCGATGGGGATGCCGCGGGTGTGGGCCCGGCGGAGGGCCGCGAGGAGTGGGGCGGGGGCCGGGCTGAGGTGGTCGTCGAGGCCGGGGACGACGATCAGGTCGGTGGGGGTGAGGCGGTTCAGCCAGGAGAGCGTGCGGTCGGGGGTGAGGGTGAGGCCGCCGCGGAGGGGGATGGGCGTGGGGCTTGCTGCGGGGCGGTGGAGAGAGAAGGAGGGCGCGCCGCGGTCGGTGCGGGGGGTGCCCCAGACCTCTTGGATCACTGAGACGTCGAAAGGTCTCACCCCGGGGAAGGCCGGCATCGCGATGCGCTGTGCTGTCCGGTCGGTGTGCCTGGGCTGCATCGTGATGGACCTCTGAGTTCTCAGTCCTCAGGTACGTGCGGGAACGGTTGGCAGTAAACCATCGATCAGTGGCTTTTTGCAGTCTGGGAGGGCGGAGGTCCGCGCGGCAGAGTCGTTGGCATGGAGATCGCAGAGAACGCAGCGCTGGTCGTCGTCGATGTGCAGAAGGGGTTCGAGGAGGAGGGGTTCTGGGGGGCTCGGAACAATCCCGGGGCCGACGACAACATCGCCTCGCTCATCGATGCCTGGCAGGAGACGGGGCGGCCCGTCGTCTTCGTACGGCATGACTCGCGCAAGCCGCAGTCGCCGCTGCGGCCCGGGTATGCGGGCAACGGCTTCAAGGAGTACGTCGAGCGGCGGCGCGGGAAGGGCGTGGGGGCCGAGCTGCTGGTGACGAAGAGCGTGAACTCGGCCTTCTACGGGGAGCCGGATCTCGACGCGTGGCTGAAGGGGGCCGGTGTCGCGCAGTTCGTCGTGGTGGGGATCCAGACCAACATGTGTGTGGAGACGACCGCGCGGATGGGCGGGAATCTGGGGTACGAGGTGATCGTCCCGCTGGACGCGACGCACACCTTCGATCTCGAAGGGCCCTTCGGCTGGCGGCGGAGTGCGCAGGAGCTCGCCGAGGCGACGGCGGTGTCGCTTCATGGGGGCGGGTTCGCGAAGGTCGTGACGACGCGGGAGCTCGTCGACCGTCCATAGACCGTACTTTTGGACGATAGTGCGTGGCTTTTAGAAGCTTAGGGTGATTCAGGCAATATTTGTCCAGTTTGAGCCCCTCCCGGTTGGAGCCCGCCGATGCAGTCGCGTCCGCGCTCGCGTTCTCGTACGGCCGTGCTGTGGGCCGCCGTCGCCCTGAGCGTGGCGGCGTCGGCGGCCCCGGCGAGTGCTGCGAGCGCCGGCAGCGCTTCGGGGGCGGACCACGGGGAGCACGTCGTCGTCCTGCGGCTGCATGTGCTGGACCGGATGAATGCCCGCATGGAGGCCGAGGTGCATCGGCTGCGGACGCGGGGGGACACGGACGAGGCGCGGGCCATGGAGCGGCGGCTGCACGCGGGGCGGGATGTCGCGCGGCAGCTGCACCTCGTCCTGGGGCGGTAGCCCGCTTCCTCCCCTCCCCCCTCGGCCCGGTGTCAGTTGTTGTTGCCGGTGGCCAGTTCGCGGCTGCGGTCGCGGGCCGCTTCGAGGGCGGCGATGAGGGCCGCCCGTACGCCGTGGTTCTCCAGCTCGCGGATGGCGTTGATGGTCGTGCCCGCGGGTGACGTGACGTTCTCGCGGAGCTTGACCGGGTGTTCGCCGCTGTCGCGGAGCATCGTCGCCGCGCCGATCGCGGACTGGACGATCAGGTCGTGGGCCTTGTCGCGGGGCAGTCCGAGCAGGATGCCCGCGTCCGTCATGGCCTCGACCAGGTAGTAGAAGTACGCGGGTCCGGAGCCCGAGAGGGCCGTGCAGGCGTCCTGCTGGGTCTCGGGGACGCGGAGGGTCTGGCCGACGGCGCCGAAGATCTGCTCGGCGTGCGCCAGGTGCGTGGCGTTCGCGTGGCTGCCCGCCGAGATGACGGACATGCCCTCGTCGACCAGGACCGGGGTGTTCGGCATGACGCGGATGACGGCGACGCCGTCGGGCAGGCGCTCCTCGATGAAGGCCGTCGTGATGCCCGCGGCCGCGCTGATGATCAGGCGGTCGGGGGTGAGGTGCGGGGCGAGCTCGTCGAGCAGTCTGGCCATGTCCTGCGGCTTGCAGGCGAGGATCAGGGTGTCGGCCTGCTTGGCGGCCTCGGGGTTGGAGACGGCCTCGACGCCGTAGCGGGTGCGCAGCTCGTCGGCGCGCTCCTGGCGGCGGGTGGTGACCAGCAGGTCGGCGGGGGCCCAGCCGCTGCGGATCACCCCACTGAGCAGGGCTTCACCGATCTTCCCTGTGCCGAGTACGGCGACCTTCTGACTGCTCATGCGCGGGCCCTCCGGGGTGTCGTCCTCTTCGGGGCCATCCTCGCATCGGGGGCCGCGCGTGCGGTACGGCGCCGGGATCAGGCGGTACGGCGCCGGAGCGTGGCCGCGCCCAGGGCGAGGACCAGGAGCGCACAGCCCGCGACGATGACGGCATCGCGGACGAAGGCGCCGGTGACGGAGGGATGGCGCAGGACCTCGTTCATGCCGTCGACCGCGTACGACATGGGCAGGACGTTCGAGATCTTCTCCAGGACCGGCTGCATGTTCTCGCGTGCGGTGAACAGCCCGCAGAGGAGGAGCTGCGGGAAGATCACCGCGGGCATGAACTGGACGGCCTGGAACTCGGAGGCCGCGAACGCCGAGACGAACAGGCCGAGGGCCGTGCCGAGCAGCGCGTCGAGCAGCGCCACGAGCAGGAGCAGCCAGGCCGAGCCGGTCACGTCCAGGCCGAGGGCCCACAGGGCGAGGCCGGTGGCAAGGGCGGACTGGACGATGGCGAGGCCGCCGAAGGCGAGGGCGTAGCCGGCGATGAGGTCGCCCTTGCCCAGCGGCATGGCGAGCAGGCGCTCGAGGGTGCCGGAGGTGCGCTCGCGGAGGGTCGCGATGGAGGTCACCAGGAACATCGTGATGAGCGGGAAGATGCCGAGCAGCGAGGCGCCGATGGAGTCGAAGGTGCGCGGGCTGCCGTCGAAGACGTAGCGCAGGAGCAGGAGCATCACGCAGGGCACCAGGATCAGCAGCGCGATGGAGCGGGGGTCGTGGCGCAGCTGGCGCAGGACGCGGGCGGCGGTGGCGAGGGTGCGGTGGGGGTTCATGGCGTCACCTGGATTCGGGGTGGCGGGAGTTGGCGTCGCTGGGGGCTTGGGTTCTGTCGGCTTGGGTTTCGTCGGCTTCGCTCGCTTTGCTGCGTTCGCTCCCCTTGCTGGCTTCGCTCGCCTTGCTGTGTTCGCTCCCCTTGCTGGCTTCGCTCGCCTTGTTCGCTCTGTTCGCCTCGTCCACGAGGTGGAGGAAGCCCTCCTCGACGGTTTCGGAGCGGGTGCGGGCGCGGAGCGCGTCGGGGGTGTCGTCGGCGAGGATCTCGCCCTCGCGCATGAGGAGCAGGCGGTGACAGCGCTCGGCCTCGTCCATGACGTGCGAGGAGACGAGGAGGGCGGCGCCGCGCTCGGCGGCGATGGTGTGGAAGAGCTGCCACAGGTCGCGGCGGAGCACGGGGTCGAGGCCGACGGTCGGCTCGTCGAGGACGAGGAGTTCGGGGGTGCCGAGCAGGGCCACGGCGAGGGAGACGCGGCCGCGCTGGCCGCCGGAGAGGTTGCCGGCGAGGGAGTCGGCGTGCGAGGTGAGGTCGACGTCCTCGATGGCGTGGGCGACGTGGGCGCGGCGGCGTTCGGCGGCGGTGCCGCGGCCCGGGTCGAGGACGGCGGCGAAGTAGTCCAGGTTCTGGCGGACCGTCAAGTCGTCGTAGACGGACGGGCTCTGGGTCACATAGCCGATACGGGAGCGCAGCTCGGCGGCGCCCGCCGGGCGGCCCAGGACGCGGAGGGTGCCGCTGACCTTGGCCTGGGTGCCGACGACGGCGCGCATCAGGGTCGACTTGCCGCAGCCGGAGGGGCCGAGGAGGCCGGTGATCTGCCCTGGAGGGACGGCGAACTTGATGCCCTTCAGGACGGTGCGGGGGCCGCGGACGACGGTGAGGGCCTCGGCCTCCACGGCCGGGGTGGCGGCGGATTCCGTGGTGGCGGGGTCACGCGCAATATTCACCATGTGATGAATATTGCGCGTGCGGGGGTGCGGGGTCAAGCGGGCTTACGGGTGCGGCCCCTTCTTGCGTACGACCGTCACGTCCACGGCGTACGCCTCCTCGACGATCCCGTCCGGGAAAGCGGCCAGGAGGTGCCTGCGCTCCTCCTCCAGGAGGGGCGCCGCCGCCTTGGGCCCGAGCGTCGCGAAGTACGAGCGGCTGCCGAGGTGGGCGAGGCCGACGTCCACCGGGACACGGCGGCGCCAGTGCAGGCGCCGGAACGCAACCGTGATCGGGCCCTGCTCCTGGCCTTGCCCCGCCGACAGCTCGGGGATGAGGCCCCGGACGATCGCCGGCGCCTCCCCCGTGATGCCGTGCGCGTGGTAGCCGGGCAGGCGGGCCTTGAGGCGTTCCTCTTGGGCGACGGATGTGTGGACGTCGGGGTCGGGCACGTTCCACCAGAGGGCGAGGGATCCGCCGGGGCGCAGTACGCGCAGGGCCTCGGGGACCGAGCGGGCCGGGTCGGTCCAGTGCCACGCCTGGGCGTAGGTGACGAGGTCGGCGGAGGCGTCGGCGAGCGGCAGGGCGTCGCCGGTGGCGCGGACGAGGGGGACGGCGGGCAGGCCGGTGCGGAACTGGGCGGCCATGCCCGGGCCCGGCTCCACGGCAGCGATGACGTGGGCGCCGTGGTCGAGGAGGAGGCGGGTGGCGATGCCGGTGCCCGCCCCGACGTCCACGGTCCGGGCGCCGCGGATCGGGCGGTGGGCCAGTTCCTCGATGGTGGCGAAGAGTTGGGGTGGGTAGCCGGGGCGGGCGGCGGCGTACTGGGCGGCTACGGAGTCGAAGGAGAGGGCGAAGTCGCCGGTGGGTTCGGCGAGTTGGTCGGGTTGGCCGGGTTGGCTGGGTTGGTCGGGTTGGGTGGGTTGGCCGGTGGTGGTGGGGGCGGACGGGTCGGAGAGGTCGGAGGGGGCATCGGGGTCGGTGCTGTGGTGAAGGTGAGGGTGAGGGGGTGTGGGCTCGGGCTGAGAGGTGCGGGAGGTGTCCGGCATGGGGCCATCCTGGCGACCGGGTTTGGGGGCGTCAGCCCGTATCGCCGTATCGCCGTATCGCCGTATCGCCGCGTCGCCGCGTCGCGGTCGCGGTACGGCACCGGGAGCAGAGGTCCCCGGCTCACGCCACAGCCAGGCGGCAGGCGTCCCCCGGCAGGCGTCAGCTAGCTCTTGCGCTTCTTCTTCGAGCTCTTCGACGGGTTGCCCGTCCTGCGCGACGTGCGGCGTTCGTACTGGTCGCGGGCCGTCTCGTACTCCTCGCGGTGCAGTTTCTCGCCCGGGGCCTCGGTCAGGGCGCGGAAGAAGTAGGCGAGCAGGACGCCGATGAAGCCGATCGTCATCAGGCTGCGCATCGACGCCACCGACTGCGGGTCGTGGCGCTTGGAGAAGCCGTCCCACGTGCGCCGGAACGCGATCGCGCTGCAGATCGCGAACATCACCACGACCAGGAGGTTCACGAACTTGCCGACGTCGGCGATCGCCAGGCCCTGGTACGCGAAGCGCAGCACGAAGCAGCCCGCCGCCGCGGCGAGCAGTGCCCCGGCGGCGACGCCCGCGCGGCGCGCCCCGTAGCCGTTGTCGTGGCCGACCCAGGTCGTGCCGAAGAACCGGATCGGCTCGGGCTGCGGACCGGGCGGCGTGCCCGGCGCTGATACCTGGTCTGCCTCGTTCACATCGCTCACGTCTCGATTATCGCCCGGCCGCTGCCGACGGGCCGCCCACGGGCTCGCCCTATTCGTCCCCCTCCTTGCCTCGCCAGGGGGCCGGACCGCTACTTTGTGCGCACAGGCAGCACGAGTGCAGACAAGTAGCAGCAGCGGCAGCGGTCAGCAGTAGCAGTAGCAGCACTAGTACGGGCGGCCGGGCCGCACAGGGGAGGTCGGAGACTGTGTCGCTCCGCGAGGGAGATCCGCAGGACATCGGCGGCTATCCGCTCGAGGCGCGCCTCGGCTCGGGCGGGATGGGCACCGTCTATCTGGCGCGCACCGCGTCGGGGCGGCCCGTGGCGATCAAGCTGATCCACCAGCAGTTCGCGGCCGACGACGAGTTCCGCACCCGCTTCCGGCAGGAGGTCGCCGCCGCCCGCCGGGTCAGCGGAGCCTTCACCGCCGCCGTCGTGGACGCCGACACCGAGGGCGTGCACCCGTGGATGGCCACGACCTACATCGAGGGCCCCACGCTCGCCCAGCGCATCGCGAGGCGCGGCCCCGTCGGCGGCGCCGAGCTGCGCGGCCTCGCCATCGGTCTGACCGAGGCGCTGCGCGACATCCACCGCGCGGACGTCGTGCACCGCGACCTCAAGCCGTCGAACGTCGTCCTCTCCCCCGAGGGCCCGCGCGTCATCGACTTCGGCATCTCGCGCGCCGCCGACCAGCAGACCCTCACCATGACGGGCCGGGTCATCGGCACGCCGCCGTTCATGTCGCCGGAGCAGCTCCAGGCGCCGCGCGGCGTCGGGCCCGCGTCCGATGTGTTCTCGCTGGGCACGCTGCTCGTCTACGCGGCGACCGGGCAGGGGCCCTTCGACGCGGACAGCCCGTATATGACGGCCTATCAAGTGGTGCATGAGGCGCCGGAGTTGGGGGAAGTTCCGGAGGTGCTGCGGGCCGTCGTCGAGCCATGCCTGGCGAAGACGCCGGAGACGCGGCCCTCGGCCGACGGGCTCCTGGAGCAGCTGCGGGATCTGCCGACGGACCTCGGCGGGGCGGGAGCCGGTGCCGCGGCAGCCGGGAGCGGCGTCCGTCGTACGCGGGACATGGACACCGAGCACTCGGGCCCGCCGTCACACGGGCAGGGAAATCCCCCGGCCGCACCGGCACCAGCACCGGCACCGGCACCGGCATCAGCCCTCGCCCCTGCCCCTGCCCCTGCCTCCGAGCGGACCCTCATACGGCAGCGGCTGCGCAAGCGGTGGCGGCCCGTGCTCGCCGCCGCCGTCGCGGTCGCGGCGATCGGCGGCGGGATCGCGGTGCTCACGGCGGGCGGCGACGGGTCCGGGGCCCGGGTCAGCAAGGACAGCGGCCGGGACGGCAAGGGCCGCACCCTCGCGGCGGCCGAACAGCCGCTGCCCGGCGACTTCAAGCCCTGGCACCACACCGTGCGCGGCGGTTCGGTCCCGGACGAGCTGCGCTGTGTGGCGCGCGACGACTCGGTGTTCTGCGGGGGCGGCGGCGTCGTCGGCACCCGGCTGCGGGCCGCCGACGGCTCCCGGGTGTGGACGGTCAAGAGCCCCGGCGTGCCCGTGAACGGCCTGCATCTGGTCGGGGTCACCTCCGACACCGTGCTCGGCTACCGCATCCCCGCCGAGGGCGGCGAGGAAGTGGTGGCCCTCGATGCCGAGAAGGGCGACGAGCTGTGGTCCGCGCCGTCCGGCGCCCAGTCCGCCGCCGTCGCCGGGGGCCGCTCGCAGGACGCGGTGGTGGCCGGCTCGACCGTCCTGACCGTCGACGGGAGCCGCACCCACATCGAGGCCCGGCAGGCGCACAGCGGCAAGCTCCGCTGGCGGGCGCCGTTCCCCGCAGGCTCCGAGTGCACTCCGGTGGCGGCGGGCAAGCGGGCGTACGCGATGTGCGCGCCGGTCGGCGAGACCGACAGCACCGCGGTGCGCCACCCCTCCCTGCACCCGCTCGGCCTCTCCTCCGGTGAGCTCGGCCGGACCATCGCGCTGAAGGGCCAGCTCCAGCCGCTCGGGACCGCGGACGACGGCTCGTTCGTGCTGGTGCGCCAGCGCGTGAAGGGGCCGGAGCTGATGGGGTACGACGCGGTAGTGCGGGTGGACCCGAAGAGCGGCTCCGCCACGTACAAGCCGCTGAAGAAGACGTACCCGGGGACGCCCGGGCTCGCGGACGGGACGGTGTACGTGACCGCGCAGACCGGGCAGGTCAGCGCGTTCGACCCGGCGAGCGGGGCGCTGAAGTGGTCGCGGCAGTCCGGGATCGAGGGGGCGTCGGGGCCGGTGGCGGCGGACGGCGTCCTGTACGTCAGCTCGGCCAGCGGCCGGGTCGCGGCGCTGGCCGAGCGGGGTGGGGCGCGGCTGTGGACGACGGATCCGCGGACGGACGGGCTCACGGGTGAGTCCAACGCGAGCGGGCGGGTGGCGGTCGCGGGGCGGGTCGTGGTGGTGGCGGCGGACAAGAACGTGGTGTTCGCGTTCGACGCGGTGCGGCCGCCGGAGTCCGGCTGAGCCGGGGCTTCTCCGGCTGAGGGTTCCGCCCCTCAGCCGCGAGGCCCGTTCAGCGACTCGGCAGCTCAGCGGCTCGGCGGCTCGGCGGCTCGGCGGCTCGGCGGCTCGGCGGCTCAGCAGCGCGGGGCCACGTAGCCGTCGCTGCCGGTGCGGACGTAGGTGTCCGAGACGTAGCGGCCGCTGCCTATGCGGTCCCAGATCCGGGAGGTTCCGGTGGGGCCCGTGACGGTTTCGCCGGGGCGCTGGCAGGTGATGGTGACGCGGGTGCCCTTGGGCAGGTGGCCGATCTTGGGGTACGAGGTTCCTGGGCCGGAGCGGACGTTGACGTCTGCGGCCAGGGGGTAGGACTTGGCGCCGGTGGCGGTGGCCTCGGTGACGGCAGCCTCGGCGACGGCGGCCTCGGTGACGGTCTCTCTGGCGAGCTGGTCGCTCATGGGTGTCTCCCCCGTGTGTGTGGTGTCGGGGGCGGAGACGTCTGGGGTGGGTGGGCTGGTTGCGTTTTCCTTCCCCGATCCCGCCCCTTCCCGAATCAGCCGACTCCGTCGGCCCTGGGGCGCCCGAGATCGCCTGAACGGCTCGTCCTCAATCGCCGGACGGGCTCAAAAGAGCCCGTC
>NZ_JBHYJB010000089.1:0-10228 GCF_042740175.1 Streptomyces sp. NPDC059009 | reverse complement strand
GGGTACATGAGTACTGGCTTGGGTGGGGTGCTGTACTGCGGGCGGACATACCGCCGCGTCCCCACCCCTCCCGCCGGACGCCCGCCTGCAGGCCGGTGGGGCGCCTTTCAGCCCGTCCGGCGTTTGAGGACGAGGCCGTTCAGGCCGACGGGGGGTCTGGGGGCACAGCCCCCAGGGGTGCGCCAGGGCCGACGGAGTCGGCGGATTCGGGAAGGGGCGGGACTGGGGAAAAAGCCCCCGGCAGGGGCCACCCGCACCCTCACAACGCCCCGCGCCCCCGGAACCGCCTCCGCTCCCCCTCCCCACCCCGCTCCGCCGCCGCATCCGCAAGCCGGACCACGGGGTCGCCCTCACCACCCCGCCCCTCCCGCCCCGCGACCACCGGCTTGACCGAGCGAGCCGCCTTCGCCCGGTACTGCGCCGCATCCGCGAGCCGGAACAGCCGGCGAGCGGACCGCACCGCACCGATCGGGTCGTCCGTCGACGCCACCCCGCACGCGACCCCCTCCCCCAGCTCCAACTCGGCCGCCCGCACGCACAGTTCATCGGCGACCCGCACCACCTCGTCGGCCGAGGGCCCCACCGAGAGCAGGCAGAACTCGTCGCCGCCGAGCCGCGCAGCCACCGTCCCGGGCAGCATCGCCCCGCACAGCGAGAGCACCGAGCCGAACCGTTCGAGCAGCCGGTCGCCGACGGCGTGGCCCAGGGTGTCGTTGACCCGCTTCAGCCCGTTGACGTCGCAGATGACGAGGGAGACGGGGACGCCGTCCTGCCGGTGCCGCTCCACCGCCTCGTCCAGGCGGAGGTCGACGGCCCGGCGGTTGGCGAGTCCGGTGAGGGCGTCCGTGAAGGCGAGGCGGCGGGCCTCTTCGAGACGCTCGGTCTGCGCGATCCCGGCGGCGACGACCGCCGCGAGCACGGTCGCGAAGTCGGCGTCGGCACGGTCGAAGACGGGCGCCCCCACGGGCCGCGCCACATAGAGCTCGCCCCAGGCCCGGCCGTGCAGCACGATCGGCGCGACCACGCAACAGCCGCGGCCGCGGCGGCGCAGGGCGGCCACCCGCTGATGGCAGTACCCGGCGGAGCCGACGCCCCCCGGCCCCTGAGCCGTCTCGACCCACGCGTGCGGCTCGCCGCCCCCGGCCCAGCGCTCATGCAGGAACTCGGTGATCTCCGGGAACTGATGCACCGGGTAGGACTCCGCCTCGGGGAACTCGTCCTCCCCCTCGGCCCGTTCGCCCACGTTCACCAGGACCCGGAGCCGCCCCAGGTCCCGCTCCCACACGGACAGCGCGGCGAAGCTCCCCGCGAGGGCGTGCCGGGCACCCTGCGCGGCCGCGCGCCAGGACTCCCGTGGAGTGTGCGCGGCGGCCATCCCCTGCGCCAGCTCCACGACGGCCCGCAGCCGGACATCCTCACCCATTACCCCAGGTTAGGAGGTTTACGGCGATTTAGGGCACTCGGTCTACTCCCCCCGTCATTCCCCCGGCCACTGCGGCGTGCGCTTCTCGTTGAAGGCGGCGACGCCCTCCGCCCGGTCGCCGGAGAAGGCCACGGAGCGCCACGCGGCGTCCTCGACCTCCAGGCCCGCCCGCAGGTCGAGCCCGTGCCCGAGCCGCAGCGCACGCTTGGCCGCGCGCAGCCCGACCGGGGAGTTCGCGGCCATCCGGGCGGCGAGCGCGAGCGCCTCGTCCCGGTCGTCGCCCTCCCCCACGAGCTGTTCCACAAGCCCCAACTCCCGTGCCTCGCCCGCCTCCACGCGCCGCGCCGTGAACACCAGCTCGGCGGCGCGCGCGGCCCCGACGCGGCGCGGCAGGAGCTGCGTGCCACCGCCACCCGGGATGACACCCACGGAGACTTCCGGCAGCCCGACGACGGCGGTGGCGTCGGCCACGATCACGTCGCAGGCGAGCGCGAGCTCGAAGCCGCCGCCGAGCGCGAAGCCGTGCACGGCCGCGACGGTCGGCATCGGCAGTTCGAGGACACCGGTGTAGGCGGCGCGCGCGGTGGGCCGCTGGCGCACCAACTCGGCGTCGGAGAAGGAGTTCCGCTCCTTGAGGTCGGCGCCGACGCAGAACGCCCGCTCGTGCGTGGAGGTGAGCACGACGACGCGCGCGTCCCGGTCGTCCGCGAGGGCGGCGCAGGCGGCGGCGAGGGAGCGGGCCATCTCGGTGGAGACGGCGTTCATGGCCTTGGGCCGGTCGAGGGCGAGCTCGGCGACGTACCCGTGCCGCCGCACCACGACGAACTCCCCGAACCGTTCCTCAGCCATAGCGCTACCTCCACGTCCGATACATCCGACACGTTCGACACGTTCGACGGTTAACGATCGTTACCGTCCCGGATCATGTCAGGAGCGCGCCCCCGTACGAAAGGGGCAGCCGCCGCACGAAGAGACCGAAGAAACTTAAGAAACCGAAGGGATCAGCTGCGGCGCGCGAGCAGCCAGGGCTCGATGACGCCGAGCCCGCGCACGGGCCGCTGCCACATCGGCTGCAGCGCGAACCGGTACGAGGGGGGCTCCTCGCCCTCCTTCTCGGCGGCAGCCGCAGCCTCCGCCGCGGCCGCCTCCGAGGCGGGCGCGGCCTGCGTCCTGGTCAGCTCCTCGGCGAACGCCCCGTCCACCAGGACGGCGTCCCGCGGCGCTATCGAGGTCAGCCGGCTGGCCAGGTTCACCGTCGTCCCGAAGACGTCGCCCATGCGCGTCGTGACCGTCCCGAAGGCGATGCCGACGCGCAGCTCCGGCATCGTCTCGTCGCCCGCCATCGTCTCGATGAGGCGCAGCGCGATCTCGGCGGCGACGCCCGCGTCATCGGCGGCGAAGAGAACCTCGTCCCCGAGTGTCTTGATGAGCCGCCCCCCGTGGGCGGCGACGAGATCGGCGGCCGTCGTCTCGAACGCCTCGACGAGCTCCCCGAGCTCCTCCTCCTCCATACGACGGGTCAGCCGCGTGAACCCGACGAGGTCGGCGAAGCCGACGGCGAGCCGCCGGTCCACCATCTCCTCGTCGTCGGCGGCCTGCACGACCCGTCCGGTGGCGGCCGCGAGCTGCCGCCGCCACACATAGACGAGGAACTCCTCCAGCTCGGGCAGGAGCAGCTCTATCAGCGGATACGTGACCTCGGTGCGGGTCATGCCCGGCTCGGGCGGCTCGGTGAGCCCCTCCAGGAAGGAGTCGATCTGCCACTCGGCGAGCCGGGCGGTGGTCTGCCCCGTGGACCGGGCCACCTGCACCGCCATGGCCTCGCTGAGCAGCCCGGCCTCGACCAGACCCGCAAGCCGCCGCAGGGCGAGCACATCGGCCTCGGTCAGGGCCTTGGCCTGGCCGATGTCGGGGAAACCCATGGCCCGCCAGAACCGTGACGCCAGCTCCATGGAGACCCCGGCGCTGCGCGCGGCCTGGAAGGGGGTGTAGCGCCGGTCGGCTCCGAGGATCAGCTGCTCGAGCCGGAGAGCGAGCGGGTCCTCGACGGCCTCATCGGGCTTCTCGGGCACCTCACCGTCGGCGGAGGGAGCGGCCCCCTCACCGGAGCCCGTGTCGTCGACGGTCACGCCAGCTGCCCTTCCGATCTGCCACGGTCACGTATCGACCGGCGCCAACTTTACGGCAGGTGTGCCCCAGCTCACTCCCAAGTCGGGCGAGCTCAGCCCATGTATTGAGCTCGGGCT
This sequence comes from Streptomyces sp. NPDC059009, assembly GCF_042740175.1. Lineage (NCBI taxonomy): Bacteria > Bacillati > Actinomycetota > Actinomycetes > Kitasatosporales > Streptomycetaceae > Streptomyces > Streptomyces sp. NPDC059009. The sequence goes on along the minus strand of NZ_JBHYJB010000089.1, from coordinate 6,559 downwards.
GGGGGCACCGGTACGGACCTGGCTCAGCCCACCGGCCGCACATGGACGATGTCCCCCGCCCCCACCGGCTCCTGCACCCCCTCCTCCGTGGCGATGACCAAGCGTCCGTCGCCGTCCACCGCCACCGCCTCGCCCACCAGGGCCCGGTCCCCGGGCAGCTCGGCACGGACCCGGCGGCCCAGCGTCGCGCACCCGGCGGCGTACGTCTCCTGGAGGCCCGAGGCGGCCGGGTCGCCCTTGGCGGCGCGCCAGTCCGCGTACCACTGCTCCAGGGAGCGGAGCACCGCCCGCAGCAGCGGGTCGCGGTCCGTGCCGGTCGCCCCCGCCAGGGCCAGGGAACCGGCCTGCGGCACGGGGAGTTCGTCGGCGCGCAGCGAGACGTTGATGCCGATGCCGACCACGACGCCCGCGTCCCCGGAGCGCTCCGCGAGGATGCCGCCCGCCTTGCGCTCCTCGCCGTCCACGGTCACCAGCAGGTCGTTGGGCCACTTGAGTGCGGTGTCGACGCCCGCCGTCCGGGAGAGCCCGGTGGCGACGGCCACCCCGGTGAGGAGGGGGAGCCAGCCCCAGCGCTCGACCGGCACCTCCGAGGGGTTGAGGAGCACCGAGACGAAGAGGCCGGAGCGCGCGGGCGCGGACCACTGCCGGTCGAGGCGGCCGCGCCCGGACCGCTGCTCCTCGGCCACCAGGACCGCGCCCTCGCGCGCGCTCCCGTCGGCGGCGCGGGCCACCAGGTCCGTGTTGGTCGACCCGGTCTCGGGGACCACGTCGAGCGAGGTCCACAGGCCGCCCTCGCGGATCAGGGCACGCCGCAGCGCGGTGGCGTTCAGGGGCGGCCGACCGAGGTCGGACCAGGGATTCTCCGGGGATCCAGCATCATTTCGCGGCGTCATGCAAGCCACCCTAGGTGTGGTAAACGCCGCACTGCGCAGGCGTATCCACGCCGATACGCTACGAGTCAGTAGCAAGCCGACACTCGCCCACGCCCCGCCCCGCAGCCAGGGAGCCACGCCTCGATGTCCGAGCCGCAAGAAACCGACATCCACACCACCGCGGGAAAGCTCGCGGACCTGCAGCGCCGCATCGAGGAGGCGAAGCACGCCGGCTCCGCGCGCGCGGTCGAAAAGCAGCACGCCAAGGGCAAGTTGACGGCCCGTGAGCGCGTCGACCTGCTGCTCGACGAGGGCTCCTTCGTGGAGTTCGACGAGTTCGCGCAGCACCGCTCGACCGACTTCGGCCTGGAGCAGAACCGCCCGTACGGGGACGGGGTCGTCACCGGCTACGGCACGGTGGACGGCCGCCCGGTCGCCGTGTTCTCACAGGACTTCACCGTCTTCGGCGGCGCCCTCGGCGAGGTCTTCGGGCAGAAGATCGTGAAGGTCATGGACTTCGCCCTGAAGACGGGCTGTCCGGTGGTCGGCATCAACGACTCGGGCGGCGCCCGCATCCAGGAGGGCGTCATGGCCCTCGGCATGTACGGCGAGATCTTCCGCCGCAATACGCATGCGTCGGGCGTGATTCCGCAGATCAGCCTGGTCGTCGGGCCGTGCGCGGGCGGCGCCGTCTACTCCCCGGCGATCACCGACTTCACGGTCATGGTCGACCAGACATCGCACATGTTCATCACCGGCCCGGACGTCATCAAGACGGTCACCGGCGAGGACGTCGGCTTCGAGGAGCTCGGCGGCGCCCGCACCCACAACTCCACGTCGGGTGTGGCGCATCACATGGCGGGCGACGAGAAGGACGCCATCGAGTACGTCAAGTCGCTGCTGTCCTACCTCCCGTCCAACAACCTCTCCGAGCCGCCCGCCTTCCCCGAGGAGGCGGACCTCGAACTGTCCGACGAGGACCGGGAGTTGGACACCCTCATCCCGGACAGCGCCAACCAGCCGTACGACATGCACTCCGTCATCGAACACGTCCTGGACGACGCGGAGTTCTTCGAGACGCAGCCGCTGTTCGCGCCGAACATCATCACCGGCTTCGGCCGGATCGAGGGCCACCCGGTGGGCATCGTCGCCAACCAGCCGATGCAGTTCGCCGGCTGCCTCGACATCGACGCCTCCGAGAAGGCCGCCCGCTTCGTGCGCACCTGCGACGCCTTCAACGTCCCGGTCATCACGTTCGTCGACGTCCCCGGCTTCCTGCCGGGCGTCGAGCAGGAGCACACCGGCATCATCCGCCGCGGCGCCAAGCTGATCTTCGCGTACGCGGAGGCCACGGTCCCGCTGATCACGGTCATCACCCGCAAGGCGTTCGGCGGCGCGTACGACGTCATGGGCTCCAAGCACCTGGGCGCCGACCTCAACCTGGCCTGGCCGACGGCGCAGATCGCCGTCATGGGCGCGCAGGGCGCGGTGAACATCCTGCACCGCCGCACGATCGCCGAGGCCGGTGCCGACGTCGAGAGCGTCCGCGCAGAGCTCATCCAGGCGTACGAGGACCGGCTCCTCAACCCCTACACGGCCGCCGAGCGCGGCTATATCGACGCCGTGGTCATGCCGTCGGAGACCCGCCGCCACCTGGTGCGGGGCCTGCGTCAGCTGCGCACGAAGCGGGAATCACTGCCCCCGAAGAAGCACGGCAACATCCCCCTCTAGAGCCCAGGAGCGGTCATGATCAAGGTCGTACGGGGCAACCCCACCCCCGAGGAGCTGGCCGCCGCCCTGGCGGTGGTCAGGGCGCGCGCCGCGGCGGCGGCGAGCGCGCCGTCCGGCGCGCCCTCCGTGCCGGACTCCTGGGCGGACCCCGCCCGCGTCGCCCGCGACCGGCTGCCCGCCCCGGGCCCGGCCGCGTGGGGCCGCACCTACTGGCCCGCGTAAGGCAGTTGGCCCGCCGCTGAACTGAGGGGAACGGGCCGGGGAACTTGAGTACGCGTACTCAGGTGCCCCGGCCCGCCGCGCTCCACCATCGTTTCCATGCTGTGGTCGGATCCGGAGAACGATCCTCCGAAGGACATGCGGGACATGCAGGCGAAGATGAGCCGCGCCGGTGTCGTGCTCGCCCTGGCGATGGTGGTGGCCATGTTCGTGCTCGGACTTCTGTGATCCGTGCCCGGCCCTTCCGCGCGGCGGACGGGGAGCGCCCCTTGGTTACCCTGACGCCATGAGTGATCCGCGCCGCCGTCTCGTCCTCGCCTCCCAGTCGCCCGCCCGCCTCGGCCTGCTGCGCCAGGCGGGTCTGGCCCCCGAGGTGATCGTCAGCGGGGTCGACGAGGACGCCGTCTCCGCCCCCACCCCGGCCGAGCTCGCGCTCGCCCTCGCCGAGGCCAAGGCATCGGTGGTGGCCGCCCGCCCGGACGCCCGGGGCGCCCTGGTGATCGGCTGCGACTCGGTCCTGGAGCTGGACGGGCAGGCGCTCGGCAAGCCCGCCGACGCCGAGGAGGCCACCGCCCGCTGGAAGGCCATGCGCGGCCGCGCGGGCACGCTGCAGACCGGCCACTGCGTCTATGACACCGCCGCCGGACGGCACGTCGCGGCGGTCGCCTCGACCGTCGTGCACTTCGGCGAGCCGACGGACGCGGAGATCGCCGCGTACGTCGCGAGCGGCGAACCCCTGTACGTGGCGGGCGCGTTCACCCTCGACGGCCGCTCGGCGCCCTTCGTCGACCGCATCGAGGGCGACCACGGCAACGTCATCGGCCTCTCGCTGCCGCTGCTGCGCCGCCTGCTGGCCGAACTGGGCGTCGGCATCACGGAGTTGTGGGCGCCGCAGTAGCCCCAGCGGCTCCCCGGGCGCTCCCTGGCGCCCCAGGGGCTTCAGACGGGCTGCGGGGCGCCGTTGTCGGCCGCCCCGTCGGCCCCGTTGGCCGCGCTCTCGCCGTCGCCTGCGGCCCCGTCCTTCTTGTCGTACGCGACGAGCGTCAGCACGATCAGGCCGAGCACGACCATCATGAAGACGAACGCGAGCCAGCCCACCAGGCCGATGGAGAAGGCGCCGAGCAGTCCGTGCACCACGGCGCAGCTGATCAGGAGCAGCCTGCCGAAGCCGCCGGGCGCCCGGTCCCGCGCCGCCGCGAGCGCCAACGTCAGCCCGCAGAGGGCGAGATAGAGCCCGAAGACGATCCCCGCGATCCACGTGGAGACGGACATCGCGCGCGGGTCGAGCCCCGCGAGGGACATGTCCTGCTTGTCGACGACGAGCCCGAGGAACCAGTTCAGGAGCGCGATCCCGACCGCCTCCGCCAAGAGCACCACCGCGCCCACCCACGCCACCGGTCTGCGCGCCACGGCGCCCACCCACTCTCTTCGAGCCGCTGTTACCCGAGGTACCTTTCGGGACACCCGAACGCTACTAACGGGTAAACCCCGGGACAAGGGTCCTGCCGAAGGCAAAGAATCGTTGGGCCATTCGTAGGGACTCCACAAAGAAAGGCGCCCTGCCGCAGCACGCCCTCACAGAGACCTTGACCACACCGGGACGCTAGTCTGCCGCAAAGGGACCCTGCGTACCGTGGTGTTACAAGGGATTTCGCGGACCGGGCAGACCTCGGATCACGCTCCGTGTGGGCAAGCTCACCACTGGGGACGGGTCGTAAGGCCGTGTCGGCAGTCCCTAAACTCGGCTTGTTTCAAGGAGGGAGCCATCGTGCGCAAGGTGCTCATCGCCAACCGTGGCGAAATCGCTGTCCGCGTTGCCCGGGCATGCCGGGATGCGGGGATCGCGAGCGTTGCCGTTTATGCGGATCCTGACCGGGATGCGTTGCATGTCCGTGCGGCTGATGAGGCGTTCGCGCTGGGTGGTGACACTCCGGCCACCAGCTACCTGGACATTTCCAAGGTGCTGGCCGCGGCCGCCGATGCGGGCGCGGACGCGGTCCACCCCGGCTACGGATTCCTGTCGGAGAACGCGGAGTTCGCCCAGGCGGTCCTGGACGCGGGCCTGATCTGGATCGGCCCGCCCCCGCACGCGATTCGCGACCTGGGCGACAAGGTCGCCGCCCGCCACATCGCCCAGCGCGCGGGTGCCCCGCTGGTCGCGGGCACCCCCGACCCGGTCGCCGGGGCGGACGAGGTGGTGGCCTTCGCCGAGGAGCACGGCCTGCCCATCGCGATCAAGGCGGCCTTCGGCGGCGGCGGCCGCGGCCTGAAGGTCGCCCGCACCCTGGACGAGGTCCCCGAGCTGTACGAGTCGGCGGTGCGGGAGGCGGTGGCCGCCTTCGGGCGCGGCGAGTGCTTCGTGGAGCGCTACCTGGACAAGCCCCGCCACGTGGAGACCCAGTGCCTGGCCGACCAGCACGGCAACGTGGTCGTGGTCTCCACCCGTGACTGCTCCCTGCAGCGCCGCCACCAGAAGCTGGTGGAGGAGGCCCCGGCCCCCTTCCTGTCCGACGCGCAGACCGAGCAGCTCTACTCGGCCTCCAAGGCCATCCTGAAGGAGGCCGGTTACGTCGGTGCGGGGACGGTGGAGTTCCTGGTCGGCGCGGACGGCACGATCTCCTTCCTGGAGGTCAACACCCGGCTGCAGGTGGAGCACCCGGTCACCGAGGAGGTCGCCGGGATCGACCTGGTCCGCGAGATGTTCCGCATCGCCGACGGCGAGGAACTGGGCTACGGCGACCCCGAGTTGCGCGGTCACTCCTTCGAGTTCCGCATCAACGGCGAGGACCCCGGCCGTGGCTTCCTGCCCGCGCCGGGCACGGTGACGCGCTTCGACGCCCCGACGGGCCCGGGCGTGCGCCTGGACGCGGGCGTGGAGTCCGGCTCGGTGATCGGCCCGGCCTGGGACTCCCTCCTGGCGAAGCTGATCGTGACCGGCCGCACCCGCAAGGAGGCGCTGGAGCGTTCGGCGCGGGCGTTGGCGGAGTTCGAGGTGGAGGGCATGGCCACGGCCATCCCGTTCCACCGCAAGGTCGTCGCCGACCCGGCCTTCGCCCCCGAACTGACCGGCTCCACCGACCCGTTCACGATCTACACCCGCTGGATCGAGACCGACTTCGTCAACGACATCCCGCCCTTCTCCGCGACGGCGGACGCGGAGTCCGAGGACGAGCCCGGCCGCGAGACGGTCGTGGTCGAGGTCGGCGGCAAGCGCCTCGAGGTCTCCCTGCCCTCGTCCCTGGGCATGTCCCTCGCCCGTACGGGCCTGGCGGCGGGCGCGAAGCCGAAGCGGCGCGCGGCGAAGAAGTCGGGCCCGGCGGCCTCCGGTGACTCCCTCGCCTCTCCGATGCAGGGCACGATCGTGAAGGTGGCGGTCGAGGAGGGCCAGGAGGTCAAGGAGGGCGACCTCATCGTGGTCCTGGAGGCCATGAAGATGGAACAGCCCCTGAACGCCCACCGCTCGGGCACGGTGAAGGGTCTGACGGCGGAGGTCGGCGCGAGCCTCACCTCCGGCGCGGTGATCTGCGAGATCAAGGACTAGCTCCTGGTGGCCCGTTGGGCCCCCGAACCCGGTCAGGGCCCACGATGGGCCCAGGCCGGGTTCTTCTTTTCCCCAACCCCGCCCCTTCCCGAATCCGCGACTCCGTCGCCCTGGGGCGGCCTTCCTGGGGCTTTGCCCCTAGACCCCCTTGTCGGCCTGGACGGCCTCGTCCTCAAGCGCCGGACGGGCTACAGAT
>NZ_JBHYJB010000088.1:0-10758 GCF_042740175.1 Streptomyces sp. NPDC059009 | reverse complement strand
CCCACTCCGCGTTCGTCAGATCACCTCGCCCCACGTCGAGAACAACGAGACGGCAAGCCGACAGTCACATGATCCGCCGGACAGAACCTAGGGGCCATCGGGCATGCTGGCCACCCGCGCGCAGGGATTCCCGGAACTCCGCGACCGAGCTGTGTGGCACGGCGAAGGCAGGCAGGCTCCGACTGGTGCGAGGTACTCACGTCCGAGCGAACCGGTCATGCCGGGTGGCCGGTGTCCGGGGAGGCGACGGCCCGTGCTGCGCGTACCTCGCGTCGCAGTGGTTCGAGTACGCCGTCCTCGGCTTCGTCTTGGCCGGGTGCCTCCGGCGTCGATGCCAGAGTGGTCGTGCCGCGCACCGCGTCCGCCAACTCTTCGAGTTCCAGGGCGAGTTCCTTGGCGTCGGCGGGTGGTGGCCAGGGGGCTCCGTGCCGCATCCGGATGCGGGCGGCGGTGGTCGCGTCCACCACGCGCTCGATCGCGACGACCAGTGGCCACCACGCGGCGGCGCGGGTTCCCATCGGGGGTGGTTCGGTCAGGGCCCGTTGGAACTCGGTGCGTACGGCGGCCAGATCGAGGTAGAGGCGTCGCCGCATCCGGGCGCGGGCCGCCCGGTCGGGGACGCCGGGCGCCTCCGGGTCGAGGAAGGCGCACTCGACGTAGCGCGCGGTGTCCCCCACCGTATCGGCGAGTCTGTCGCCGATACGGGTGCGCCAGCTCTCCGGCCACAGCAGGTAGCCCGCGGTCAGGGCGATGCCGCAGCCGATGACGGTGTCGTACAGGCGCGGGGCGATCAGGTGGGTGCCCTGGTGGTTGATGACGTCGGACAGCAGCAGGATCACCGGTGTGACGGCGGCGTTCTGGTAGCCGTAGCCGCGCAGGGCGAGGGCCGGGATGAGCGGCGCGAGCAGGGCCATGGCCGCCACCTCCCACCAGCCGCGCGGCACCTGGGAGAGCACCACCGCTGCGAGCAGCAGGCCCGCAGCGATACCGACAGCTCGCAGCACGGCCCGGGAGAAGACCGAGCCGAAGTCGGGCTTCATGACGAAGACGACGGCCAGAGCCACCCAGTAGGAACGCTCCACCTCGATGAGGGAGGTCAGGGTCTGGGCGAGGCCGATGCACAGCGCCAGGCGCAGTCCGTAGCGCCAGGCGACGCCGGAGAGCAGCATGGTGCGGGCGGCGCGGCGGGCGCGTTCGTGCAGGGCGCCGGGGCGGCCGAGCCGGTCGTCGGCATTGTCAGGGTCGGAGTCGGGGTCGGTGCCGTCGATGGCCTCGGCGGCGTGGCGCAGAGCGTCGTCGAGGGCGCGTGTGGCCGGATCTTCGGGCTCGGGCAGGCGCAGGGCAACGGGGCCGGTGAAGCCGCGGTCGACGGCGTCGGCGAGGGTGCGTACGGCTGTCGGCACCGCCACGGGCAGCGGGCGACCGGAGCGCTCGGTGCACTGGTGGATGGCGGGGGCGGCTTCGACGACCGGGATCAGGGCGTTGAGCCGGCCCACGAGGCGCACCAGGTCCGGGCGGCGGCCGTGGTCGCGGGCGCGGTGGGAGAGCAGGAGATCGTAGGACTGATTGAGCAACTGGGTGACGTTCTGCCGGGCAGCGGCGTACGCGCTCGGCCCGAGCGCCGCCGCTTCCAGGAGGTCGGCGACGGCGCGGTAGGTGTCGGCGACCGCGGCCCGCTCGGGCAGCCCGGACCTGAGCGGCCAGGCCAGCAGTGAGAGCAGGAGCACGAGAAGCCCACCGGCGCCCATCAGTACGGCCCCGGCCCACCAGGGCTCGGGCATCGGAAGCCCGGCCCCGACGACCGCGTTCATCAGCAGCAGCATCCCTGAAGCCGAGGAGACGGCGCCGATCGTGGAGATCATCCCGGACATGAGGGCGATGGCGGTGACCACGGCGACAGCCACCCATCCATGCCCGTACACGAGCGTGCCGAGAGCGATGCCGACGGAGCTGAAGAGCTGCGGCACACCGATGTTGAAGACCCGCATGCGGTAGGTGCTCGTCGGGGAGTCACCGCTGATGACGCTGGAGAGCCCGCCCATGGAGACGAGCGCACCATACGCCGGATACCCGGAGGCGATCCCGACGGCGAGCGGCAAGGCCATGCTGACGCCGGCGCGGACGACGGCGGGCCATGGGGTGCGGGCGGGCCGCGGCTTCAGCGGATCGAGGGTACGGGCCAGCCACCCGGGCGGGGAGGAGAGGTGCGAGCCGGGGCACAGGCGGGACATGCGCCCCAGTATGTTGCGATACCGGCGAGGGTGCCCGCAGAGGATCGCGGGCGAGTGATGAGCGTGCCCGGATCCGGCTGATCGGCCTGTCGCCTACGCGACCTCTTGGCGGGGCAGCGCCTGCACCACTGCCGGCATGACCAGTTCGGCATCCGCCAGGCGAGGCGGTCTGCCCGTGGTGCGCTCCTGTGCGACCTTGTCGTCGGCCCGTCTAACCGCCTCGTCAGGGGTGGTTGCCGACACGCTGGCTCGCGGACCGAACCTGCCTTCCCGTGACGATCTTTGCGGGGATCAGCGAGAGCCATACGCAGACCGCCGCAAGGGGCGAGACGAAGGCGACGGGCACGGACAGGCCGAAGACGATCACGGTGGCGCCGAGGTCGCGGATGACACCGCGCGCGAGCTGGTCGCTGATGTGCTCGGCCTGCAGGTGCTCGTGGCGCCACAGGACGGCGGCGATGGCCAGGTGAAGCGCGACAGTGCAGGTGATGACGGCGGCATACAGGGCAACTGCCAGGGGCTGGGTGCGGTACTCGGCCAGCAGTGCGGTGGGGAAGGGCAGCAACGCGATCGCTCCGAGCGAGGCCAGGGTGAGCCGCAGCAGGGTCGCATCCACCCGGCGCACCCGCAGGAACAGTCTTCGGTGATCGCGCCAGAAGGTCGCCAGGATGTAGAAGCTGAACACGTAGGCGGCCACCTGCGGCCACAAGCGCGCGAGGGCACGCCTGAACCCTGAGGTGTCCAGGCCGTCAGGGACCTTCACGTCCAGCACGAGCAGGGTCATGGCGATCGCGTAGATCCCGTCTGACAGCGCGATCAGTCGGTCCGGGCTCGCTTCGATCTCGTCCCGTGTCGCACCCCCGAACCAAGGACGCCGTAATGAATGGCGGGCTCGGCTTCATCCGGGCCGAATGCGGCGCCGTTGGGCTGGTTCGGCAGCTGCGCAGCACCTCAGTCGTCTTCGCCTTCCTTGCCTGCGCCCAATTGGCTGGGCAGGCCCCACACGACGGGGCTTCGGTGACCACCGGGCAGCGGTGTACGTGCCTACTTGCGTGTCCGCATCCAATAGGCGCCAACAAGGACACCGATGGCGAACACTGCAGCGAGGGCCAGGAACAGCGGCGCGGAAACGTCCACGAAGATCAGGCGGACCTTGACCCGCCCGAGGTTCGTAAAGATGAACACGAGCGTCAGTGCCGCCAGGGCGAGGGTCAGGATCCTGCTGGGTGTCCAGGTGGTGCCGCGTCCGGTGGAGTTGGGGGAAGTGCCGGAGTTCTTCGGGCTCATGGAGGTGCCTTTTCGTTCTGGTGAGAGTGGCGCCGCTCTGCCCGGGCCAGTGAAGCAGCCTCGCGAGGCGAGTCGACGGCTCGACATGCGCCATGCCCTCCGCATGGCTGTGGACGTGTGACGCGTGCCGCGTCGATATCTGGACGACACACATTTGTGGACCCGTGGATGCGATCCCCTGATCGGGCGGATGCGGCCCTCTCCGAGGCTTGGTCACGCATGTGGCACTCCGCCGTGTGCGGCCGGCGTTGGAGAGGCCGATGCTCGGTGGACGTTGATCGGATACGCGCGGCTGCGCCGGGCTCCTCACCGCAGCATCGCTCGGCGCGGGGCCACTGGACGCGGGGCCGGGCGGCCTGCGGTGCGGCCGTGCTGGTGGGCGTGGTCGGGATGGGCGGCTGGGCCGGTCTCGCCCGGCGGAGCGCGGACAGTGCCGCGGTGCTGTGCGGGCACTCCGCCGTCGCGAAACACCTCGACCTGTCCTGGCTGCGCGAGGGCGAGGGCGAGGGCGAGGGCGAGGGCCGAGCATCGCGCTCGACGGGGGGCGGCACGCTGGGTGGTACGGGCGGGCAGAAGCCGGTGCCGATCGCGAGCGTCGGCAAGGTGATGACCGCGTACGTGATCCTCAGGAACACCCGCTCGAGGGCAGCGAGGCCGGGCCCGCGGATCGCGGTCGATGCCGCTGCCGCTGCCGAGCGGGAGGCGTACTCGTCTGATGAGTCCTCGGCTCCGGTCCGTGCGGGGCAGCAGCTCACCGAACGGCATTTGCTCGAGCTGCTGTTGCTTCCGTCCGGCAACAACATCGCCCGGCTGCCGGCCCGTTGGGACGCCGTGAGCCAGGAGGTGTTCGCCGCGAAGATGAACCGCACCGCACGGGACCTCGGGATGAGCCACACCACGGACACCGGCGCGAGCGGGATCGAGGCGACCACCACGAGCACCGCCGATGACCAGCTCAAGCCGGCCCGCCAGGCCATCAAGCAGCCGGTGCTGCGCGCCGTGGTCGCCCAGCGCAGCGTGACGGGTCCCACGATGCCGGGCCCGGTCACCAACACCCTGCTGGACAGGCCCGGAGTCATCGGGCTCAAGACCGGGTCGAGCACTCCCGCAGGGGGCAACCTGATGTGGGCCGTCGAGGTCACGTCCGGGGCGAAGCACTGCCTCGTGCTCGGGGCCTCGGGAGCGCGTCGGGCTGACACTGGAGTTCCTGGGTGAGCGTCGAGCACCGCGCGTATCCGATGCGCATGTCGGCGGTCGAGGTGTCCGGCGCGAGGGCAAGTAGGACCGGGGTGCCGGGGCGCGACGGCTGGCCGGGCTCGCGGTCGGCGGGGCGAGCTGGGTTCGGCCCGGCAGCGTGAGCAAGGGGGGCGCTCGACGTCGTCCGCGTCGCTCGGGCAAGGGACTGTTTACGAGAGCCCGGGGGCGGAGACGCAGCTGTCTCCGCCCCCGGGCTTGAGGTTCAGTGCCGGGGGGCGCGTGGGGTCGCGCGGGGGAGGAGGAACATCAGGACCCATGTGATCAACAGGCCGGCGATCACGTACGGAAGGGTGACGGTGAAGGCGTCGACGACTTCACTGCCGCGGGCGGTCGCGGTCTGGTCGTGGGCGAAGAAGACGACCCCGGTCAGGACGACGCCCAAAGCGACGCCGAGGTGCATGGCGGTGTTGAACAGTCCGGAGGCCGATCCGGCGTGCGCGTCGTCGACGCGGCCGATGGTGAGGTCGGTGAGCGGGGCGCCGATCATGCCCAGTCCCAGGCCAAGCGCGAGGACCGGCAGAGCCATGACGGTCATGGTCAGGCCGGTGCCGTAGGCGGTGGCCAGCAGGTGGAACGCGGTCAGGGCGAGCGCCGCGAGGAGCGCGCCGGCCTGGGGGACGCGGCGCTGGTGGCGGGCGACGGCGGCCGTGGAAAGCCAGGCACCGGTGATTTCGGTGAGGGCGAGGAGGAGGAAGCCGATCGCCGCACGTGACGGGCTCAGGCCCAGGCCCTGCTGCAGGAAGAGGGTCCAGCACATGAAGAACAGACCGGACAGTAGCCCGACGACCAGCTGGGCGGCCATGCCTCCGCAGAAGGGCCGCCCGGAGAAGAGGGCCAGCACCATGAGCGGGGAGCTGCCCCTGCGGGTCCTTGACCGCTGCTGGAGGACCAGGCCCGCCAGCACGGCTGCGCCTGCGGTCATGGCCGCGAACGTCCACCATGGCCGGCCGAGCGCGCCGCCCGCGCTGAGCGGGTAGGCGATCAGCAGCAGCCCGAGCGCGGACAGGACCGTACCCAGCGGGTCCAGGCGCAGGGCACGCCGGTCACGGGACTCGCTGATGTAGCGGCGGCCGAGCAGGACGGCGGCGATGCCGAGGGGAACGTTGATCAGGAAGATGGACCGCCAGGTGAGGCCGAACAGGTCGGCCTGGGTGAGCATGCCGCCCAGCACCGGACCGGCGACGCTGCCGACGGACATGACGGTTCCGTACAGGCCGAACGCCTTGGCGCGGGCGCTGCCGGAGAAGGCGACGTGCAAGGTGGCCAGGACCTGGGGCACCATGACCGCCGCGCCGCCGCCCTGTATCGCGCGGGCGGCGATCAAGGTGGCGGGGCCGGCGGCGAGGGCACACAGCAGAGACGCGGCGGTGAAGGCGCCGGTGCCGTACAGGAAGGTGCGTTTGCGGCCGTAGAGGTCACCGAGGCGGCCACCGGTGATCAGCCCGACGGCGAGAGCGAGGGAGTACGCGGCGTGAGTCCACTGGAGGTCGGCGGCCATGGCACCGGTGTCGGCCTGAATGGTCGGCAGGGCGGTGTCGACGACGGACGCGTCCAGGACGGCCATCAATTCACCGATCAGCACCACGGCCAGCATGATCAGGCTGCCGCGGCGCAAGGACCGTCCAGCAGAATCGGCATCCGGGCGGGGCGGGGCGTTGCGGGTGTCACGAGACACGGAGCAGGGATTCCTGTTCTGAGAAGTAGGGCGAAACGGGCAGACCAAGGCCCGGGTACGCCTACTGCGCACAGGAAAATGCCACGGAGCCCAGGCCATCGGGAACACCGTCTTCACAGCGGACAGCACAAACCGCCTGACCACTCAGGCGGGCGTCCGCGGGCAGAGCCCGGGAAAGACGGCTACTGGGCCTGGGATATAAGTCATCACCTCGAATGAACACGCACCCGCCCATGCACAGGGCGGCAGAAGAACCTAAAAAACATACATGTTCGACCCGCCGTGCTCTGCGCGGCGTCAGAGCCGGCGCCTCAAAGACGCCCAGTGGCTCCAGGGCAGGCTCAAGAACATGCTGGCCAGGTCGATGTGCACGCCGTCCCCGAACGCACAGGGGGAACGCATCAACCCTTTCCTCCCACCGAACGAGGGGCGTACGGGGCGAGTGGTTGAGGGCTTTGACCTGACCAGGGGCGGGCGCTGAGATGGCCGACTTCAAAGATGAACTGTCACCGGACCTCATCGGGCTCCCGCTACGGGCCGCGCTCACTCCCTGCTACACCGCCGAGTTCGCAATCCGCCCCTTTATCGACGCCCACGACCACCTCACGATGGACCACCTCAGGTCGTGGACCACCGACCCGAACAAACATGTGCGGCGGCTCGTCTCGGAGGGCACGCGGCCGCGGCTGCCCTGGGCACCACAACTCTCCCGATTCGTCGCCGATCCCACTCCCGCGCTGGCGCACCTGGAGTCTCTCGTCGGCGACGAATCCTCCTACGTGCGCCGTTCAGTGGCGAACCACCTCAACGACATCAGCAAAGACCACCCCGACATCGCCCTCGACGCCGCCCCGCGATGGTCCCTCAGCACCACGCAGGGGGATTTCGTCGTACGCCACGGCCTGCGAACGCTCGTCAAACGAGGACACCCAGCAGCTCTCGCGGTTCTCGGGTTCGATCACGACGCCCCCATCGAGATCACGAACCTCGCCTGCTCGCCTTCCACCATCTCCATCGGCGGCACGACCACCGTCACCTTCACGCTGCACGCCCCCAACGCAACGAGAGCGGCGATCGATTACCTGGTCCGCTACCAAGGCGTTCGCGGCCCCAAGGCGGGCAAGGTCTTCAAGCTGACCGTCCGGGATCTGCCCGCAGGCCAAGCGGTCCACTTCTCACGCCAACACCGGTTCCAGCACGTCTCGGTGCGCACGATCCACCCCGGCCCGCACCGCATCGAAGTCCAAGCCAACGGGCGCATCCTCGGTGCAACCGAGGTCGACGTCACCGCTGACGAAGCATCAGAAGCCTCGGCCTGAGTCGTCTGAGCTGAACCGGGACGGACACACGCGACCGTCTGTACACCGGCCTCGACGACCCGAAGACAGCACCCCAAGCAGGCCAACGGCCGAACCGACTGAGCCACTCCAGCCTCCGGCCACGACGCCGACCGGGCCCGCCGATCGGGGAAGACGCCGAGTCGGCGATCGACTACCAGCTCGCCCACGCGCGTGTCGCTGCGGGAGGCCGACGCCCCTTCGACGAGACCGCTGCCCAAGCCCTCATCCGCCGCGACGTCGAGCATGCACAGCACGACACTGCCCGCAGGTGCCGTGGCCTGTCCCAGCGGTGCGTCCCATTGGCCCGGGGCAACCCCGGAATCAGCAGGTCAACGCCCTGGTAGGGCAAGGCCGTCCCAGAATGTCCCAGCAGCCCCCGAAGCGCTTCACCACCTGCGGGGCATCCCGGAGTCTCAAGAGAGACAGACGAGGAATCTCCACGGGGGGACACCATGCACCTGCGCACCAGCCACCACCCGGCCCGCACCCGCCGGGCCGCGATCGCTGCGAGCAGCCTGCTCACAGCGGCCGGGCTGCTCCTGACCGGCACAGCATCCGCGACGGCCGCCGACGGCATCGCCATCAGCGGCCAGGGGAATCCGTTCGACGACTGGTGGAACGAGGGCACTCTCACCACCAGTGCCTACAACCACAGCAACGTCGCCGCGATGTGGCAGACCATCCTGTGGGCCGACGGCTATCTGAACTGGGATGACATCGACTGCAGCTTCGGACCCAAGGCCAAGGAACAGACGATCTGGTGGCAGCGCTACCACGACCTGAGGGGCGACGGGATGGTGGGCCCCAAGACTTTCAAGAAGGCAACTGAAGATCGCCTCGCCGAGCTCGGCGGCAACAAGTACCGGTGGGTGGGCAAGACCGGCCGTCACATCACCTTCTATCGGGCCGCAAACGGCAAGTGGGGGATGTACCTCGGCAACGACCTCAAGACGCTGTGGTACGGGAAGGCCACCTTCAACAAGTGCTAGAAGAGCACTGAAGACGTTGGCGCAGGGGCTGCCCGGCCACACGCCGGGCAGCCCCTGCGCCCCACCGTCCCGTACTCGCGGATATGGCCGCGCCCTGCGCCAGTCAGCCGCAAGACAACAGCGCCCGCCTACGCGAGGGTGCTTCCGGGCTCGAATCAGCACGTCCTACTGCGAGGCGGATGCGCCCTCGTCGATAGCCGGGAGAAGTCGCAGCGTAGAGATCAAGGAGTCGGCGAGGGCGGCGAGTTCGGGGGCGTGGCGGCGCTCGGCCCACGCAACGGTCAGCTCGATGATGTCGTCCTTGCCAGGCGGAGCGACCGCGAAGGTGACGATGTGGCCCTTCTCGCGTCGCAGGCCGCCGTATGAGCGGTTGATGACCGGCCCTGCCACTCGCACTGCAGGCCCGGCAGGGACATCGAGGTAGGTGATTTCAGGCTGGTGGACGAAGCCCCGCCGGTGGACCAGCATGGCCGCGACCTCGGCTACATCGGGTTGGGAGACACCCTCCTCGCCGTAGCAGTTGAGGGTGAGCAGCGCGGCCGGTCCGGCCAGGAACTGTCGCAGGCTGGTCGGATCACCGACCCAGTGCTCGGCCGTGATCATCGCGCCGGTCTCGTCGTCCTCGGTGGTGTCGAGCCAGTCCTGGCCCAGGTCGAGCTCGCACGTCCAGTCGTCGCTGGGGCTGTTGTCGTCGCTCACGGCAGGCTCCCCGTCGGCTTGCAGGTTCACACTCACAGATACGGATGGTCTCGTAGTCCGGCACCCACCGCACGGCCGGGGGAGTTGGCGGGCGCCGACAGGCGGGGAGCCGAGGAGCGAGGCGGGCGTCACGACGGCCCACGTCAGCTGCCTCACGGATCGATGTGCGCGGGCCATCCCGGGATCTCCAGACCGAGCTGTTCATGCGGTTACGCGGACGGTTACTACGCCCATGCCCGTGAGGGGGTTCCGCGACGGGAGGTGTTAGTTGTCGAGGGGGAGAGGGTTGGGGAAGGCGTCGGGGAGGGGTTGGCGGAGCAGGTGCTTGTGGAGGTCGCTGTGGGTGTCGGTGGTGTCGATCCGCCGCCATGAGCCGTCGCGGAAGCGCAGGAGCAGCATCCGCGTCTCGTACTCCCAGTTGAACGGGTCGACGAGGCTCACCTCGTCGGCGCCGAGCCGGGCGACGATTTCCGTGTGCTTCTCCCGGGACAGGACGGCACGCACAGGTGGTGCGGCGAGGGTGATGCCGTCCTGGGTGATGAGCACGAGGCGCTGGTCGTCGGTGGAGTGCGTGTACCAGCGCAGCAGGAACTGGCCCGCCGCACCTTGCCAGTTCCCGTCGAAGACGCGGTCGAGCCCCTGCTCGACGATGAACGCCTCGTGCCGCCGGGCTTCACCCTTCTTCCCCCGCAACCGCTCCTTCTCGCTCTTGAGGTCGAGAGTGCGATGGACTGCTTCCCTCGCTTCGGTCAGAAGGACCGCCAACCACCCAATCAACCTGAACGGCGCGGCGAGCACCGCGAAGAGCATCTCCAAGGGGTGCATCCGCCCTGGGCGGAGCCGCGGGGAGCCGGCCGCCTCGAACACGTCGGCGGGTGGCGTGGGAATTTTTCCGATCGTGCACCATTCCGAGGCTTCGGCCTGTATGCCCAAACGGTCGGTGATTGCGCGTTGTTCGTCCTTGTTTGTCACGTCAGGCGCTCCTCGTCGGTGTCGCAGAATGGCTTGGTCATGATCGACGAGCAGTCCTGTGTCATCAAGGCCCCTGGTTCCGTGGAGGGTTGGGACCGCGATGCAGGCTGGGCCTTCCACGAGTTCGCGGGCGGGCGCTGCGGGCTTCGCGAGCAGGTGTTCATGACGGATGGCGAACGCCGATACCTTGCTGCGGAATTCTTTCGAAGGCCGGGTGGTCGACGGCGCGGCCATGGGAGCGGCAGGGCACACCTCGATTGTGTCGCGGGGCCTGCACAAAACGGTGATACTCCATCAAATATTGCCGA
>NZ_JBHYJB010000087.1:0-12889 GCF_042740175.1 Streptomyces sp. NPDC059009 | reverse complement strand
CCGCGTGCGCTGCGTAAAAGAGACCGCAGTACAGCAAGCCGCCCAGGCCAGTACTCGTGTAGTCGTCCGGCGCCCCCGGCTTTTCGAGGACGGACATACCGCCGCGTCCCCACCCCGACCCCACCACCCACCCACCCGCACCCACGAACCCGCCCCCGCCCCCACCACGCACCCCACCCACGAGCCGAACGGGCGAGAATGACCCGGTGCGGTACGGAATCCTGGGCGCCACAGAGGCGTACGACGACAACGGCAAGCCCCTCCCCGTGGGCGGCCCCCGCCTGCGCACCCTCCTAGCGGCCCTAGCCCTCCGCCCCAACCGAACAGTCACCGTCGACACCCTCATCGACGAGGTATGGGGCACCACGGCCACAGAAACCACCGCCCCCACCGTCCCCGCCGCCCCCACCGACGCCCCCGCCGCCCTCCAGGCCCTCGTCGGCCGCCTGCGCCGCGCCCTCGGCAAGTCCGCCATCGCCTCGGAGAGCGGCGGCTACCGCCTCACCACCACCCCCGACGACATCGACCTGTTCCGCTTCGAGCGCCTCACCCGCGAAGGCACCACCGCCCTCGAGCACAACGACCCGGAGACCGCCGCCCGCACCCTCCGCGCCGCCCTCGCCCTCTGGCGCGGCCCCGCCCTCGCCGACCTCCCCGACCGCTCCGCCGCCACCCGCCCCGAGGCCCGCCGACTCGAAGCCACGCGCGCGCGTGTCGAGGCCGACCTCCTCCTGGGGCAAGCCATGGACGTCGTACCGGAGTTGAGGGAGCTCACCGCGGCACACCCGTACGACGAGCCCCTGCACGCCCTCCTCCTCCGCGCCCTGCGCGCCACGGGCCGCAACGCCGACGCACTCGCCGCCTACGAAGACGCACGCCGCACCTTCGCCGACGGCCTGGGCACGGACCCGGGCCCCGAACTGCGCGCACTGCACACGGAGTTGCTGACGGCAGACGACACCCCCCGCCCCAAGGCACCCTTCAACCCCAACCAGCCCGCCAACCTCAACCAGCCCACCGACCCCAACCAGCCCACCGACCCCAGCCCCAACCAGCCCACCGACCCCAGCCCCAACCAGCCCACCGACCCCAGCCCCAACCAGCCCCCCAACCCCAAGCACACCCCCAGCCCTACTAGCCCCTCCCACCCCAGCCACCCCAGCCACCCCTCCCACCCCACCCGCCCCAACCCCCAAGGCAACCTCCGCACCCGCCTCACCTCCTTCGTGGGCCGGGAACCCGAACTGGCCGCCATCCGTTCGGACATGAGACAGGCCCGCCTGGTCACCCTCACCGGCCCCGGCGGCTCCGGAAAGACCCGCCTCTCCGAGGAAGTCGCCGCCGGCCACCCCCACGCCTGGCTGGTCGAGCTCGCCCCGCTCGACCACCCCGAGGCGGTCCCCGGCGCCGTCGTCAGCGCGCTCGGCCTGCGCGAGACGGTGCTCGCGACCAACGAGATGACCGCCCCGCACGACGACCCGGTCGCCCTGCTCATCGAGTACTGCGCCCAGCGCAGCCCCTTCCTGATCCTCGACAACTGCGAGCACGTCATCGGTGCCGCCGCCGAGCTCGCCGAGACCCTCCTGACGCACTGCCCGGACCTCACGATCCTCGCCACCAGCCGTGAACCCCTCGGCGTGCCGGGGGAGTCGGTGCGCCCGGTGGAGCCGCTGCCGCCGGACTCCGCGTACCGCCTGTTCACGGAGCGGGCCCGGGCGGTACGGCCCGGCTTCGACCCCGACGGCGACTCCGAAGCCGTCGCGGAGATCTGCCGCCGCCTGGACGGCCTGCCGCTCGCCATCGAGCTGGCCGCGGCCCGCCTGCGGATGCTCACGCCCCGCCAGATCGCCGACCGCCTCGACAACCGCTTCCGCCTCCTGACCAGCGGAGCCCGTACGGTCCTGCCCCGCCAGCAGACCCTCCGGGCGGTCGTCGACTGGTCCTGGGACCTCCTGGACGAGGCCGAGCGGACGGTTCTGCGCGAGGTCTCGGTCTTCGCGGGCGGCTGGGACCTCGGCGCCGCCGAGGCCGTCTGCGCGGGCGCCGCCGAGTTCGGCCCCGTCGCCGACCTCATCGGCGCCCTGGTCGACAAGTCCCTGCTCCTCGCGGCCCCGGTGGGACGCGGCGGCGACGGAGGGGAGGGCGGCATGCGCTACCGGATGCTGGAGACCATCCACGAGTACGCGCGCGAGCGCGCCGCCGAGACCCCGGACGTGCTCGCGGCCGCCGTCCGCCACCACGGCGCCTGGGTGCGTGCCCTCGTCGAGGAGGCCGACCCCCTGCTGCGCTCGGCGGAGCAACTCCCCTGGATCGCCCGCCTGGAGACGGAGCTGGACAACATCCGCGCCGCCCTCAGGCGCGCCATCGAGGCCGCCGACGAGGAACAGGCGTCCGCCCTGGCGCTCGCCACGTCCTGGTTCTGGTGGCTGCGCAACTACCGCAGGGAGAGCGCGGATTGGGTCAGCCGCATCTTGAACATCGGCCACACGAATGACCCAAACCTCCCAAGCCCCCCGGACCCCCCGGACCCCCCAAGCCCCTCGGACCGCCCAAGCCGCCTGAACCACCCAAGCCACCCCGACCACCCCAGCCCCCCAAGCCCGAACGACGACGCGACCGCACCCCTCCCCATCGCCACCGCCCGCACCACCTTCCACACCGCCCCCAAGGACCCGCACGACCCCCTGTACTGGCCGTCGATGACCCTGCGGCTGCTCCACCTCTTCGTCGTCATCGAGTCGCGCGCCGCGGCCCATGAGCTGAGCGACGAGCAGAACCTCCGCTACGTCAACGAGGTGCGTGCGGCCTTCGAGCACGGCGGCCCGGCCGCGGCCCGCTTCCCCGGTCTGGTCTGGCCGTTCCTGCTCTTCTTCAGTGGTGAGTCGGCGGAGACCGCGCGCGCCTCGGCGGACGCGGTGATCGCCAACTGCCGGCGCCACGGCGGGGACTGGGAGCTCGCCATCACCCTCATGTTCCGGGCCCACATGGCCGTCGACATGCCCGGCAACCTGAAGGGCGTCGACGACTACCTCGCGGAGCTGCGCACGCTCAGCCGCCGGGTGGGCGACCGCTGGCTGCGCGCTCAGGTGTGCAGCGCGGCGGGCGAGGCCGCGATGGCCCGCAGCCTGAACGAGGAGGCCCGCGAGGAGTACGAGGAGGCGCTGCGCCTCGCGTACGAAGTGGGGGCCTACGCGGAGACCCCCTTCCTGCTCGCCCG
The DNA here is from genome assembly GCF_042740175.1 of Streptomyces sp. NPDC059009. NCBI lineage: Bacteria > Bacillati > Actinomycetota > Actinomycetes > Kitasatosporales > Streptomycetaceae > Streptomyces > Streptomyces sp. NPDC059009. The sequence continues at coordinate 9,672 of NZ_JBHYJB010000087.1, read as the reverse complement.
TCTCGCCGAGATCGCCTACCGCGCGGGCGACGTGGACGTGACGGCGAAGGTCCTGGAGGAGGCGGGCGCCGAGGCCGACCGATACGGGGTGGCGGACTCGCGCGCCTTCGTCAGCCTGCTGAGCGCCCTGCTCGCCCTCGAGGAGAACGACACGGCCCGGGCCCGCACCCTGCTGGTCGCGGCCCGCGCGGAGACCGAACGCGGTACGCCGCCCCCGCAGTTCGACGCGGCCGTGTGCGCCATCGAGGCCCGTATCACCGCCGCCGAGACGGGCCCGCGCAGCGCGCTGCCCGTCATCGCCGCAGGGCTGCGCGCCGCCGTGGAGGCCCAGTGCGCCGAGGTCGTCCTGGCGTCCCTCGTGGACTGCGTCGCGCACCTCCTCGGCTGCTGCGGCGAACACCCGCGCGCGGCACGCCTGTTGGCGGCGGGTGCGCGCCTGCGGGACGGCCACCCGCGTCCCATGCCGGAGCGGGCCGAGGCCGAGCGGGTGGAGGCCGAGGCACTGGCCGCGCTCGGCCCCGAGCGGTACGAGGCGGAGCGCGCCAAGGGCGCCGCCCTCACGGTGGAGGACGCGGTCGCGGAGCTGGCCGAGTCGATGGCCGGCTGACCTGAAGAGGGCACCCAGCGGCACCCAGCCGATCGACCGGGTCTCAGGTGCCCGTTGCCCGTCGCGCTCAGGTGCAGCGCATCCGCGACTGCGCCCAGTCCGCGAGGGCCACGGAGTCGAACGGCGTGTGCGGCTCCACGACCAGCCTGATCGTCTTGCGCCCGGTCAGGCCCACCTGCACGGGCACCGCCGGGTCACCGCCCTTCATGATCGGCGACTGCCACAGCCGCGCCCCGTCCGCGTACACGGAGAACTGCACCGAGCCGAGGCCGAGCGTCATGTCGTCGATGCCGACCATCGCCTCGTACGTGGAGCAGCTGCGGTTCAGGTCGATGGTGACCGAGGAGTTGCCGTGCACCGTCACGCCGTGCGGGTACTGCTTGTCGGCGATCGTCATGCCGTAGCGCTGCCACACCCAGCTGCTCTCGCCGAGCCGCATCTCGGGCTTGGTGCCGTCCCCGAGGGCGCCGTACTCCAGCTCGCTCCACTGGTAGACCTTCGGGGCCGGTGGCGGGGGCGGTGGCGGAGGAGGTTTGGGCTTCTCCTTGGTGGGGGTGGGCGTGGGCTTCGGCGGGGGCGGCGGCTTCGGCTTGGGCTTCTCCTTCGTCGGGGTCGGCCTGGGCTTGGGCGGCGGAGGCTTCGGGGTCGGCTTGGGCTTGGGCGGCGGGGGCTTCGGCGTCGGCTTCGGCTTCGGCTTGGGCTTCTCGGGCGGGGGGTTCTGGACGACGGGGGCGGACGAGGAGTGGGCGGCCTTCGGCTTCTCCTTGGGCTGCGGGTCACCGGCGAGCGCGATCGCCACGGCGACCCCGGCCGCCACGACGACACCCGCCGCGATGCCCGCCTTCGCCGGGGCACCGAGCCCCTCGGAGGCCGCCGCGCCACCCGCGCCCGCACTGCCGGACGAGCCCCCGCTCGCGGCCGCCGCACCGGCGGCTCCGGCGGCACCCGCACCCGCGGCGCCACCGCCGATGAGCGCGACCGCCTTCGCGTACCCGGCGGCACCGAACCAGCCGATGACGGCGATCGGCACGACACCGGGGATGCCGCTGGCGACTTCCTTGATCTGGCCCGCCGCGAGGCGGCACTTGGCGCACTCCTCCAAGTGCTTGCGCAGCCCGCGCTCGGCACGGGTCCGCAGGCTGCCCCGGGCGTACGCGCCGAGCCGGTCGGCGTAGCGCGCGCACTCCTCGCTCTCGGTGAGCGTGGTGCTCACATGGGCCTGGAGGTACGCCTCCTTGAGGCCCTCGCGCGCCCGCTTGGCAAGCACCCGGGTGCCATTGGCGTCGAGCCCGAAGAGCGTGGCCACCTCGCTCGGCGACTCGTCCTCGATCTCCGTGTGCCACAGCACCGCCTGCCAGCGCTCCGGCAGGGACCGGAACGCCTGCATGGCCATCGACTGCTCGGCCTCGTGCATCGCGCGGACGTCGGCGCCCAGGTCCAGGGTGTCGTCGTCGGACACCTCGGCGCTGCGGGCGGCCTGCGCCGCGAAGACGGCGAAGTCCTCGACCAGTTGCTCCCGCTTCGCGGACTTCGTCCACCCGGCCGCGACCCGGCGCACCGTGGTGAGCAGATAGGCGCGCACCGCGTGCTCGGGCCCGCTGCCGCTGCGGACGGCCTGCAGCATCCGCGCGAAGACCTCGGCCGTGAGGTCGTCGGCGGTGTGCGCGTCCCGGCAGCACGTACGGGAGTAGCGGCGCACCGCCTCGGCGTGCCGGCGGTACAGCTCCTCGTACGCCGAGTCGTCGCCCGCGCGCATGCGGGCGATCAAGTCGGCGTCGGACGAGGGAGGTTCACCCGCCCTGCCCGCGGCGGCCAGCCCGGCCGGGGCGCCCGACGGCTCCCTGCCGACCTCCCGCTGCGGAGGCACACTGGCGTCCTGTGGAGGCACACCGGCGTCGCCGCCGTGCGCTCCACCGCCGCCGATCGGACCGCCCTGGCTCGGCACCTGCCGCGAAGGCAGCGCTCCGGTCTCCGAGGACGGTTCGTCCCGCCCGTCACCACTCATCGCGGAAAGCCCCCGCTTGCACACTCAGACCCGACCACCGGGAAAGAGTGCCACAAGGGCGCGCAGAGGTGGACAGAGATGCCCGGCAACCACTCATCCGGGGTGACTTCCCGCAAGCCAGCACTATCGTTCACCCTTGCGGGGAAGGCTCAACTACCGCTCGGTCAGGCGGAGTTGAGCCCTGTCGCCCGGCTGAGCCGTCACGCGGGACGCGACCGCAGCCCCTCCAGCAGGATGTCGAGCAGCCGCGACGAGGCCGCAGCCTGCTGAGCCGCGTCCGGCAGCGAGGGCGCCGCCGTCGCTATCACCAGCAGAACGTCCGCCACCGTCACGTCCGTACGCAGCTCGCCCGCGGCCCGGGCCCGCTCCACCAGACGGCCGACGACCTCGAGCAGCTCGACCGCGCCCGCGTCGACCCCGGCGACGGCCTCCGCCGCCGAGGCGTCCGCCGCGAGGGTGTCCTCCGTCGGCTGGCGCTGCTCGATCAGGCGCAGCTCGCGCGGCGGCGTGGGCGACTGCCGCTGCTGCGGCACCCGTGCCTCCTCCTCGTGCCCCGCTCCTTCGTCGGCGACGCTGACCCGCAGCACCTGAGGCGGCAGCAGCCGGCCCGCGCCGGAGGCGACCGACGTCCGCAGGAAGCGCGACAGCGCCGACCACGGCTCGTCCTCCTGCCCCAGCGCAGCGCGCGCCTGGTCGGTGAGCCGGGAGGTCTCCTCCTCGGCTATGCGCCGCACCAGCACGTCCTTGCTGGGGAAGCGCCGGTAGACCGTGCCGACGCCGACGCGCGCGCGTCGGGCCACGTCCTCCATCGGCGCGCCGTACCCCAGCTCGCCGAAGACCTCGCGGGCCGCGCGCAGTACGTGCTCAAGATTGCGCTGTGCGTCGACGCGCAACGGTGTCGTGCGCGCCCCTTCTCCGTGATCCCGTCCATTTCCGCCCGTGGCGACGGCTGCTGCCGACGCGGTCGCGGAAGTCCACTGAGAGTCCTGAATGTGCATACGTTCCCCCGGTAATGACGTCTCCCCCCGGAGACACTCCCCGCCATTGGCTACCGAAGTGTGCGGACTGAACGGTCGATGGGCCCGGATCCCCGGACCCGACGAGCGCATCCCCCGACACCCCGACGTCCCACGAACATAGTTGAGCGGGAGTCAATTCAGAAGAGGCGGGTTCCGCACGGACCGCCCCCCGATCGGAGTACGCACCGATTCCGACCCGATTGCACCCCCTCCTCTTCCCCCTTTCGCCCCCGCTGACCTGCACAGCTTCTCAAGACCCGGACCTCCCGCCCACGGCGAGCCAGGCGCCGCCTCCGGTCACACAAATTGCCGGGCCTGTGGACAAACCCGCTGCCCCAGTGCGTCATGGACGGGTGACGGCTGCCATCTCCCGGGGCACGACCCCCGCATCCCCACCCGGTACGCGCATTCTCGTGGTCGGAGGCGGCTACGTCGGCCTCTACACCGCGCTGCGTCTGCAGAAGAAACTGAAACCGGAACTGAAGCGGGGTGAGGCCGAGATCGTCGTCGTCACGCCCGATCCCTACATGACGTATCAGCCGTTCCTGCCCGAAGCCGCCGCGGGCTCCATCTCGCCCCGCCACGTCGTCGTGCCGCTGCGCCGCGTCCTGGACCGGTGCCGCATCGTCATCGGCGAGGCCCGGTCCATCGACCACGAGAAGCGCACCGCGACCGTCACCACCCTCGCCACGGAAGAGGAGGGCACGGGCGCCGTCGACATCGCGTACGACGAACTCGTCCTGGCCCCCGGCTCCATCTCCCGCACCCTGCCCGTGCCCGGCCTCGCCGACCACGGCATCGGTTTCAAGACCGTCGAGGAAGCCATCGGGCTGCGCAACCACGTCCTCGAGCAGATGGACATCGCCTCCTCCACCCGCGACCCGGCCATCCGCGACGCCGCCCTGACCTTCGTCTTCGTGGGCGGGGGCTACGCGGGCGTGGAGGCGCTCGGCGAGCTGGAGGACATGGCCCGCTACGCCTCGCGCTACTACCACAACGTCAAGGCCGAGGACATGAAGTGGATCCTCGTGGAGGCGTCCGGCCGGATCCTGCCCGAAGTCGGCGCGGAGATGGGCACGTACACGGTCCGCGAGCTGCGACGGCGCAACATCGACGTACGCCTGGAGACCCGGCTCGACTCCTGCGAGGACCGCGTCGCCGTACTCAGCGACGGCGCCCGCTTCCCGACCCGCACGGTCGTGTGGACCGCGGGCGTCAAGCCCCACCCGATCCTCGCCGCCAGCGACCTGCCGCGCACCGAACGCGGCCGCCTGAAGTGCACCGCCCAGCTGTCCGTCGACGGCGCCGCCCACGCGTGGGGCGCGGGCGACGCGGCCGCCGTCCCCGACGTCACCGCGGCCGAGCCCGGCACGGAGTGCGCGCCGAACGCCCAGCACGCGGTGCGCCAGGCCAGAACGCTCGGCGACAACATCGTCGCTTCCCTGCGCGGACAGCCCCTCAAGGAGTACGAGCACAAGTACGTGGGCTCCGTGGCGTCACTGGGACTGCACAAAGGTGTCGCGCACGTCTACGGACGGAAGTTGAAGGGCTACCCTGCCTGGTTCATGCACCGCGTCTACCACTTGAGCAGAGTGCCTACGTTCAACCGCAAGGCCCGTGTGCTCGCCGAATGGACCCTCTCCGGCCTGTTCAAACGCGAGATCGTCTCCCTGGGGTCGCTCGAACACCCCCGTGCGGAGTTCGAACTCGCGGCCGGGGGCGAGCGCCCGAAGGAGTCCTCCTGACCACAAGGAGGAACTCCCCGTACTGGACCGGCGTCTGACGGATGTCAGTCCGCTCGGCCAGACTGTTCGTGTGACCATGGGCGGGCCCGGACCGCCGGCCAACCCAGCCCGATCCAGAAGCGACATCACGAGGCCAACCGCAGTGAACTTCACGCGCTGGAGCGCCCGGCTCCCCGGAACGCAGCGCCGCGCCGCAGGGCGGACCGACCACAGCATCTCCCCGGCGCAGCGCGGCGAGAGCTCGGTGCCCGCGGCCCGCGCCGAGCACCTCACGGACGAGGCGGCACCCGCCCCCGCCGTCGAGGACCTCCCGGTGCGCGAGATCCTCGACCGCATCCCGGCCCTGGTCGCCCTCGTGCACGGCCCCGACCACCGCGTCGCCTACGTCAACGACGCGTACGCCGCCGCCTTCGGCACCCGCCCCACCGGCGACCCCGCGCGCGAGGCGCTGCCCGAGCTGGAGGAGCTCGGCCTGCTGCCGCTCCTGGACCAGGTCCTGCGCAGCTCCAAGCCCCGCACCGTCAAGTCCCGCAAGGCGCCCGGCGGCCGCTCCTACACGTTCACGTGCACCCCGGTGACGCTCCCGCTCGGCAGCTCCGCGAAGGACGCCGACGAGGGCGGGGTGCTCGTCTTCGCCGCCGACGTCACCGACCACGCGGAGGCCGCCGAGCGCCTGCGCGCCAGCGAGCGCACCCAGCGCGAGACGGCCGTCACGCTGCAGCGCTCCCTGCTGCCCCAGGAGCTGGAGCAGCCCGACGACCTGCGCATCGCGGCGACGTACCAGCCGGGCGGCACCGAGGCCGCCGTCGGCGGCGACTGGTACGACGTGATCACGCTCGGCGGCGGCCGCACCGCCCTCGTCATCGGCGACGTGATGGGCCGCGGCGTGCGCGCGGCCGCCGTCATGGGCCAGCTCCGCACCGCGGTCCGCGCCTACGCCCGCCTCGACCTGCCCCCGCACGAGGTCCTCCAGCTCCTGGACGGCCTCGCCGCGGAGATCGACGCCAGCCAGATCGCCACCTGCGTCTACGCGGTCCACGACCCGAACGAGGGGAGCCTGGTCTACGCCTCCGCCGGCCACCTCCCGATCCTCGTACGGGACGAGAACGGCACGATCCACCGCGCCGAGGAACCCACGGGCCCGCCGCTGGGCACCGGCGGCTGGCTGCACGCCTCCGGCTCCGTCCCGCTCGGCCCCGGATCCACCGCGGTGCTCTACACGGACGGCCTGGTCGAGCGCCGCGAGGAAGACATCGACGAGGGCGTCGCCGCCCTGGAGAACGCCCTCGCGGGCGCCACCGGCACCCCTCAGGTGGTGTGCGACCGCCTCATCCGCGCCCTCGGCGTCACCGCGGACCACGACGACGACGTGGCCGTGATGGTCCTCCAGCACCCCGCCCGCACGGGCGGCGACGCGGAGCTGTTCCGCAACGCCGCCCTGGAGCTGCTCGGCGGCGTGGAGGCCGCCCCACGCGCGCGTGCGTTCGCCACCGGAGTCCTCGCCAGCTGGCGCTTCCCGGCGGAGCTGAACGACCTGGGGGTCCTCGCCGCCAGCGAACTCGTCGCCAACTCCCTGCAGCACGGCACCCCGCCGATGCGCCTGCGCCTGCGCCGCACGGACCGCCGCCTGATCATCGAGGTCACCGACGGCGACGACCACCTGCCGCGCCGCCGCCGTGCCGAGCCCGCGGACGAGGCGGGCCGGGGCATCGCCATCGTCGCCACGATCGCGTCGAGCTGGGGCTCGCGCCGCACCCCGGGCGGCGGCAAGGCCGTCTGGTGCGAATTCGCGCTCCCACGCGCGTAGGCCCCGGTTTCGGAAAACCGGGGCCTACGGGGAAGGGTGCTTCAGGAGTTCGCCGCCACCGGTTCGGTGGGGCTGCCCTGCGCCACGACGCGGCTGCGCTCCTTGTACGGATGGTTCTGCGCGGGCGTGAGCCGCTTGCCGAGGCGCAGCGCCAGCACGGAGATGCCGAGCGAGAAGAGCAGGAAGGTCACGATGTACGGGGCGTGCAGCGTGGCCCCCATCGGCCCGCCGACGGCCGGACCCACGGCCAGCGCGAGCTGCTTGACCAGGGCGAAGGCCGAGTTGTAGCGCCCGACCATCGACTCCGGCGCCAGATCGGCGACCAGCGGCGCCACGGTCGGCGCGAGCATCGTCTCGCCGATCCCGAACAGCGCGTACGTCGAGATGAACGCGGCGGTGGCCATGGCCTGGCTGCCGTGCCCCATGCCCGCGTACCCGGCGGCGATCCACGCGACGGCCCAGATGAGCCCGACGGTCGCGATGACGCGCGAGCGCTTGCGCCGCTCGACGAACCGCAGGACCGCGAACTGCGCGATCACGATGGCGCCGGTGTTGGCGGCGAGCGCGATGCCGAGGGTGGAGGGGGAGATCCCGGCGGCCTCGACCCCGTAGGCGCTCAGGCCCGACTCGAACTGGCCGTAGCAGGCGAAGAAGAGCACGAAGCCCAGGACGCACAGCTGCACCATGGTGCGGTTGCGGAAGACGTCCTTCATGGTGCCCCTGGCCTGCGGGGTGGCATCCGCGATCCGCGCCGACCGGGGCATGCGCGCGGTCAGCATGACGGCTATCAGCACCAGGAAGATGGCCGTCTCGATCGCGAAGAGCAGCGTGAAGTCACTGGCCCGCTCGTGCTTGACGATCTGGCCGCCGATCAGGCCGCCCACGCCGAGACCCAGGTTCTGCAGGAAGAACTGCATGGCGAACGCGCGCGTGCGGGTCTCCTGCGTCGAGCACTCCACGATCATCGTCGCGAGCGCCGGCTGCATCACGGCCTGTCCGGCACCGAGCAGACCGGCCGACAGCAGGACCAGCTCCGGGCTGCTGGACAGCCCGAGGCTCATCGCGCCGACGGCCGCGGACAGCAGGGCGACGATCAGTACGGGCAGCGGCCCACGCCGGTCGATGGCCCGACCGGAGAAGGGCAGCACGATCAGTGCGGCCACGGCGAACGCGGCGAGCACGAGGCCCGCCGTCACAGCGCCGAGATCCCGGACCTGCGCCACGTAGACGTACAGGAAGGGGACGGTAAAGCCGAGACCGAACGCACTCAGTGCGTTGCCCACATGGATCCGGCGCATCTGCGCGCCCATCGCCCTGGTCACTTTCACCTGCCTTAGGAGTGAAGACTTCGAAGCTAAAGTTAGGAGCTAAACAATACACATCGAAGGACTTCAACGCCAACCGGTGCCGTGCCATACTGCGGCCCATGGCTGACGCGCCCGGCTCAGGTGAGCCGACACTTGAAGAGCAGATCGCCGCGTACCAACGGGAGTTCCAGGGGTTGGACCCCCAGGTGGAACAGATCGTCTCGGCCCTCGGCCGCCTCAACCGCCGCATGAACGTCGCCTACGGCCGCCAGACCGCGACCCTCGGCATCAGCAACGCCGAGTGGGAGGTCCTCAAGGCCCTCGTCCTGTCCGGCCCCCCGTACCAAATGGGCCCGGGCGACCTGGCGAAGCGGCTCGGTCTGACCCCGGCGGCCATGACGCACCGCATCGACCGCATGGTCACGGAGGGCCTGGTCACCCGCGACCGCGACGAGTCGAACCGCGTACGCGTGATCGTCGAGCTCACCGCGGAGGGCCGGGAGAAGTGGCTGGACGCGATGCGCCTCGCCTCGGTCTTCGAGGAGGACCTGCTCCAGGACCTCTCCCAGGACGAGCGCGGCACGCTCGGCGCGGTCCTCACCCGCCTCCTGCGCCGCGTGGAGCACGCCCAGCCCGACGCGGGCGGCCGCCTCACCGACCTGGACTGACGGGCACGACAGGGGTTCATCGAGGTTCACCGGAGGGGGGTTGACAGCCCCCCTCCCGATCCGTAAGGTTCTTCGGGTTGCCACGGAGCCGTAACGGTTCTGCGACAGCACCTCCCGCCGCTCAAGCGGCACACCAAACCATCAGCACGACTTCCCACGGGAACGAATTCGGCGTGCCCGAATTCAATTCCACGGCTCGATTATGAACCGCGGGAAGAATCCGCTAAGGTTTTGGACGTCGGAACGGCCCAACAGCCGCAAAGACAGCCCGAGTTGACCGGGAATCAGGCCCGAAAGGATCTGATAGAGTCGACACCGCCGGAAGGCCGAAAGGCCGGAAAGCAGAGCAAGACCCCGAGGAAATCGGAACGGACCGGAAGCCCGGAAAGATCTGATAGAGTCGGAAACGCAAGAACAAGAGAAACACCGAAGGGAAGCGCCCGGAGGAAAGCCCGAGAGGGTGAGTACAAAGGAAGCGTCCGTTCCTTGAGAACTCAACAGCGTGCCAAAAATC
>NZ_JBHYJB010000086.1:0-14063 GCF_042740175.1 Streptomyces sp. NPDC059009 | reverse complement strand
GTGCTCAACGAACCCTCGGTGGTCGCCGTCAAGGAGGGCGCCAAGGGCGCTCTCGCCGTCGGCACCGATGCCAAGGAGACCATCGGCCGGACTCCCGGCTCCATCACGGCGATCCGCCCCCTGCGCGACGGCGTGATCAGCGACTACGAGGCCGCCGAGGAGATGATCCGGCACTTCGTACGGAAGGTCGTGCCGGGCCGTCGCCCCCGCACCCGTATGGTGGTCTGCGTGCCCTCCGGGGTCACCCCCGTCGAGCGCCGCGCCATCGTGCACGCCGCGCAGCGCTCGGGCGCCCGCGCCGTGCACCTGGTCGAGGAGCCGATGGCGGCCGCGATCGGGGCGGGCCTGCCGGTGGCCGAGCCGCGCGGCTCGATGGTCGTCGACATCGGCGGCGGCACGACCGAGGTCGCCGTCATCTCCCTGGGCGGCATCGTCACCGCGCAGTCCCTGCGGGTTGGCGGCGACCGCCTCGACACCGCGATCACCGATTACGTACGCAAGGAGCACGCGCTCCTCATCGGCGAGCGCACCGCCGAGGACATCAAGGTCGCGATCGGCTCGGCGTGGCCGGTGCCGGGCGAGGACGCCTTCGAGATGCGGACGTTCACCGTGCGCGGCCGCGAGAAGGTGGGCGGCCTGCCGAAGACGGTGGACCTGACCGCGCGCGAGGTGCGGGCCGCCCTCGACGAGCCGGTGGAGCAGATCATCGCCGCCGTGAAGGCGACCCTGGAGGAGTGCCCGCCGGAGCTGTCCGGCGACATCATGGAGCACGGGATCGTGATCACCGGTGGCGGCGCCCTGCTGCCCGGGCTCGACCTGCGCGTCTCCTCCGCGACGGGCATCCCCGTCGTCGTGGCCGAGGACCCGCTGGACAGCGTCGCGCACGGCTGCGGCAAGTGCGTGGAGGACTTCGACGGGCTGGAGCGGGTGATGTCCGCGGCGTGACGCCGCGGGTGGCGTGACCGTTGCCGCGCCGCGGCGTGACCCTCGCGGGTCGCGTGACCGCCGGGGCGCGGCGCCCTTCTCCGGGCTGCGCCCCTGGCCCCCATCGGCCTTCGGCCGCGTCCGCAAAAACGCCGGACAGCCGGACAGCCGGACAGGCTGAACTACCCCAGCTGTCCCGCCGGCAGCTCCGCCACCACCTCGTACACCCCGTCCTTCGGACCGGCCGTGAACGACCCGCCCACCGTCCGCACCCGCTCCGCCATCCCCGCTGTCCCCGTCCCCGCCGACACCGGCGCCGAGAGGGGAGCCGTCGCCGGGAGGGCGTTGCGGACCCGGACGCGGAGGCAGGGCGCCACGATCGTGACGTGCACGTGGACCGTCTCGCCCGGTGCGTGCTTGGCCGCGTTCGTCAGACACTCCTGGACCACCCGGTGCACCGCTGCCTGGCGCAGCGGGGAGAGGCGGTAGGCGGCGCCGTCGACGAGCAGCTCGACGGGGCTGCCCGCGCGGCCGCTGCGCTCGGCGAGCTCCGGCAGGGCGTCCAGGCCGGGGGTGGGGGCGCCGTCGGTGCCGCGCTGGACGATGATCTCGTTGAGCATGCGGTGGGCACAGCGCGCCGTCTCGGAGAGCTCCTCGAAGCCCTCCTCGTGCGCACCGCCCGCGGCCCGGCGGGCCAGGACCTGGGAGCGGACGCTCAGCAGCGTCAGCTCGCGCCCCACGAAGTCGTGCACGTCCCGGGCGATGCGCATCCGCTCGCGCTGCACCGCGTGCAGGGTCTCCGTCTCGGCCCGCTGCTCCTGGAGCGCGCGCACCAGGTCCTGGCGGTTGGCCGCGACCCCGACGCCCGCCGCGAGCGCCCCGATCGGCACGACCAGGCTGAGGAAGGAGCTGAGCGTCTCACCGCGGTGCGGCGGCCAGCCCGGCTGCAGGAACATGACGTACGCGAAGGCGACATACCCGACGACGCCGAGCACCGCCGCCCGGCGCCCCCGGTAGCGGCCCACCGAGTAGAGCGCGAACTGGGCGAGCGTCAGCTCGTGCAGCCAGCCCAGGAACAGCAGCGCGACGGCGTACGGGATCCAGGGCAGCGGGCGGCGCACCATCAGGGACGCGGCGCCGAGGGCGAGGACGGCGGCGGCCATGAGGCCGTTGAGGGAGTTGTCGTCCTTGGCGAGGCCCGGGATGTCCAGGGCGAGCAGGGAGAGACAGCTGAGCGCGGTGAGCAGGTCCAGGGCGCGCGGGCTCTGCACGGAACGCCCGGCGAGGCGGCGGCCGGTGGCCACCGCCTGACGTATCGCCGTGCGGGCGGCCCTGTCGTGCATCTCTCCATCATCCAAGGTCTTTCGGCCCGATTGAACGGACTTCCGGCCTGGATGTGGTGATTTGCAGCACTGTGTGCGACCGCAACGGGACCTTCGCCCGGCGCCTCGGGACCAACGCGTCTACCGCACGGCTCCCCGCCCCGGTCACGGTCGAATGCATGCCCTCCGCCACCCGGACCGCGTCCCCCGCGCCGCCGACCGAGACCCCGGCCGCCCCCGCCCGCGGCTGCCGCCCCCTCGGCCTGCTCCTGCTCGTCGCGGGCGCCGTCGGCACGCTGGCCTCGGCCGTCCTGACGTACGACCGGATCGAGTCCCTGGCGAACCCGGCCTTCTCCCCCGGCTGCAACATCAACGCGGTGCTCAGCTGCACCGACGTCATGACCACCTGGCAGTCCAACCTCTTCGGCTTCCCGAACATGCTGCTCGGCATCGCCGGGTTCGCCGTCCTCGGTGCGCTGGGGCTCGTCCTCGCGGTGGGCGCCGTGTTCCCGCGGTGGCTGTGGCTCTGCGTGCAGGCGGCCGTGACGGGGGCCTTCGCCTTCGTGGTGTGGCTGGCGAGCCAGTGCCTGTACGTGATCGGGGCGCTGTGCCCCTGGTGCATGCTCGTGTGGGCGGTGACGATCCCGGTGTTCTGGTGCGTCACGGTGCGCTCGCTGCGGACGGGGGCGCTGCCCGCGCCGTCCTGGCTGGTGCGCGCGCTCGCACCGCGCTACGCATGGCTCGGGCTCGCCCTGATCTACGGCGTCCTCACCGTGCTCGTACTGATCCGTTTCGGCGACCAACTGCTCTGATCCCGGGTGCCCACGGCGCGGCGAGGCGATCATGGCCGCGCCCCGGGGGTCTCATCGGACCATGTGGTATGCCCAGAACCCCGGCCGCCGGACCCGTCAGACCCTCGGTGACGCCGCCGTCCTGATCTGGACCGCTCTATGGTGCGCCGCCGCACTCACCGCGTACCGGCTGGCCTGTCTCCTCACCGTCCCCCGAACCCTCCAGGAGCACCGTCTCCCCCTGCTCGGCGACCGCGTCGGCACCGCGCTGCGCGAGGTCGCCCACGCCACCGGGCAGATCGACCCCGCCCTGGTACGGGGCCTGGTCACGGCGGGCTCCCTCGCCCTCTTCCTGGTGCCCGTCGGCCTCGTCCTCGGCTCCTGGTTCCCGCGCCGCCTCCGCTGGCATCGCCAGGCCGTCGCCGCGCGGGAGCTCGCGGCCTGCGACGACGGCCGGGAACTGCTCGCCCTGCGCGCCCTGATGCGGCCCCTCGACGAGATGACCGTGCTCGCCGAGAGTCTCGCCGACACCCTCCCCGACGCCACCCCCGGCAGCCTCGCCGAGGGCTGGCGCAGCGGCGACCCGGAGACCCTCGACGCCCTGGCCGACGCGGAGCTGGAGCGGCTCGGGCTCGAACTCGAGCCGCACGCGGAGGTCCTCCCGGAGGAGGCGCACGCCGGGCCCGTGGAGCTGATCTCTCAGGGAGAGCGGGTCGAACCGCCCGTACCCACCGTCTGAATCATGCGCTGACAGGGCGAAGGCGCCCGGAACCGTTGAGGTTCCGGGCGCCTTCGCTTACGTACGCCTGTGCTTACGCGGCGGGCAGCGCCGCCAGCTGGGCCTCGATGCGGGCGATGTCCTCGTCCGCCTTGGCGAGGCGGCCGCGGATCTTGTCGACCACATGGTCGGGGGCCTTGGCCAGGAACGCCTCGTTGCCGAGCTTCGCGTTGGCCTGGGCCTTCTCCTTCTCGGCGGCGGCCAGGTCCTTGGCGAGGCGCTTGCGCTCGGCGGCCACGTCGATCGTGCCCGACAGGTCGAGCGCGACCGTGGCGCCCGCGACCGGCAGGGTCGCCGTCGCCGCGAAGGCGTCGCCCTCCGGCTGGAGGCGCAGGAGCTGGCGGATGGCGGCCTCGTGGGCGGCGAGCGCCGTGCCCTCCAGGGTGAGCCGGGCCGGGACCTTCTGGCCGGGCTGCAGGCCCTGGTCGGCGCGGAACCGGCGCACCTCCGTGATGGCCTGCTGGAGCGCGGCGATCTCCTGCTCGGCGGCGGCGTCGCGGAAGCCGCTGTCGCTCGGCCACTCGGCGATCACGACGGACTCGCGGCCGGTCAGCGTCGTCCACAGCGTCTCCGTCACGAACGGGACGACCGGGTGGAGCAGGCGCAGCGTGACGTCCAGGACCTCGCCGAGAACGCGGCCGGAGACCTTCGCGGCCTCGCCGCCGCCCATGAACGTGGTCTTGGACAGCTCCACGTACCAGTCGAAGACCTCGTCCCACGCGAAGTGGAAGAGGGCGTCCGAGACCTTGGCGAACTGGTAGTCGTCGTAGAGCGCGTCGACCTCGGCCACCGTCGCGTTCAGGCGGGAGAGGATCCAGCGGTCGGTGGCGGACAGCTGCTCCGCGGGCGGGAGTTCGCCCTCGACCGTGGCGCCGTTCATCAGCGCGAAGCGCGTGGCGTTCCAGATCTTGTTGGTGAAGTTGCGCGAGCCCTGGACCCAGTCCTCGCCGATCGGCACGTCCACGCCGGGGTTGGCGCCGCGGGCGAGCGTGAAGCGCAGGGCGTCGCTGCCGTACTTGTCCATCCAGTCCAGGGGATTGACGGCGTTCCCGAAGGACTTCGACATCTTCTTGCCGAACTGGTCGCGGACCATGCCGTGCAGGGCGATGGTGTGGAACGGCGGGGTGCCGTCCATCGCGTACAGGCCGAACATCATCATCCGGGCGACCCAGAAGAAGAGGATGTCGTAGCCGGTGACCAGGACGGAGTTCGGATAGAACTTCGCGAGCGACTCGGTCTCCTCCGGCCACCCCAGGGTGGAGAACGGCCACAGCCCGGACGAGAACCAGGTGTCGAGGACGTCGGTGTCCTGCTTCCAGCCCTCACCGGTCGGCGGCTGCTCGTCGGGACCCACGCAGACGACTTCGCCATTCGGCCCGTGCCACACGGGGATGCGGTGGCCCCACCACAACTGGCGCGAGATGCACCAGTCGTTGAGGTTGTCGACCCAGTCGAAGTAGCGCTTCTCCATCTCCTGGGGGTGGATCGTGACCTTGCCGTCGCGGACCGCGTCACCGGCGGCCTTCGCGAGCGGGCCGACCTTGACCCACCACTGCATCGACAGGCGCGGCTCGACGGTCGTCTTGCAGCGCGAGCAGTGGCCCACGGAGTGGGTGTAGGGGCGCTTCTCGGCGACGACGCGGCCCTCGGCGCGCATCGCCCCGACGATGGCGGAACGCGCTTCGAGCCGGTCCAGTCCCTGGAAGGGGCCGGGAACCGTGATGACCGCGTGCTCGTCCATCACCGTGATCGCGGGCAGGTCGTGGCGCTGGCCGATCTCGAAGTCGTTCGGGTCGTGCGCCGGGGTGACCTTGACGCAGCCGGTGCCGAACTCGGGGTCGACGTGCTCGTCCGCGACGACCGGGATGGAGCGGTCGGTCAGCGGCAGCTTGATGAGCTTGCCGATGAGGTGCTTGTAGCGCGCGTCCTCGGGGTGCACGGCGATGGCGGTGTCGCCGAGCATCGTCTCCGCGCGCGTGGTGGCGACGACGACGGTCTCGTCCCCGTCTCCGTACTTCAGCGAGACGAGCTCGCCGTCGTCGTCCTGGTACTCGACCTCGATGTCGGAGATGGCGGTCAGACAGCGCGGGCACCAGTTGATGATGCGCTCGGCGCGGTAGATCAGCTCGTCGTCGTAGAGCTTCTTGAAGATCGTCTGGACGGCCTGGGAGAGGCCCTCGTCCATGGTGAAGCGCTCGCGCGACCAGTCGACGCCGTCACCGAGGCGCCGCATCTGCCCGCTGATCTGCCCGCCGGACTCGCCCTTCCACTTCCAGACGCGCTCGATGAACTCCTCGCGCCCCAGGTCGTGGCGGGACTTGCCCTCCTTGGCGAGCTCGCGCTCGACGACGTTCTGCGTGGCGATGCCGGCGTGGTCCATGCCCGGCTGCCAGAGCACCTCGAAGCCCTGCATGCGCTTGCGGCGGGTGAGGGCGTCGATGAGCGTGTGCTCGAAGGCGTGGCCCAGGTGCAGGGAGCCGGTGACGTTCGGCGGCGGGATGACGATCGTGTACGGCGGCTTCTCGCTCTTCGCGTCGGCGGCGAAGTAGCCCCGGTCTACCCAGCGCTCGTACAGCGTCCCCTCTACGTCGGCCGGCGTGTACTGGGTCGGCAGTTCGGGAGTGGTCGCTGGATTCTGCTGCTGAGTGTTCTCGGTCACGGGGTCAGTTTAGAGGTGTGCGGGAGCCGTGCCGAAACCGGAATCCGCGGTAACGCTTGGGCTCCGGAAGCCCCACGGGGCGCGAGCTTCGGTCAGGATGTCCGGTACACATCAGCATTCCTAGGGGGACCCTTCACCATGAGCTACAACCAGCCCGGCCCGTACGACGGCCAGCCCCAGCAGCCCGGCCCGTACGGCGGCCAGCAGCCGCAGCAGCCGGGCCCCTACGGGCAGCCCCAGGGCCAGCCGCCCCAGACCCCGTACGGCCAGCCGCCCCAGACCCCGCCGCCCGGCTACGGCTACCCGCAGCAGGGTGGCCAGCCCGGCGGCTACAGCCAGCCCCAGCAGCCCGGCCCCTACGGGCAGCAGCCGCAGGCCCCGTACGGCCAGGTGCCCCCGCCCCCGCCGGGCGGCGGGAACGGCAAGAAGGCGGGGCTGGTCATCGGCGCGGTCGTGCTCGTGGCGGCGCTCGGCGCGGGCGCGTACTTCGCCTTCGGGCGGGGTGACGACGGCGGCTCCACGTCCGTGAAGGACGACGGCCCGCACAAGCTGGTGGCTCCGGCGTCGGTCGCCGAGTACAAGAAGAAGGAGGGCAGCGACTCCTCGGACACCGGCCTCACGAGCGACGACGACAAGAAGGCCGCCACGGAGATCGGCATCGAGAACGCCAAGCAGGAGACGGCGAGTTACCAGTCCTCCGGGGTGAAGCCCAAGACCGTCGGCTTCAACGGGATGTACGGCGAGATCAGTGATCCGGGGAAGGCGGTCGACAAGGGCTTCGACAAGATTCACGAGACCTCCGAGGACACCGGTGACAACGCCGGCAGCAAGGAGGAGGTCTCGTGGAGCGGCAGCCCCGAGTCGGTCTCGCCCGACGGCCTCGACAACGCGGTGATGAAGTGCCAGACCGCCACCATCAAGGAGAGCGGCAAGTCCTTCGACATCCCCTTCTGCATCTGGGCGGACCACAGCACCTTCGGCATGGTCAACGGCATCGACAGCTCGGCCATGCTGACCGGCGGCAAGGGCATGACGACCGACGAGATCGCCCCGCTCGCGGCCAAGCTCCGCAAGGCCGCACGGGTCAAGGCGTAGCGCCCACGCAGGCGTAAACAGGCACGAAGGCCCCGAAGCAGAGCGCTTCGGGGCCTTCGTACGTCAGTCCTCTGGCACAGCCCATCAACAACTCCGCATCGATCCACCCCGGCGGCCCCACGCCCACCGGCCATCGGTCAGGATGTCTGAAACAGATAAGCGTTCGAGGGGAACGGAACCCGCAATGAGCTACAACCAGCCGGGCCCGTACGGTGGGCAGCCTCCTCAGCAGCCCGGCCCGTACGGCGGCCAGCCGCAGCAGCCGGGCCCCTACGGCCAGCCGCAGCAGGCTCCCCAGCCCGGCTACGGCTACCCCCAGCAGGCTCCCCAGGGCGTCCCGCCCCAGCAGCCCCCGTACGGCCAGCCCGGCCCCTACGGGCAGCAGCCCCAAGCCCCGTACGGCCAGCAGCCCCAGGCCCCCTACGGCCAGGTCCCGCCCCCGCCCCCGCCGGGCGGCGGGAACGGCAAGCGGACCGGCATCATCATCGGCGCCGTGGTCGCACTGGTCGCGGTCGGCGCGGGCGTCTTCTTCCTCACCAAGAAGGACGACGACAAGGGCGGCAAGGGCGGCGGCTCGTCCGTGGCCGACGGCGGCGGCAGTGGCGGCGGGACCGGCGTGACGGACGACGGCCCGCACAAGCTCACGACCCCCGAGACCGTCCTCAGCGAGTACAAGAAGGACAGCGGCGCGAGCGGCGGCGGCGGCTTCACCGATGACGACCTCAAGGACGCCGAGAAGGCGGGCGTACTGAACCCCACGTCGGTCAACGCCGGTTACCAGGCGGGCGACAAGAGCAACCCGCTGTCGGCCAAGGCCCTTCAGTTCATGGGCGTGTACGGGAAGATCGCCGACCCCGCCAAGACCGTCGACGGCATGTTCGCCAAGCTGAAGGAAGACTCCGCGAAGGACGCCGGGAACGGGTCCAGCACCGGTGAACTGACCGGCAGCCCCGAGGACTTCAGCACCAAGGAGGCGGCGCTGAAGTGCCAGGAGTCCGTGTTCAAGAACAACTCCCCGTCCAGCGGCGCCGCGAGCGGCCCGAAGGAGATCCGCATGCCGGTCTGCATCTGGGCGGACCACAGCACGCTCGGCATCGCGGTCCCGGTCGAGATGGCGGACGCCATGGCGGGCAAGAGCCCGTCCCTCGACGACGCTTCGGACACCGCCCTCAAGCTCCGCAAGGAAGTCCGCGTCAAGCTCTGACGCCTCTGACGCACCGGACACCTCTGACGCTCCAGCACCACGACCCCCGGAGGGGACACACCCAATGAGCTACAACCAGCCGGGCCCGTACGGCAACCAGCCCCAGCAGCCCGGCCCGTACGGCGGCCAGCAGCCCCAGCAGCCCGGACCCTACGGCCAGCAGCCCCAAGCCCCCCAGCCCGGCTACGGCTACCCCCAGCAGGCCCCCCAGGGCGTCCCGCCCCAGCAGCCCCCCTACGGCCAGGGCCAGCCCCAGCAGGGCTACGGCTTCCCCCAACAGCCCGGCCAGCCCGGCCCCTACGGCCAGCAGCCCCAGGCCCCCTACGGCCAGGTCCCGCCCCCGCCCCAGGGCGGCGGCAGCGGCAAGCGGACCGGCATCATCATCGGCACCGTGGTCGCGCTGGTCGCCGTCGGCGTCGGCGTCTTCTTCCTCACCAAGGGCGACGACGACAAGGGCGGCAAGGGCGGCGGCTCGTCCGTGGCCGACGGCGGCGGCGTGAAGGACGACGGCCCGCACAAGCTCACCACCCCCGCGACGGTGCTCACCGAGTACACGAAGAAGGAGGGCAGCGGCGGCGGAGGCGGCATGGGCCCGAGCGACATGAAGGACGCCGAGAAGCACGGCGTGAAGAACGCCAAGGACATCTCGGCCCAGTACGAGTCGGGCGACAAGAGCAACCCGATGGGGCAGAAGATCCTTCAGTTCAACGGCGTCTATGGCGACATCGAGGACCCGGAGAGCGTCGTCGACGCGATGTTCGCCGAGGCGAAGAAGAACGCGGACAAGAGCGGCTCGGGCAGCAGCGGCCAGAGCATGTCTCTGGTCGGCAGCCCCGAGTCGTACAACCCGTCGGGGCTCGACGGCGCCGTCATGAAGTGCCAGGAGATGAAGTACGACTTCGGCGGCTCGTCGGCCGGAGGCGGCGAGGCGGCCGACACGCCCGACAAGATGTCGATGGCCACCTGCATCTGGGGCGACAAGAGCACCGTCGGCGTCGTGATCACCACGGACATGGCGACCGTGATGGCCGGCAAGAGCGCCGACCTCGAGGACGGCGCGGACAAGGCGGCCAAGTTCCGCAAGGAATCCCGCGTCAAGCTCTGAGCCGTCCGAACCGTAAGCGTCAAGAGGGGGAACCCCACGCAATGAGCTACAACCAGCCGGGCCCGTACGGCGGCCAGCAGCCCCAGCAGCCCGGACCCTACGGCCAGCAGCCCCAGGCCCCCCAGCCCGGCTACGGCTACCCCCAGCAGGCCCCCCAGGGGGTCCCGCCCCAGCAGCCGCCGTACGGGCAGCAGCCCCACGCGCCGTACGGGCAGGCCCCGCAGCCGCCCATGCCGCCGCAGGGTGGTGGAGGCGGTGGCAAGAAGGCCGCGGCCGTCATCGGTGCCATCGCCGTGGTCGCCGCGATAGGCGTCGGCGGGTACTTCCTCCTCGGCAAGGACGACGGCGGCTCGTCGGTCGCCGACGACGGGAAGACGTACAAGCTGACGACGCCCTCGACGGTCGCCGGTGAGTACCAGAAGGAAACCACGAGCTCGGGGTCCGGCGGGATGGGCAAGAAGGACCTCGCGGAGATGGAGCAGGCCGGGGTCGCGAACCCCAAGGACGTCAGCTCCGCCTACCAGTCCGGCAGCGGGAACACCCAGAAGTCGCTCAACTTCGGCGGCGTCTACGGCGACATCGACGACCCCGAGAAGGTGGTCGACGCCATGTTCGCCAAGATGAAGAAGAACGCCTCCAAGTCGGACGCGGAGGGCGTCAAACTCATCGGTGAGCCCGAGGAGTTCAAGCCCGCAGGGTTCGAGAACGGCATCATGAAGTGCCAGGCGGCCGAGTTCCGGCTCGGGGCCGCCGATGACGCCGAGAAGAAGGACGGCATCCCGAACTCCTTCCAGACCCCGATGTGCGTCTGGGGCGACCACAGCACCGCCGCGTTCGTCACCCACGCCGACGGCGGCGCCACCCTGTCCGGCAAGAAGCTCACCCTGGACGAGACCGCGGCCCTGACCGCCAAGCTGCGCGACGACGTCCGCGTCGAGGTCAAGTAGCGGGGCACGCAAGCGACTTCGTACGCGAAGAGGGGCGCCCCGCGAGCAACAAGCCGGGCGCCCCTCGTAGTTGGTGTGCCGCGTACGGCAACCCGTATGCCGCTACGCCGACTTCTGCTCGCCGCTGCCCGAACCGCGGGCGTCGCGGGGGACCAGGGTCGGGTTCACATTCGAGTGGACGACATCCGCCGTGATGACGACGCGGGCGACGTCCTTGCGGGACGGGACCTCGTACATCACCGACTGGAGGACCTCCTCCATGATGGCGCGCAGGCCGCGGGCGCCGGTCTGGCGGAGGATCGCCTGGTCCGCGATGGCCTCGAGGGCGCCGCGCTCGAAGTCCAGCTCCACGCCGTCGAGTTCGAAGAGGCGCTGGTACTGCTTGACCAGGGCGTTGCGGGGCTCGACCAGGATCTGGAGGAGTGCTTCACGGTCCAGGTTGTGCACGCTCGTGATGACCGGGAGACGGCCGATGAACTCGGGGATCATCCCGAACTTCACCAGGTCCTCCGGCATGATGTCCTCGAAGCGGTCCTTCTCCTCCAGCTCGCGCTTGGAGTGGATGGTGGCGCCGAAGCCGATGCCCTTCGCGCCCGCCCGCGACTCGATGATCTTCTCCAGGCCCGCGAACGCGCCGCCCACGATGAAGAGGACATTGGTCGTGTCGATCTGGATGAATTCCTGGTGCGGGTGCTTGCGGCCGCCCTGCGGCGGGACCGAGGCGGTCGTGCCCTCAAGGATCTTGAGCAGGGCCTGCTGGACGCCTTCGCCCGATACGTCGCGCGTGATCGACGGGTTCTCGGACTTGCGAGCCACCTTGTCGATCTCGTCGATGTAGATGATCCCGGTTTCCGCCTTCTTGACGTCGTAGTCCGCGGCCTGGATCAGCTTCAGGAGGATGTTCTCGACGTCCTCGCCCACATAGCCGGCCTCCGTCAGCGCCGTCGCGTCGGCGATGGCGAACGGGACGTTCAGCATGCGGGCCAGGGTCTGGGCGAGGAGAGTCTTGCCGGAACCCGTCGGGCCGAGCAGCAGGATGTTGGACTTGGAGAGCTCGATCGCGTCGTCACGACCCTGCGCGCCGCCGTTCTCGCCGGCCTGGACGCGCTTGTAGTGGTTGTAGACCGCTACCGAGAGGGCCTTCTTCGCCGGCTCCTGACCGACGACGTAACCCTCCAGGAACTCGTAGATCTCGCGGGGCTTGGGCAGTTCCTCCCAGCGCACCTCGCTCGTCTCCGCGAGCTCCTCCTCGATGATCTCGTTGCAGAGATCGATGCACTCATCGCAGATGTACACACCGGGGCCTGCGATGAGCTTCTTGACCTGCTTCTGACTCTTCCCGCAGAACGAGCACTTGAGCAGATCGCCGCCGTCACCGATGCGTGCCACGGTGTGCTTCCCCTTCGCCTGGGAGACGCCCTTGGTCCAGCGGCTCCTGGTGCCTTGTATCCGACGGTACCTTGCCGGGCCCCCCGTTCGGGCCCCCCTTGGCACGGTTCACTTCGCCGAGGAACCGCGCCAAGGGAAACGCAGATGCTACTGCGCGCTCAAGCGACCGAGGAGTTGTTCATCTTCCGGGTCGAGATGATCTGGTCGATCAGGCCGTACGACAGCGCGTCCTCGGCCGTGAGGATCTTGTCGCGCTCGATGTCGTCGCGGATCTTCTCGATCGGGGTCGTGGAGTGCTTGGCCAGCAGTTCTTCCAGCTGAGCACGCATGCGGAGGATCTCGTTCGCCGCGATCTCCAGGTCGGAGACCTGGCCGCGGCCGGTCTCGCTGTACGGCTGGTGGATCAGGACGCGGGCGTTCGGCAGCGCCATGCGCTTGCCCGGCGTACCGGCCGCGAGGAGCACGGCGGCGGCCGAGGCGGCCTGGCCCATGCAGACCGTCTGCACGTCCGGCTTCACGAACTGCATCGTGTCGTAGATGGCCGTGAGGGCGGTGAAGGAGCCGCCCGGGCTGTTGATGTAGACCGAGATGTCACGGTCGGGGTCCATCGACTCCAGGCACAGGAGCTGCGCCATGACGTCGTTGGCGGAGGCGTCGTCGATCTGGACGCCGAGGAAGATCACGCGCTCCTCGAAGAGCTTCGCGTACGGGTCGTACTCGCGCACGCCCTGCGAGGTGCGCTCGACGAAGCGCGGGATCACGTAGCGGGACTCGGCGCTCGGGCCGGTGTACTGGCCGGCGGCCTGCTCGGCGCGCATCCGGTCGTAGAGGCCGCTGCCGGGGAAGTCGTTCACTGTGTCTCCTGAAGATGGGCTGAGGTCGGCTTCGGGGCTCGGAACGGGTCAGTCAGACCCGTCAGGCTCCGGTGCCGCCGCCGCCCGGCATTCCGGCCGCCGTCGGCATGATGTCGTCGATGAGGCCGTACTCCTTGGCCTCCTCCGGGTCGAACCAGCGGTCGCGGTCGGAGTCGTGCGTGACCTGCTCCACCGTCTGACCGGTGTGGAACGCCGTGAGCTCGGCCATCCGCTTCTTCGTGTGCAGCAGCCGCTCGGCGTGGATCTTGATGTCCGAGGCGGAACCGGCGAGGCCCGCGGAGGGCTGGTGGATGAGGATCTCGGCGTTCGGCAGCGCGAAGCGCTTGCCGGGGGTACCGGCGCTGAGCAGGAACTGGCCCATGGAGGCGGCCATGCCCATCGCGATCGTCACCACGTCGTTCTTGATGTACTGCATGGTGTCGTAGATCGCCATGCCAGCAGTGATCGAGCCGCCGGGGCTGTTGATGTAGAGGTAGATGTCCTTGTCCGGGTCGGAGGCAAGGAGCAGCAGCTGCGCGGTGATCTTGTTCGCGATGTCGTCGTCGACCGGCTGGCCGAGGAAGATGATCCGCTCGTTGAGCAGCCGGTTGTAGACCTGGTCGCCGAGGCCACCACCGATGGAAGGCTCGCCGGCGGCGGAGGGCATCAGATTCGTCACGTATCCACCTGCTCGTCTTACGACGGCGCCGGGCCGTCTCACGTCTTCTGGGGGGCGGGGGGCGCTGCGCTGTGCGGTTGCGGGGACTCCCCTGCCCTCGTATTCATGGACCCTAACGCGTGGCTCCCGCCAGGGAATCCCGGTAGGGGAACTGTTCGCTGTGAGCGCAGGTAGCTCCCGCTGAGGGCTGCCGGGAGGGGTGCCCCACAGGGGCGCGGGGAACTGCGCGACCAGCCCGCGGCGGGCCGCACCCGCCGTAGAACGGACCACGGCAGATGCGTTTGCGGGTTCGTGGGGGCTGAGCGCGCAGTTCCCC
>NZ_JBHYJB010000085.1:0-15175 GCF_042740175.1 Streptomyces sp. NPDC059009 | reverse complement strand
CGCGTCCCCACCCCTTGCGCCGTCGCCCGTCTGCGGGCCGTCATCCCTGCCCGCGCCTCTCGGTAGACAGCCCCCACCCCTTGCGCCGTCGCCCGTCTACGGCCCGTATCGCCCCTTCCACACCTCTTGACCGTCGCGCGCGTCTGCAGGCCGTGTCGCCCCTGCCACACTTCCCCGCATCCCACCCCTGGCCGTCGAACGTCCGCAGGCCGCCCCGTCCCCGCCACGCCCCCTGTCCCCTGGCGGTCGCACGTCTGCCGCCCGCCCCCCCTTCCAGCCCGTCCCCGCCTCCCCCCCAGGCGCCTTCCCCTCCCGCCCTTCCCCGCCTTTCCCCTGCTTCCCCTCTCCCCCCGGGCCTCTTCAGCCTCACCCCGGGGGTGCCCTTCAGCCCGTCCGGCGTTTGAGGACGAGGCCGTTCAGGCCGATCGGGGGTCTAGGGGCAAAGCCCCAGGAAGAGCGCCCCAGGGGCGACGGAGTCGCCGTTTCGGGAAGGGGCGGGATTGGGGAAGAAGCCCCCCGGCAGGGACCACCCGCACCCTGACGATCGGCAGGGGCGCCGCCCCCACCCGCCCCCGTACCGTCGGCACCGTGAAGAGCCCTCGCCTCGCCGACGCCCTGCTCTGGGCCGCCCTCGCCGCCCCCGCGCTCTCCGTGGACCGGCTGGGCTTCAACGAGCCGACCGGCCCCGCACAGCAGCTCACCTCGCTCACGGCCCTCGCACTCGCCTGCGCGACCCGCAGACGCCGTCCGCTGCTCGCCTTCCTGCTCGCGGCGGGCCTCGGCCTGACCGCGGGCCCGTCCCTCTTCTCGCTCTCGTACGGCGCCGCGCTCGCCGTCTTCGCCTTCCAGCTCGGCCGCCGGGCGCGCCGCGAGCGACCCGCGCTGCTCGCCTTCGGCGCGGTCGCCCTGGTGGGCACGGCCAAGATCGTCGTACGGGACGTGGATCCCGTCGTGGAGTGGCTGGTCCTCATGGGGACGTTGCTCTTCGGGGCGGTGTTTCCGTGGCTCGCGGGCCGTTACGGGCGCCAGAGCCGCGAGCTGACCACGGCCGCGCTCGCCCGCGCCGAGCAGCTGGAGCAGGAGCAGCGCATCGTCGCCGACCGGGCCCGGCTGCGCGAACGGGCCCGTATCGCCCAGGACATGCACGACTCGCTGGGCCACGAGCTGAGCCTGATCGCCGTGCGCGCGGGTGCCCTCCAGGTCGCCCCCGACCTGCCGGACCGGCACCGCGACGCCGCCGCGGACCTGCGCGTCGCCGCCTCCGACGCCACGGACCGGCTCCACCAGATCATCGGCCTGCTCCGCGAGGAGGACGACGAACCGGCCCCGCTGGCCCCGCCCGGCGAGACGGTCGAGGCCCTCGTGGCGCGCGCCGCGGAGTCGGGGCTCGACGTGCGCTACGTCGGCGGGGAAGGGGGCGGCGAGGAGACAGGTGATGAGGCGGGCGATGAGGTGGGTGATGTGGGAGCCCGGGAGTTGACCAGGGGCGATCGCATGGCCGGCCGTCGGCGCATGGTCCACCGAGTCGTCCAGGAAGCCCTCACGAATGCCGCCAAGCACGCGCCCGGCGCGCCCGTCGAGGTCCGCGTCGACCACGAGCCCTCCGCCGCCCTGGTCACGGTCACCAACGAACGTCCCCAGCAGCCTGGTTCAGCAGCGGGCGGGGGCTCCGGTCTCGCCGGGCTGCGGGACCGGCTCGCGGCGCTCGGCGGGAGCCTCGACGCGGGGCCGCACGGTGACGGCGGATTCCGGATCCGGGCCCGCGTACCGGCCGGGGGTGCCCCGCGGGTGCCGGAGGAGCTGCGGGGTGCCCCCGGCACCGTGCTCGCCCTCGCCCGGCGCCGCACCGCCCTGGCTTTCGGCGCCGCCGTCGGCACGGGCGTGCTGCTCGTGGGCGGAGCCTTCGGCTGGTACGCGTACTCGCGCTCGCACTCCGTCCTCGACCCCGACGACTACGCGCGCCTGCACCTCGGCGCCGCCCTGACCGACGTACAGCCCCTGCTTCCGGACCGGGCGGAGGACGACCCGCCGACCGACCGCGCACCCCGCGCCCCGGCAGGCGCCGACTGCCGCTACTACCGCGCCAGCGGCCAACTCTTCACCACGGTCGCGCACTTCAGGCTGTGCTTCGCGGGCGCCGGACCCGACGGGCCGAGGTTGGTGGCGAAGAGCGTGATCCCCAAGGCCGGTACGGGACAGGAAGTGCAGGAGGAGGAGAAGGAGTGGATGCGGTGAGCGCGGTGACGCGGGCGGTGTGTGTAGGTCGTGGGCGTGGCGGTGGTGGAGGTGGTGGCGGTGGTGGTGGCGAGGGTGGAGGCGTGGTGCGGCGGTCGGTGCCGGGTGTTCGCCCGTCGGCCGGGGAGGGTGCTTCGTGATCCGCGTGCTGCTCGCCGATGACGAGGCCATGATCCGGGCGGGCGTGCGGGCCATCCTCGCCGCCGGGCAGGACATCGACATCGTCGCCGAGGCCGCCGACGGGCGTGCGGCGGTCGCCCTCGCGCAGGCCCACCGGCCCGATGTCGCCCTGCTCGACATCCGCATGCCGCGTCTCGACGGGCTCGCGGCGGCGGAGGAGATCGCCCGGACGGTACCGGGGAGCGCCGTCGCCATGCTGACGACCTTCTCCGAGGACGCCTACATCGCGCGTGCCCTCAGCGGTGGTGCCACCGGGTTCCTGCTCAAGTCCGGTGATCCGCATGAACTCATCGCGGGTGTACGGGCGGTGGCGGGTGGCGCGGCCTTCCTGTCACCGAAGGTGGCCCGCCATGTCATCGACGGCTTCGGCGCCCAGCGGCTCGGCCGGGCCGCCGAGGCCCGGGCCCGTACCGAGGTCCTGACGCCGCGCGAGCGGGAGGTGCTCGGGCTCGTCGGCGAGGGGCTGTCCAACCCGGAGATCGCCGCCCGGCTCAGCCTCGTCGAGGGGACGGTGAAGGCGTATGTGAGCGCGGTCCTCGACCGGCTGGGGGTCAAGAACCGCGTCCAGGCGGCGATCGTGGCGTACGAAGCGGGCCTCGTGACCCGGTGACCCGGTAACCCGGTGACCCGGTGAGCCGGGCTCAGGGGCGGTGCGAGCGGCCGTCGTAGGGCGTGTGCGCCTGGCCGTCGGACGGTGCGTGGGGGGTGTGGCCCGCGGAGGGGGCATGGGGGTGGTGGCCCTCGGCGGGCGTGTGCCGGGGGTCGTGGCGCGGCAGCGTCATCGTCGGGGTGTCGGGGACCTGCGGCGGAGCCGTCGTGAGGTGGGCGGGGCGGGCCGGGCCGGGGCCCGCGAACCAGCGCACGAGGCCCGTCGAGGACCCGCGCATCGCCTCCACCACCCGTGTCGCCGGACGCGTCGCGAGCCGGACGACGACAAAGGCGAGGACGGCGCCGAGCACCAGTCCGACCGCCACGTCGTGCGGGTAGTGCACGCCGACGAAGACCCGCGAGAAGGCCATGAGCACCGCCATCGGCACGGTCAGCGCCGCGATCCGCGGCCAGGCGAGCGCGAGCCCGACCGCCGCGGCCGCCGCGATCGTGGAGTGGTTGCTGGGGAACGACCAGTCGCCGTGCGGCGGGCACTCGACGAGCGAGGTCACGGCGCCGGAGACCGCCCGGCAGGGCCGCTCCTCGTCCACCGCGGACTTGATCAGCTCGCTGCAGACGTACGCCACCGCCGTGGCCAGCGGCGCGAGCACCGCGACCGCGACGGCACGCGGATCACCGCGCCGCGCCCGCCACCACGCGACGACGAAGAGCACGCCGAAGAGCAGCAGGCCCAGCTCCGTCCACACCTCGGCGAGGTGCTGCACCCACGAGGGAGTGTCGTGGGCGAAATCGGTGATGTCGCGGTAGAGATCGTCGTCCATGGTGTCCATGATTACGGACGGTACGGAGTGGACCCGAATCGTCACACCTGGCGATCGGCCCCTCACACCCCTGACGAAAGACAGGGGAAGACGCCCGGATCCGGGATGATGATCGGCAAAAGATGTGGCCGAGGGCGGCGGGTGGGGCAGGAGAAGCCGCGGATCTCTCGTAAGGTTTGGGCCGTGGGATCTCTGCGCAATCCGGTCGGGCCGCTTCCCTCCTCCATCTACTGGCGACGGAGGGCCGTTCTGCTGTCCGTGCTCGGACTGCTTCTCCTCCTCGTCGTATGGGTCGTCACCTCCGGTGGCGGGGACGGGAAGAACGGTGCGGGCGGACCCAACGACAAGGGCCCCGCGACCTCCATCACCCCCGGCCCCTCGGGCTCCGGGCCCGCCATCAGCGAACACCCGGGCGGGCGCGACGAGTCGAGCGGCAGCGGTGCGGGCGACGGCGGCGGTGACGGTTCCGGTTCGGGCGACGGCGGGGGTGACGGGTCCGGCTCCGGCGGGGCCGGGGGCTCCGGCTCCGACGACGGCGCGAAGGGCGGAGGAGGCTCGGGCGACCGGCTGCCCGCCGGGTCCCGCCTCCCCAACTGCACCAGCGGCGACGTGAAGTTGACGCTGCGCAGCATCAAGAACTCGTACGAGGTCGGGGAGAAGCCCAAGTTCGAGGTGACCGCGGCGAACGGCTCGGGCGGGGCCTGCAAGCTCGATCTCGGCGGCGCCGAGACGGTGCTGACGATCACTCAGGCCGACACCGACGACGAGATCTGGTCCTCGGACGACTGCCCGGGCGGCAGCGGCTCCCTGCTGCTGCGCATCCCCGCCGAGGGCAAGGTCACGCACGCCGTGGAGTGGGACCGCAAGCCGAGCGCGGACCACTGCGCGACGCCGCCCGCTGGCTCCGCGAAGGCGGGCACGTACCTGGTGGAGGCGAAGGCGCCAGGGCTCGGGGCGGCGCGGGCGTCGTTCGTGCTGGAGAAGGACTGAGCCTTACCGGGGCTTACGGAGGTGCGGCGCCCCAATTCTCTTGAGGGCGCCCCAACTCCCTTGAAGGCGCCCCAACTCCCTTGAGGGCGCCGCCGGTTACACGTAGCGCTCGAGGATCGAGGACTCCGCGAGCCGCGAGAGACCCTCGCGCACGCTGCGGGCCCGGGCCTCGCCCACCCCGTCCACCGTCTGCAGGTCGTCCACGCTCGCGGCGAGCAGCTTCTGCAGGCCGCCGAAGTGCTCGACGAGGCGGTCGATGATGGCGCCGGGCAGCCGCGGGACCTTCGCGAGGAGGCGGAAGCCGCGGGGGGAGACCGCCGAGTCCAGGGCCTCGGGGGAGCCGGTGTAGCCCAACGCGCGGGCCACGATGGGCAGTTCGAGCAGCTCCGCGTGGCTGAGGGAGTCCAGCTCGGCGAGCGCCTCGTCCACCGTGCGGGAGCGCTTGGCGGTGGGCTCGGGGACGTAGTCGCGCACGACGAGCTCGCGCTCCGGCTCGACGCCCGCGATCAGCTCGTCCAGTTGGAGGGCGAGCAGGCGGCCGTCGGTGCCCAGCTCCACCACGTACTCCGCGATCTCCGTGGCGATGCGGCGGACCATCTCCAGGCGCTGGGCGACCGCGGTGACGTCCCGCACGGTCACCAAGTCCTCGATCTCCAGGGCGGAGAGGGTGCCCGCGACCTCGTCCAGGCGGAGCTTGTAGCGCTCCAGGGTCGCGAGGGCCTGGTTGGCGCGGGAGAGGATCGCCGCCGAGTCCTCCAGGACGCGGCGCTGGCCGTCGACATAGAGGGCGATGAGGCGCATCGACTGGGAGACGGAGACGACCGGGAAGCCGACCTGCTTGCTGACGCGGTCCGCGGTGCGGTGGCGCGTGCCCGTCTCCTCCGTGGGGATCGTCGGGTCCGGCACCAACTGGACGCCCGCGCGCAGGATTTTGGTGATGTCCTTGTCGAGGACGATGCCGCCGTCGAGCTTGCAGAGCTCGCGCAGGCGGGTCGCCGTGAACTCGACGTCCAGGTTGAAGCCGCCCGTGCACATCGACTCGACCGTCTTGTCGAAGCCGAGGACGATCAGGCCGCCGGTATTGCCGCGGAGGATGCGCTCCAGGCCGTCGCGCAGGGCCGTGCCGGGCGCGACCGCGCTCAGGGCGGCGCGCATCAGACCATCGGCACCCAGGGCGCCACCGGGCTTGCCGGGGCCTGCTGCCCGGTCGTTGGCTGCCACTGCACTCCTCGGGTCGCAGGTTGTCCAGGCCCCCTGAGCCCACTGCCGCACGCCTTGCTTCGTACGGATGGGCGAGACCAGGGCAAAGTCTACCGGCGGTCTTCCTCCTCCCGTGGGGCCTCTCGGCGACGGGACCGGGGAAGGACACGCAGCGCGTCCCCCATGTCGGCGACTTCGGTGACCTTCATACCGGGCGGGACCTTGCCGGGGTCGGCGGGAACCAGGGCGTGGGTGAAGCCGAGGCGGTGCGCCTCGGCCAGTCTGCGCTGCACGCCCGTGACCCTTCTGACCTCGCCCGCCAGGCCCACTTCTCCGATCGCGACGAGATTCTTCGGCAGCGGGGTGTCGCTGGCCGCGCTGGCCAGGGCGAGGGCGACCGCGAGGTCGGCGGCGGGCTCGGAGAGCTTCACGCCGCCCACCGTCGCGCTGTAGATGTCGCGCTTGCCGAGCGCGCTGATGCGGCCGCGCTGCTCCAGGACGGCCAGCATCATCGAGACGCGGGAGGTCTCCAGGCCGGACGTCGTGCGGCGGGGGGAGGGGATCTGGGAGTCGACGGTGAGGGCCTGGACCTCGGCGACGAGGGGGCGGCGGCCCTCCAGGGTGACCGTGAGACAGGTGCCGGGGACCGGCTCGGCGCGGCGGGTGAGGAAGAGGCCGCTGGGGTCGGCGAGGCCGGTGATGCCCTCGTCGTGGAGCTCGAAGCAGCCGACCTCGTCCGTCGTCCCGTACCTGTTCTTCACGCCGCGCACCAGGCGGAGGCGGGCGTGGCGGTCGCCTTCGAAGTGCAGCACCACGTCCACCAGGTGCTCCAGGAGGCGGGGGCCCGCGATGGCGCCGTCCTTCGTGACGTGACCCACCAGGAGGGTCGCCATGCCGCGCTCCTTGGAGGCGCGGATCAGGGCGCCCGCGACCTCGCGGACCTGGGCCATGCCGCCCGGTGCCCCGTCGATCTCCGGGGAGGCGACCGTCTGCACCGAGTCGAGGATGAGGAGGGACGGCTTCACCGCGTCCAAGTGGCCGAGGACGGCGGCGAGATCGGTCTCGGCCGCCAGGTACAGGTGGTCGTCGATCGCCTTGATGCGGTCGGCGCGCAGGCGGACCTGGCTCGCCGACTCCTCGCCGGTGACATAGAGCGTGCGGTGGTCGTCGCTGGCCGCCTTCGCCGCGACGTCCAGGAGCAGCGTCGACTTGCCGACGCCGGGCTCGCCCGCGAGCAGCACCACGGCGCCGGGCACCAGGCCGCCGCCGAGGACGCGGTCCAGCTCGGGCACGCCGGTGGTGCGGGCGGTGGCCTGGCGGCCGTCGACCTGGCCGATGGGGACCGCGGAGGAGGTGACGCGGCCGGGGGCCGTCGTACGCACAGCGGGCGCGCCGTACTCCTCGACCGTTCCCCACGCCTGGCACTCGGGGCAGCGGCCGAGCCACTTGGCCGTCTGCCAGCCGCACTCGGTGCAGCGGTAGGACGGGCGTTGCTTGCCGGTGTTGGTCGATTTCGTACGGGCAGCCATGCACGGAACCGTAGCGGGGGACACTGACAGTGGGTGTCGGCGGCCGTGCCCGGTGCGGTGCTCGGTGGCCGTGCCCGGTGGTCGTCGAGCGCCGTCAGGGAGGCCGGCCGGGGCGCACGGTCGCCGGAATCTGCGCTTCCTGTCCCCTTTTGAGGGATCTGTTCACCCGTAAGGATTAAAAGTGCTCAAGGGGGGAGAAGGGCCCGGCATCATCCGCCTACGGTCGCACGGGTGATGAGCAGCAGGCCGGAAACCTCCCCGTACGCAACCGGCGCACACCGGGCGCACAGAGACGCGCGAAAGCGCGCGCCGTCCCGGTCCGCGGCGCGCTCGGCGAAGAGTGCGCCCGAATCATCCGCCGCGTCCTCGCCGACGTCCCCGTCGGCCCCGCGCCACGAGCCGTTCCTGGACGGCCTGTTCACGTACTGCCTCTCCGTGCTGTGCGACCACGACGCCGCCACCGCTGCCCTCGCCGACGTCCTCACGCTCGCCGAGAGCCGGGGCGCACGCGCGCACGCTCCGGCTGCCGAAACGGATCTGCGCCCCTGGCTCTACGCCCTCGCGCGCTGGGTCTGTCTGCGCCGGCTCGCCGAGGCCAAGCGCGGCCGCCAGGCTCACGCCGCCACCGCACCGCAATCCACCACCCGCCGCCGCGCCGCCCGCGAGCCCGGGCCCGCCCCGCTCTCCCCGGAGGCCGAGCGGCAGCGCACCCGCGAGCTGGCCCAGCTGGCCTGGCCGGAGGCGGCGGGCACAACTCCCGAGCAGCGCGAGGCACTTGAGCTCGCCGTCCGCCACCAGCTCGGTCCCGCCGAAGTGGCCGCCGTCCTCGGCATGGACCCCGCCCGCGCGCGCGAGCTGCTCGCCTCCGCCGCCTGCGAGGTCGAGCGGACCCGCGCCGCGCTCGCCGTCGTGGAGACCGGCACCTGCCCGGCCGTGGCCCGTCTCACCGGCGACAACCAGCTCCTCCTCGGCACCGCTCTGCGCCGCGAGCTCGTCCGGCACGTCGACGACTGCCCCCGCTGCCGTCGCACCGCCGAGCGCGCCGGAGCGGGCGCCTGGCCCGGCACCGCCGTCACCCCGGCCGCGCTTCCCGTGCTCGAAGCCCCGCGCGCGGCCCTGCACATGGCCCTCGCCCACGGCCCGCGCGCCGGCCGCAGGGGCGGGGTCCCGCGCTTCGACCGGCGCGGCTTCCCGATGGACCCGAAGGACCACGCCGCCCGCCGCGACCGCCTCCGCGCGCGTGCCGTCACGACGACGGTCGTCGCCACCGTCGTGGCCGCCCCGGTGCTCGCCCTCTGGGCCGCCTACCGCGGCCCGCTCACCGGCGAGAGCCAGGGCGGCAGCTCGGTCTCCGCGAGCGAGGCCGAGAACCCCGGCGGCATGGACGGCGACCGCGCGCGGGACCGGTACGAGAACGCGGGCAACGCCGACACCACCCCCGACCCCCGCTTCACCGCGGGCAGCCGCTCACCCGACGTCTCCGTAGAGGTCATCAGCGGCGGCGAGGCGCCCAGCGACTCCCGTACGGGCCCCGGGCGGCTCACCGTGGAGGCCCAGCCCAGCGGCGGCACGACGCTCATCACGCTGACGGCCTCCGGGGGCGCGCCGGTCCACTGGTCGGCGCGCACAGGCGCCTCCTGGCTCTATCTGAGCCAGTCCTCCGGGACGCTGCGGCCGGGCGAGACGGTCACGATCCAGGTGTACGTCGATCAGAACAGGGAGCCGTCCGGGCACTGGCGTGCGCGCATCGCGATCGCCCCCTCCGGAGCGGTCATCTCCATCGACGGCCACGGCAGCGGCGGTTCGACCTCGCCGCACCCCACGGACCCCACCACCCCCACCGACCCCGGCACCCCCACGGACCCGACCCCGACCGACCCCACGCCCACGGACCCGACACCGACGGATCCGACCCCCACGGACCCCACGCCCACGGACCCGACCCCGACCGATCCGACCCCCACGGACCCGACCCCGACGCCGACCGACTCGGACCCCACGACCACCCCGTCCGACCCGGGCGACACGTCGCCGCCGCCCAGCGGCAGCGGCGACCCGGGCCCGGGCTGAGCTACGAAGCGGTCTGCGGATCCGCCGGATGCGGTGCCAGCAGCGGGAGTTGAGAGGCGAGCCGCTCCTCGCACAGCTCGGCGAGGCGGTCGTAGCCCGCCTTGCCCATCAGCTCGATCAGCTCCGGCCGGTACGAGACGTACACCGGCTCGCCCGCGCCGTGCGCCGACGTCGCCGAGGTGCACCACCAGTGCAGGTCGTGGCCCCCGGGGCCCCAGCCCCTGCGGTCGTACTCCCCGATGGAGACCTGGAGGACGCGGGTGTCGTCGGGCCGGTCGATCCACTCATAGGTGCGCCGCACCGGCAGCTGCCAGCAGACGTCCGGCTTGGTCTCCAGCGGCTCGCGGCCCTCCTTGAGCGCCAGGATGTGCAGCGAACAGCCCGCGCCGCCCTTGAAGCCCGGCCGGTTCTGGAAGATGCAGGAGCCGTTGTACGGGCGGGTCTGGCGCTCGCCGTCCTCGTCCTGGGACACCCAGCCCGTCTCCGTGCCGATGTCGTGGTGCTGCCAGATGTCGGGCGTGAGCCGCGCCACGAAGCCCGCCACCCGCTTCTCGTCGTCCTCGTCCGAGAAGTGCGCGCCCAGCGTGCAGCAGCCGTCGTCCGCGCGCCCCGCCTGGATGCCCTGGCAGCCGCTGCCGAAGATGCAGGTCCAACGAGAGGTCAGCCATGTCAGATCGCAGCGGAAGACCTGCTCGTCGTCCGCCGGATCAGGGAACTCCACCCAGGCACGGGCGAAGTCGAGGCCCTTCTCGTCCGGCGCCGGACCCTTGGCGTTCTTCGCGCCCTTTGCCTGCTTCGCGTCCTTCGGCTTCCCCGACTTCGATGCCTTCGTTTTGTCGGTCTTCGCCTTTTTCGTCTTTGGCACGACTCAAGGGTATGCGCGCCGGACCCTGGCCGAAGACCGACGGAGCCCCGACCCGGCGTAGCGTTCCGTACATGAGACTCGGAGTCCTCGACGTCGGTTCGAACACGGTGCACCTGCTGGTGGTGGACGCCCACCCCGGTGCCCGGCCGCTGCCCGCGCACTCGCACAAGGCCGAGCTGCGCCTCGCCCAACTCCTCGACGACGCGGGGGCGATCGGCCCCGATGGCGTGGACCAGCTGGTCGCCACCGTGCGGGAGGCGCTGCAGGCCGCCGAGGACAAGGGCGTCGAGGACCTGCTGCCGTTCGCGACCTCCGCCGTGCGCGAGGCCAGCAACGCGGATGAGGTCCTCAGCCGCGTCCGCGCGGAGACCGGCGTCGACCTCCAGGTCCTGACCGGCGAGGAGGAGGCCCGGCTCACCTTTCTCGCGGCCCGCCGCTGGTTCGGCTGGTCCGCGGGCAAGCTGCTCGTGCTCGACATCGGCGGCGGCTCCCTGGAGATCGCGTACGGCATCGACGAGGAGCCCGACGCGGCGGTCAGCCTGCCGCTCGGCGCGGGGCGGCTCACCGCGTCCTGGCTGGCCCAGGACCCGCCGGACGCCGCCGACGTGAAGGCCCTGCGCCGCCACGCCCGCGCCCAGATCGCCCGTACGGTCGGGGAGTTCAGCAGGTTCGGGAAGCCGGATCACGTCGTGGCGACCTCGAAGACCTTCAAGCAGCTGGCCCGGCTCGCGGGCGCCGCCCGCAGCGCCGAGGGGCTCTACGTCCAGCGGGATCTCAAGCGCAGGTCCCTGGAGGAGTGGGTGCCCCAGCTCGCCGGGATGACGGCCGCCGAGCGCGCGGAGCTGCCCGGGGTCTCCGAGGGCCGGGCCGGACAGCTGCTCGCCGGGGCGCTTGTCGCCGAGGGCGCCATGGACCTCTTCGGCGTCGAGACGCTGGAGATCTGTCCGTGGGCGCTGCGCGAGGGCGTGATCCTGCGGCGACTGGACCACCTGCCGACGTAGGGGGGGACAGGGCGCGGGGAAGCAGCGGGCAGGGAGCGGACAGGCAGCGGACAGGGAGAGGCGGGGAGGCGTATCGGCCGAGACCGGATGCCCCGGATCCCCCGGGCTCCCCGGGGCGAAGTGAGGGCCCGTACTCTGTCCCTCGTGGCAGAACCAGTGGTGCGCATCCCGGATGCGAAGGTCGCCCTGTCGACGGCCTCGGTCTATCCGGAGTCGACGGCGACGGCCTTCGAGATCGCCGCGCGCCTCGGCTACGACGGTGTCGAGGTCATGGTCTGGACGGATCCCGTCAGCCAGGACATCGAGGCGCTGCGCCGCCTCAGCGACTACCACCGCATCCCGATCCTCGCCGTGCACGCGCCCTGCCTGCTGATCACGCAGCGCGTCTGGTCCACCGACCCCTGGGTGAAGCTCCAGCGGGCCCGGGCCGCCGCCGAGAAGCTGGGCGCCTCGACGGTCGTCGTGCACCCGCCGTTCCGCTGGCAGCGGCAGTACGCCCGCGACTTCGTCACGGGGATCTGGCGGATGGCCGACGAGACGGATGTGCGGTTCGCCGTCGAGAACATGTACCCGTGGCGCTACCGCGACCGCGAGATGCTCGCCTACGCCCCCGACTGGGACGTCACCAAGGACGACTACCGCCACTTCACGGTCGACCTCAGCCACACCGCGACCGCCCGCACCGACGCGATGCAGATGATCGACCGCATGGGCGACCGGCTCGGCCACGTCCACCTCGCCGACGGCAAGGGTTCCGCCAAGGACGAGCACCTGGTCCCGGGCCGCGGCACCCAGCCCTGCGCCGAGCTCCTGGAGCGCCTCGCCACCAGCGGCTTCGACGGCCACGTGGTGATCGAGGTCAACACCCGCCGCGCCATGTCCAGCGCCGAACGCGAGGCCGACCTCGCCGAGGCCCTCGCCTACACCCGCCTGCACCTGGCCTCCTCGGCGACGGCCTCGCGCCCGTGACGGCCACCGCTCCGCGCCGCAGGGGACGCCCCTCCCGTACGGAGTCGGCGGCGGGCCCGGCCACCCGCGACCGGATCCTCGCGGCGGCCCGCGAGGAGTTCGCGCAGCGCGGGTACGAGAAGACGTCGGTGCGCTCCATCGCCAAGGCAGCCGGGGTCGACCCGGCGCTCGTGCACCACTACTTCGGCACCAAGGAACAGGTCTTCGAGGCGGCCGTGGAGGTGGCCTTCGTGCCCGCGCTCTCGGCCTCCGGGGCGATCGACGAGGGCCCGCTCGACGGCGTCGGGGAGCGGCTGACCCGCTTCATCTTCGGCATCTGGGAGAACCCCGCGACCCGCGCCCCGCTCCTCGCGATCGTGCGCTCCGCGGTGAACAACGAGACGGCGGCCGCGGTCTTCCGGCGCCTGGTCGCGGCCCAGCTGCTCGGCCGGATCGCCCGCCGCGTTCAACTGCCCGACGCCGAACTGCGGGCCACCCTCGCCGCCGCCCAGCTCGTGGGCACCGCGATGCTCCGCTATGTGATCAAGGTCGAGCCGCTGGCGTCGGCGGACGCGGAGCAGGTCATCGCCCGGGTGGCGCCGGTGGTGCAGGGGCACCTGACGGGGGACTGAGAGACCCCGGCCCGCACCTGGGGGCTGGTCGCTCAGCGAGACAGCCGTCCCGTCATCCGGACAGCCTGTCCAGATCTCGGAGCGGCGGCGTACGCTCGACCGCAGTCTTGACGTCACGTCTCTGACGTCCCTGAAGGAGCGAGCGACGATGCCCGAGCTGAGGTCCCGCACAGTCACCCACGGCCGCAACATGGCGGGCGCACGCGCCCTGATGCGAGCCTCCGGGGTACCAGGCGCGGACATCGGCCGGAAGCCGATCATCGCGGTCGCCAACTCCTTCACCGAGTTTGTGCCGGGCCACACCCACCTCGCCCCCGTCGGCCGCATCGTCAGCGAGGCGATCACGGAGGCGGGCGGCATCCCGCGCGAGTTCAACACGATCGCGGTCGACGACGGCATCGCGATGGGCCACGGCGGCATGCTCTACTCGCTGCCCTCCCGCGACCTGATCGCGGACTCGGTCGAGTACATGGTCGAGGCCCACTGCGCCGACGCCCTGATCTGCATCTCGAACTGCGACAAGATCACGCCGGGCATGCTCAACGCCGCCCTGCGCCTGAACATCCCCACGGTCTTCGTCTCCGGCGGCCCGATGGAGTCCGGCCGCGCGACCCTCGTGGACGGCACGGTCCGCACCCTCGACCTGGTCGACGCGATCTCGGACGCGGTGAACGACAAGATCTCGGACGAGGACATCCTCCGCATCGAGGAGAACGCCTGCCCGACCTGCGGCTCCTGCTCCGGCATGTTCACGGCCAACTCCATGAACTGCCTGACCGAGGCCATCGGCCTGAGCCTGCCCGGCAACGGCTCGGTCCTCGCCACACACACCGCCCGCCGCGCCCTCTACGAGAACGCGGGCCGCACGGTCGTCGACATCACCAAGCGCTACTACGACCAGGACGACGAGACGGTCCTGCCGCGCAACATCGCCACCTTCGACGCCTTCGAGAACGCGATGGCGCTCGACATCGCGATGGGCGGCTCCACCAACACGATCCTGCACCTGCTGGCCGCCGCCCAGGAGGCGGGCGTCGACTTCGGCCTCGACGCCATCGACGCGGTCTCGCGCCGCGTCCCGTGCCTCGCCAAGGTCGCCCCGAACGTGGCGAAGGACCGCACGTACTACATGGAGGACGTGCACCGCGCGGGCGGCATCCCCGCCCTCCTCGGCGAGCTCTACCGCGGCGGCCTGCTGAACGAGGGCGTGCACACGGTCCACTCCGCCTCCCTCGCCGACTGGCTCAAGACCTGGGACGTGCGCGGGGGTTCGCCCTCCGCCGAGGCCGTCGAGCTGTGGCACGCGGCCCCCGGCTGCGTCCGCTCCGCCACCGCCTTCTCCCAGTCGGAGCGCTGGGAGGCCCTGGACACGGACGCCGAGGGCGGCTGCATCCGCTCCGCCGAGCACGCCTACTCGAAGGACGGCGGTCTGGCGGTCCTCAAGGGCAACCTCGCCGTCGACGGCTGCGTGGTGAAGACGGCGGGCGTCGACGAGTCGATCTGGGCGTTCGAGGGCCCCGCGGTGGTCTGCGAGTCCCAGGAGGAGGCCGTCGAGAAGATCCTCAACAAGCAGATCACGGACGGCGACGTGGTGGTCATCCGCTACGAGGGCCCCAAGGGCGGCCCCGGCATGCAGGAGATGCTCTACCCCACCTCCTTCCTCAAGGGCCGCGGCCTCGGCAAGACCTGCGCCCTGATCACGGACGGCCGCTTCTCCGGCGGTACGTCGGGCCTCTCGATCGGCCACGCGTCGCCCGAGGCGGCCTCGGGCGGCACGATCGCCCTGGTCCAGGACGGCGACCGGATCCGCATCGACATCCCGGGCCGCACGATCGAACTCCTGGTCGCGGACGACGAGTTGACCCGCCGCGACTCCGCCCTGAACGGCGTGTACGCCCCCGCGAACCGCGAGCGCAAGGTGTCGGCGGCGCTGCGGGCGTACGCGGCGATGGCGACGAGCGCGGACAAGGGCGCGGTGCGGGACGTCTCCCGACTGGGGTAACCGTCCTGGGGCACCCTCCGGGGGGCTCCGCCCCCCGGACCCCCATCGGCGCTTCGCGCCTCGTCCTCAATCGCCGGACGGGCTCTTTTGAGC
>NZ_JBHYJB010000084.1:0-15799 GCF_042740175.1 Streptomyces sp. NPDC059009 | reverse complement strand
CGGCGGGCGCGGCCTCGGCCTGCGGGGTCCCGGCGGGCGCGGCCTCGGCCGCTGCCGCCGTGTCGGCGCTCTCGGCGCCCTGGTCCGTGGCGGGGGTGGCCGGTATGGCCGGAGCCGCCTCGGCGGTGCCCGCGGGGGGTCCCGCGGGACGCGACGCCGCCCGGCGCCGACGGCGCGGAGGCAGGGTGTCGCTGGGGGTGCTGTTCTGTTCCGAGCCCTCAGTGGGTTCGTTCGGCTCAAGCATGCGGGCGGTTCTCCCGTCACGCTCCCGGGCGCCGCGCCTGGTCCGGTGTTTCCGGCCCGCGCTGCGCAAACAGCGGGGCCGCCATCCGGGGCGCGGGCGCCGCACGGGAGCTCTCTATGTCTTGTCTCGCCGGTTCCGTACGCCCATGTGCGGACGGCCTGGCGAAAGTCTCGGTCAGTGCGCTGCCCGACCCAGGTGGCTCCCGAGTACGAGGGCGGCGCTTCGACATCCGTCCCTACGCGGGACCTTCCTTACGCCGGCACCTTCGCGGCGGCAGTTCAGGCTGCCTCGCGGTCGGGTGCGAGCGGGTCGGTCACCGTGCCGGTCTCGTCATCGAATGGCCCCTGCGCCAGCCTGGTCACCGCTGCGGGGACCGGCGGCGCCAGGTCGGCCACAGCTCGGAGACCGGACAGGACGTCGTCGGGTCGCACGGCAGGTGTCACGTGCCGAACAACCAGCCGCAGTATCGCACAGGCTCTGTCGGTCGGCCTATCAGCCGGATCATTGATCGCTGCCAGGCTCGCGACGGCCTCGCGGGCGTCGAAGGTGCGCATGCCGTTCTTCGTGCGGCGCTGGACCTCGACGGTCTCGGCGGCCAGGAAGGCGGCCGCGGCGCGCTCCGCCTCGGCGAGCTCGACGCCCTCCAGGCGCAGCTCCCACACGGAGGCGGCGAGCCGGTCGGCGAGGCCCGAGGTGCGGGCCTCGACCGCGTCCACGATGTCGAGCCCGGTGGGCAGCGACTCGTCGAGCAGCTCACGGAGCTTGTCCACGTCACGCGGGGCGGTGAGCGCGATCTCCAAGTACTCGGCCTCGCTGCCGGTGCCGGTGGGTGCGGCATTGGCGTACGACACCTTCGGGTGCGGGGTGAACCCGGCCGAGTACGCCATGGGCACCTCGGCGCGGCGCAGCGCCCGCTCGAAGGCGCGCTGGAAGTCGCGGTGGCTGGTGAACCGGAGGCGGCCGCGCTTGGTGTAGCGCAGTCGGATGCGCTGCACCGCGGGTGCGGGCGGCGGGCCTACGGGCTGTCGCTTGCCCAGTGTCCCTGTCCTTAGTGAATGTCGGTCTTCGTGAGTGCGGTCGTACTGCTACCAAGAGTACGTGGCTCCGCGGGGTCCGGTTCCCGCCGGGCCACCGGGACCGGGGCGGGCTCGCGCGGGGCGCCGAACAGCGTCCTGCGCACGTCGGCGCGGGCCTGGCGCAGGCTCTGCCGGGCGGCGGAGAGGGCCTGCCGGGTGGCGCGCCCCACTTCCCGGGCCACCTTCGCGGCGGGCCGCCACACCACGTCCCGGACCACGTGCCCGATCGGGGTGAGGACCGTGCGGTACGCCCAGCGCACCGGCTCCACGAAGAGCCGGCGCAGCAGCGTGCCCAGGAACCGCCCCACGGCCCGCGACACATACCCGGCCACCCGCCACGCGTGCCCGAGCGCATCCCCGATCTCCCGCCCGACGACGGCGAGCACCCGCCCCACGGGCGTGAGGATCCACCGCCACACCGCGACCAGCGGCACCACGAAGACCCACCGCAGGAGCGTGCCGACGACGAGGACGACGCCGCGCGCCAGCCAGCCGATCCCGGCCCCGACTCCCTTGACCAGCCAGGCGATCGCATGCCCCAGCGGGGTGAGCACACTGGCGTACAGCCACACCGCGGGCACCACGAACAGCACCCGCAGCAGCCACACGGTGCCGTGCCCGACGGGGCTGAACACCCGCCGGTACAGCCACGACAGGGGCACCACCACGAGGTAGCGCCACAGCCAGCTCAGGGGCACCACGACCAGGTACCGCCACAGCCACGCACAGGCCGCGCCGATGCCCCGGCCGCAGGCGGCGAGGGCGCGGCCGATGCCGACGAGGACCCAGCCGACTCCGCTCGCGACCGCCGTGGCCACCCAGGCGATGGCCCTTCCGACCGGCGCGAGCACCCACGCGTACAGCCACGACAGCGGAACCACGATCAACACCCGCCCCAGCCACGCCAGTCCACGCCCCACCGGGCGCAGCAGGCTCCGGTGCAGGAGGCGGCCGAAGGCGGTGAGGGCGTCCCAGACGAGGCGCACCGGGACGACGAAGACGAAGACCACGATGCGTACGGGGATGCGGATGGCGATCGCGAGACAGCCCTCGGCCTCGCGGGACACCGCGGCGGGGGCCGGGGGCGGCGCGGGCTGCGGGTGCTTCTCCAGGTCCATGTCGTCCTAGACGTTCAACGGGCGGCGGTCGGTTCGGATCCAGTAGCGCAGCTTCCCGCCGCGCTCGTCCTCGAACTCCCCGTCCGCGGCCTCTATCACCTTGCGCGAACCGGAGTTGTCCACGTCGCACGTCACCAGCACGGATTCCAGGCCCAGTTCGGCCGCGTGCGGCAGGCAGGCGCGGAGCATCGCGGTGGCGTGGCCGCGGCGCCGGGCGCTGGGGCGGACGTCATAGCCGATGTGGCCGCCGTACTCGCGCAGGAAGCGGGTGGCGACGGTGTGCCGGATGGAGAGGCGGCCCAGGTAGTCCGTCCCGTCCACGTACCAAAGGGTCGTGACGGGAACGGAGTTCGGGCCCTCGGGGTGTGCGGCGGCGAGGACCTCGGCGACGTACGCGGCGAAGACCTCGGGGTCCTGCCAGCGGCCGCCGTAGTCGCGCAGCACCCGGCCGAGCGTCGTGTCGTCGCCGGGCGCGCCCCGCCCCTCGGCCCGGAACTCCTCCATCGCGTCGACGAAGGAGCGGTGGACCGGGCCGGCGGGCGGGGTGAGGCGGGGCATCCGGGGATGCTATCCGGGCCCTACTTCACGACCGTGAGCGGCAGGAGCTTCTTGCCGGTCGGGCCGATCTGGATCTCGGTCTGCATCTGCGGGCAGACGCCGCAGTCGAAGCAGGGCGTCCAGCGGCAGTCCTCGACCTCGGTCTCGTCGAGCGAGTCCTGCCAGTCGTCCCAGAGCCAGTCCTTGTCGAGGCCGGAGTCCAGGTGGTCCCAGGGCAGGACCTCCTCGTAGGTGCGCTCGCGCGTCGTGTACCAGTCGACGTCCACGCCGAAGGGGGCGAGCGCCTTGTCGGCGCAGGCCATCCAGCGGTCGTACGAGAAGTGCTCGCGCCAGCCGTCGAAGCGGCCGCCGTCCTCGTAGACGGCGCGGATGACGGCGCCGATGCGGCGGTCACCGCGGGAGAGCAGGCCCTCGACGATGCCGGGCTTGCCGTCGTGGTAGCGGAAGCCGATGGAGCGGCCGTACTTCTTGTCGCCGCGGATCTTGTCGCGGAGCTTTTCGAGACGGGCGTCCGTCTCCTGCGACGACAGCTGCGGGGCCCACTGGAAGGGGGTGTGGGGCTTCGGCACGAAGCCGCCGATGGAGACCGTGCAGCGGATGTCGTTCGAGCCGGAGACCTCGCGGCCCTTCTGGATCACGTTCATCGCCATGTCGGCGATCTGGAGAACGTCCTCGTCCGTCTCCGTCGGCAGACCGCACATGAAGTACAGCTTCACCTGGCGCCAGCCGTTGCCGTACGCCGTCGAGACCGTCCTGATGAGGTCTTCCTCGGACACCATCTTGTTGATGACCTTGCGCATGCGCTCACTGCCGCCCTCGGGGGCGAAGGTGAGGCCGGAGCGGCGGCCGTTGCGCGTGAGCTCGTTGGCCAGGTCGACGTTGAAGGCGTCCACGCGGGTCGAGGGGAGGGAGAGGCCGATCTTGTCTTCCTCGTAGCGGTCGGCCAGGCCCTTGGCGATGTCGCCGATCTCGGAGTGGTCGGCGGACGAGAGGGAGAGCAGGCCGACTTCCTCGAAGCCGGTGGCCTTCAGGCCCTTCTCCACCATGTCGCCGATGCCGGTGATGCTGCGCTCCCGCACCGGGCGGGTGATCATGCCCGCCTGGCAGAAGCGGCAGCCGCGCGTACAGCCGCGGAAGATCTCGACCGACATGCGCTCGTGGACCGTCTCCGCGAGCGGGACCAGGGGCTGCTTCGGGTACGGCCACTCGTCCAGGTCCATGACGGTGTGCTTGGACACGCGCCACGGGACGCCCGACTTGTTGGGCACGACGCGGCCGATGCGGCCGTCCGGGAGGTACTCGACGTCATAGAAGGCCGGGACGTAGACGCTGCCGGTCCTGGCGAGGCGGAACAGGACCTCCTCGCGGCCGCCGGGGCAGCCCTCGGCCTTCCACGCGCGGATGATCTCCGTCATGTCGAGCACGGCCTGCTCGCCGTCGCCGATCACGGCGCAGTCGATGAACTCGGCGATCGGCTCGGGGTTGAAGGCCGCGTGCCCGCCCGCGAGGACGATCGGGTCGTCGATCGTGCGGTCCTTGGCCTCCAGCGGGATGCCCGCGAGGTCCAGGGCCGTCAGCATGTTCGTGTAGCCGAGCTCGGTGGAGAAGCTGAGCCCGAAGACGTCGAAGGCGCGGACGGGGCGGTGCGAGTCCACGGTGAACTGGGGGACCTTGTGCTCCCGCATCAGCTCCTCGAGGTCCGGCCACACGCTGTACGTGCGCTCGGCGAGCACGCCCTCGCGCTCGTTCAGGACCTCGTAGAGGATCATGACGCCCTGGTTGGGGAGCCCGACCTCGTAGGCGTCCGGGTACATCAGGGCCCAGCGGACGTCGCACGACTCCCACGGCTTGACGGTGGAGTTCAGCTCACCGC
This sequence comes from Streptomyces sp. NPDC059009, assembly GCF_042740175.1. Classification (NCBI taxonomy): domain Bacteria; kingdom Bacillati; phylum Actinomycetota; class Actinomycetes; order Kitasatosporales; family Streptomycetaceae; genus Streptomyces; species Streptomyces sp. NPDC059009. The sequence goes on along the minus strand of NZ_JBHYJB010000084.1, from coordinate 10,930 downwards.
CGACGTACTGAATCGGCTTCTGCACATGGGGCAGCAGGGCCTCAAGCTGAGGGAAGACGGACTCGGCAGGCATCTCGCGAACCTTCGTGAGCTGGCAGGGGTGACCATCCAGCGTACCCCGGCCGGAGGACGCCCCCTCACGGAACGAGCGCCGCCCTTAGCCGCTGCGCCGACGCCTTCTTCCACACCCGGGGCAGCTCCCGCTCCCGCTCCGCCGCCGCGGCCTCCTCCTGGCCGTACAGAAGGCCCCAGGTGAAGGCCGTCTCACCGGACGCGTGGGCGAGGATCGCGAGGTGCCGCAGCGCGTCCCGGGCGACGACGCTGTCCTGATGGTCGCCGAGCACGGTCTGCACCTTCTTCATCCGCTTCGCGAACCGCTGCGCGCCCTTCCCCAGCGCGGGCACGGCCGCCTCCCCCGCGTACCGCGCGCGCTTGGCCGCCTTGCGGGCCTCATGCAGGGCCAGGTCCCGCTCCTGCCCGGGCGGCAGCGCCAGGGCGTGCCCGACCCGGGTGGCGAGCCTGCCGTAGTCCTTCAGAACCGCCTTGGCCAGTACGTCTTCGGGGGCCCCGTCCGCCGCCCTGCCCAGCGGCGGGTCGGCGAGCAGGGCGTCGACGGCCTCGAGGAGCGCGAGGTAGCGCTTGCCGTCGAGGACCGCGACGGTGCGCCTGCGGGAACCGGCCCGGTTGGCCACGGCCCAGGCGCGCAGACGGCCGCGGACGGGGCCGAGCAGGAGTGTGCGGGGCACGGCGTCGAGCCGGGTCTGGAGCCGCTCGGTGAGCACCTCCTGGTCCCGGTCCACGCCCAACTCCCCTGCCAGCCATTTCAGTTCGTCCCCGATGGGGTCGGTGACAGTCCGGTCGAGCACCTTCCCGTACGACTTGAAGGCGCTGCGCATGCGCCGGGTGGCGACCCGCATCTGGTGCACGGAGTCGGGCAGGTCGCGGCGGACGGCGGGGTCGAGCTCGATGAGGGCGTCGCGCTGGGTGCGGAGGTAGGCGAGGATGTGGTCGGCGGAGGTCTCGGGGGCTCCGGGCACCTCGACGCCCGCGAAGCCCGCCCCCTTCTTGCCGGACTTCTTCGCCTTACGCTGCTTCGGCGCCGTGTCGGCACGGGCCCTGGCCAGCTTCGACGCCGACCGCGACCGCTCCACCCCCGCCTTGCGCAGCCTCTTCTCGACCTGGTCCAGGAGCGCCGGGTCCCCGTCGTCCGCCAGCTCCACCTCGATCTCGGTCCACTCGGCCGTGCCGCCCTCGTCGGTGAGCCGCTCCGCCCGCACCCGGTCGACGCTGAGCTCGGCGAGCAGCGCACCCTCGGGGTCCACGAGGTGGCTCAGGTCCCGCGCGGACAACAGCCGCATGACGGGGGCGAGTTCGGCGTCGCGCACCCGGGACCGCACCAGGCCGAGGAGCGCGCGCGGCACCGTGTCCGAGAGCGGGGCCCGGACCTCGTCGCGCACGCCCTGTGCCAGGGAGACCGGCAGCTTCAGGTGCCAGCCCGCGTCGTCGCCGCCGGTGCGGCGCCGCAGCGTGATGGAGTCGGCGGCCAGGCGCTGGTCGGCGGTGTCGTAGTAGACGGCATCGAGCTCGGCGACGCCCTTGTCGAGGACGCCCGCGACCCCGGCGACGCGGGTCAGGTCGGGCAGCTCGGTGCCCGGCACGACGTCGTACTTCCGCTCGATCTCGCGCTTCGTCTCCGCCATGACCCGAATTTAGACGCCAGGCGGGGCCCTGGGCAGTCCCAGGACCGGCCTCCCCGGAGAGCTACGCCGACATCGGCCGCTGCACCTTGATCGACTGCAGCAGCCCGACCGCCACCCACACCGCGAACATCGACGACCCTCCGTACGAGACGAAGGGCAGCGGCAGACCGGCGACCGGCATGATGCCGAGCGTCATCCCGATGTTCTCGAAGGACTGGAAGGCGAACCAGGCGATGATCCCGGCCGCGACGATCGTGCCGTACAGCTCGGTCGTCTCGCGCGCGATGCGGCAGGCCCGCCACAGGATCACGCCGAGGAGCAGCAGGATCGCCCCGGCGCCGACGAAGCCGAGCTCCTCGCCCGCGACCGTGAAGACGAAGTCCGTCTGCTGTTCGGGGACGAACTGGCCGGTGGTCTGCGAGCCGTGGAAGAGGCCGGAGCCCGAAAGGCCGCCCGAACCGATCGCGATGCGCGCCTGGTTGGTGTTGTAGCCGACGCCCGCCGGGTCGAGCGCGGGGTTGGCGAAGGCCGCGAAGCGGGCGATCTGGTAGTCGTCGAGGATGCCGAGCTGCCAGACCGCGATGGCGCCCGCCGCGCCCGTGCCGACGAGCCCGAAGATCCAGCGGTTGGAGGCCCCGGAGGCGAGCAGCACGCCCAGCAGGATCATGACCATCACCATGACCGAGCCGAGGTCGGGCATGAGCAGGACGATCAGTATCGGGACGGTGGCCAGGCCCAGGGCCTGCAGGACCGTGCGGTGGTCGGGGTGGACCTTGTCGCCCGCGTCGACGCGCGCGGCGAGCAGCATCGCCATGCCCAGGATGATCGTGATCTTCACGAACTCGGAGGGCTGCAGCGACTGCCCGCCGACCACGAGCCACGCGTGCGCGCCGTTGATGGTCGCGCCGAGCGGGGTGAGGACGAGCAGGACCAGGAAGACCGAGACGCCGTAGAGGATCGGCACGGCGGTGCGCAGGGTGCGGTGGCCGAGCCAGACGGTGCCGACCATCAGGGCGAGGCCGATGCCGATGTTCCCGACGTGCTTGAGCAGGAAGGCGTAGGGGTCGTCGCCCACCAGCTCGGTGCGGTTGCGGGTCGCCGAGTAGACGAGCGCGCAGCCGATCGCGGAGAGCGCGAGCGCCGCGAGGAGCATCGGCCAGTCCATCCGGCGCACTATCGAGTCGCGCGCGAACAGCCGGGAGAGCGTGGAGCGTTCGGGGCCGTAGCCGGAGACGGAGAAGCCGTTGCCTGTCATCACGGGTCAGTCCCTCCGTCCGGCCGTGGCACCGGGCAGCGCGGCCGCGAGCTCCTGCTGCTCCTGCGGCGGCTTCGGCTTCTCCGGCTTGAAGGGCTTGATCTTCGGGGAGTCGATCGACCCGTCCGGCTCGATCTTCGGCAGGGACTTCTGCGGCTCGGGAAGCAGTGCCTTCTTGAGGTCCTGCTTGCCGCTGTCGTCCAGGCCGTAGATGCCGTCGTAGATCTTGCGCACGGCGGGACCGGAGGCCCCGGAACCCGTACCACCCTGGGAGATCGTCATCACGATCGAGTAGTCCTTGGTGTACGTGGCGAACCAGGAGGTCGTCTGCTTGCCGTAGACCTCGGCCGTGCCCGTCTTGGCGTGCATCGGGATCTTGTCCTGCGGCCAGCCGCCGAAGCGCCAGGCGGCGGTGCCGTGGGTGGCGACTCCCGCGAGGGCACCGTCTATGTCGTCACGGGTCTTCTGCGTCATCGGCAGCTTGCCGTGCGACTTGGGCTTGATCTCCTCGACCTGCTTGCCGTCGGCGCTGACGATGGCCTTGCCGACGGTGGGGTCGTGGAGGGTGCCGCCGTTGGCGATGGCGGCGTAGATGGAGGCCATCTGGATCGGCGTGACGAGGGTGTCGCCCTGGCCGATGGAGTAGTTGACGGAGTCACCGGCGCGCATCTTCATGCCTTCCAGGCAGTTCTCGTACGCGATGCGCTCGGCGTAGTCGCCGCTCTTCTTGCCGGACTTGCACCAGCCGTCCTTGTTGGCCTTCCAGTAGTCCTTCTTCCACTGGCGGTCCGGGACGCGGCCGGTGACCTCGTTCGGCAGGTCGATGCCGGTCTCCTTGCCGAGGCCGAACTGGTGGGCCGTCTTGTAGAACCAGTCGTGGGCGTTCTTCTTCGGCTTGTTGCCGCCGTCCTTGGCCCACTGGTCGTGGCTCAGCTTGTAGAAGACGGTGTCGCAGGAGACCTCGAGGGCCTGGCCGAGGGTGATGCTGCCGTGGCCCTCGGACTCGAAGTTCTTGAAGGTCTGGCCGCCGATGGAGTACGAACTCGGGCAGGGGTAGCGGCCGTTGAAGCTGTAGCCCGCGTTGACCGCCGCCGTCGAGGAGATGACCTTGAAGATCGAGCCGGGCGCGGCCTGGCCCTGGATCGCCCGGTTGAGCAGCGGGTAGTTGGACTTCTTGCCGGTGAGGTTGGCGTAGTCCTTGCCGGAGATCCCGCCGACCCAGGCGTTGGGGTCGTACGACGGGTTGGAGGCCATGGAGACGATGCGGCCGGTCTTGTTCTCCATGACGACGACGGCGCCCGCGTCGGCCTTGTAGTTCTCGCCGGTGTTCTTGTCGAACTCGCCGCGGGCCTTCTTCATCGCGTCGTTGAGCCAGTACTCGGACAGGGCCTGGACGCGGGCGTCGATGCTGGTGACGACGTTCGAGCCGGGCTCGGCCTTGTCGGCCTTGGCCTTGCCGATGACACGGCCGAGGTTGTCCACCTCGTAGCGGGTCACGCCCGCCTTGCCGCGCAGCTGCTTGTCGTAGGTGCGCTCCAGGCCGGAGCGGCCGACCTGGTCGGAGCGGAGGAAGGGCGAGTCGGTGTCCTTGGCCTTGTTGATCTCGTCGTCGGTGACGGGCGAGAGATAGCCGAGGACCTGCGCGGTGTTGGACTTGCCGGGGGCGGCGTAGCGGCGCACGGCGGTGGGCTCGGCGGTGATGCCGGGGAAGTCCTCGGAGCGCTCGCGGATCTGCAGGGCCTGCTTGGGAGTGGCCTCGTCCGTGATCGGGATGGGCTGGTAGGGCGAGCCGTTCCAGCAGGGCTGGGGGGTCTTGGAGTCGCAGAGGCGGACCTTGTCGGCGACGTCCTTGGGGTTCATCTCCAGGACGTCGGCGAGCTTGGCGAGGACCGCCTTGCCGTCGTCCTTCATCTTCATCAGGTCCGTGCGGGACGCCGAGACGACGAGGCGGGTCTGGTTGTCGGCGATGGGCACGCCGCGCGCGTCCAGGATCGAACCGCGTACGGCGGGCTGGACGACCTGCTGGACGTGGTTGCCGGAGGCTTCCTTGGCGTACTCGTCGCCGTTGCGGATCTGCAGGTACCAGAGGCGGCCACCGAGGGTGAGCAGCAGGGAGACCACGAGGATCTGGAGGATGACGAGACGGATCTGGACCCGTGGGGTCCGTCCTGTCTCAGGAATATTGGTCACTTCGCATCGCCTCCCCGGTACGTGAAGTGGTGTGCGCTCACAGGCGCTTGACCCCCTTGATGCGTCCGGCCCGCGCGACGCGGGCCTTCGCCGCCTTCATCCGCAGCCCTCCGCCGCGCTGGCTGCCGATGCGCAGGCCGGTCCCCGAGGAGAGCCAGCCGGACGAGACGTCGGCGGCCTTCGTTCCGGAGGACGAGCTCTCCCCCAGCGGGTCGTTGTCGGCGCGCCGGGCGAGGGCGATGATGAACGGCACCGTGAACGGCGCGAGCAGCAGGTCGTACAGGGCGGCCGTGAACAGCAGCCCGCCGAGGCCCACATGGCGGGCCGCGGTGTCGCCGACGAGGGCGCCCACGCCCGCGTACAGCAGGGTCGTGCCGATGGCGGCGCCGACGACCACGAAGAGCGGGCCGCTGGCCGAGCGGAGCTTGCCGCCCTCCGGCTTGGCGAGGCCCGCGAGGTAGCCGATGACGCAGAGCACCAGGGCGTAGCGTCCGGCGGCGTGGTCGGCGGGCGGCGCCAGGTCGGACAGGAGGCCGGCGCCGAAGCCGATGAGGGCGCCGCCGACGTGGCCGTAGACCAGGGCGAGCCCGAGGACGGTGAGGAGCACCAAGTCGGGTACGGCGCCCGGCAGTTGGAGGCGGGCGAGGACGCTCACCTGGATCACGAGGGCGACGACGACCAGCGTGGTGGAGAGCAGGATTCGGTTGAAGCGCATGGGTCCGGTGCTCCTACTGCTCGTAGCCGTTGTCGGCGTCGCCCTGGGGCTGTCCTGACGGAGTGGCCGTGACGGTCACCGTCGGGGTCGGCTTGGGCTTCTCGGGCTTGGGCGGGAGGACCGTGTCGCGGGGGTCCTCGCGGGGGGCCTCGACGACGACGCCGACGATGTCGAGCTTGGTGAAGCCGACGTACGGCTTGACGTAGACGGTGCGGGTGAGGTCGCCGCCGGAGGGGTCGACGCGGACGACCTCGCCGACGGGGACGCCGGGCACGAACGGCTTGTCCTTCTGCGAGCCGAAGGTCACCAGACGGTCGCCCTTCTTGACCTTGGCCTTGCCGTTGAGGAGCTGCACCGCGAGCGGGCGGTCGCCCTGGCCGGTGGCGAAGCCGAGTTCGTCGGTCTTCTCCATGCGGGTGCCGACGGTGAAGTCCGGGTCGTTGGCGAGCAGGACGGTCGCGGTGTTCGGGCCGACGGTCGTCACGCGCCCGACGAGTCCGTCGCCGTTCAGGACCGTCATGTCGCGCTTGAGGCCGTCGTTCGAACCGGCGTCGATGGTGACGGTCCAGGAGAAGCCCTGGGCCGCTCCTATGCCGATGACCTCGGCGCCCTTGATGCCGTACTGCCCGGCGCCCGCCTTCTTCAGCATGGCGTCGAGCTGGCGGACCCGGCTGCGGTTGCGGTCGTCGCTGCCGAGCTTGGCCTTCAACGCGGCGTTCTGGCGCTCGAGTTCGGCGATCCGATCGTGCCGGTCACCGGAGTCGCGGACCGCGCCGATGGCGTTGCCGATCGGGTCGACGGCCGCCGACACTCCGTTCTCGACCGGTCCGAAGACGGTCGCGGCGGCCTGGCGGGCACCGTCGACCGGCGAGTCCTCGCCCCCTCTGATGTCCACCGTGATCAGTGCGAACGCGATGGCGATCAGCAGCACCAGGAGCAGCCGGCTCTCTCGTGTGTCCCTCACGTGCGGCGGCCGTGCCTTCCTCAGTAGGAATCTGCAGAGTCTCTCTGCCGTGCCTGTATTGCTATGCCTCTATATCAACGATCCGCCGCACGGGACGGCAGGTACCCGTACGGCGGATTTCAGAGTGTCAGCTCATCTGCGGGGCTGGGCGTCCAGCACCTGCTGGAGCGCCTCGAACTCCTCGACACACTTGCCGGAGCCGAGCGCCACGCTGTCCAGCGGGTCCTCGGCGATGTGGATCGGCATGCCCGTCTCACGGCGCAGGCGCTCGTCGAGCCCGCGCAGCAAGGCGCCGCCACCCGTCAGAACGATGCCGCGGTCCATGACGTCACCCGACAGCTCGGGCGGGCACTTGTCGAGCGTCGTCTTCACCGCGTCCACGATCGCGTTGACCGGCTCCTCGATGGCCTTGCGGACCTCTGCGGCGGAGATGACGACGGTCTTCGGGAGGCCGGAGACCAGGTCCCGGCCGCGGATCTCGGTGTGCTCGTCGGCGTCCATGTCGTACGCGGAGCCGATGGTGATCTTGATCTGCTCGGCCGTGCGCTCGCCGAGGAGGAGGGAGTACTCCTTCTTGATGTGCTGGATGATCGCGTTGTCCAGCTCGTCGCCGGCGACGCGGATGGACTGCGCCGTGACGATTCCGCCGAGCGAGATGACGGCGACCTCGGTGGTGCCGCCGCCGATGTCCACCACCATGTTGCCGGTGGCCTCGTGGACCGGGAGGCCGGAGCCGATGGCCGCGGCCATGGGCTCCTCGATGATGTGCACCTGGCGGGCGCCGGCCTGCGAGGACGCCTCGATGACCGCGCGGCGCTCGACGCCGGTGATGCCCGAGGGCACACAGACGACGACGCGGGGGCGGGCCAGGTAGCGGCGCTTGTGGATCTTCAGGATGAAGTAGCGGAGCATCCGCTCGGTGATTTCGAAGTCGGCGATGACGCCGTCCTTCAGCGGTCGCACGGCGACGATGTTGCCGGGCGTGCGCCCGATCATCTTCTTCGCTTCCGCGCCGACCGCGAGGATGCCGCCGGTGTTGGTGTTGATCGCGACGACGGATGGTTCGTTGAGTACGATCCCCCGACCCCTGACGTACACCAGCGTGTTGGCGGTCCCGAGGTCGACAGCCATGTCACGGCCGATGAACGACATGTTGTTCCCCATGAGGATGCGTCTGGCCTTCCCTAGTGGAGCGTGTGATGGCTTGTTAGGTAGGCGAGGTGGGTGCTGTGTGGCGTGGAGGCTTCCATCGTAGTCTCGCCTGCACGGACACGGCGCGAGGGTCTTCGCCATTGTCAGCAGATGATGGGGCGCCCCGCTCTTGGAGACGTGCCATCGGAGGCATGGGTTCCCCCAATTGGGGCGCATATGCCAAGGGACGGCCGAATTTCTCCGGCCGTCCCAGGTCAGAGCGGTGCGGCGCTGACAAGGCGTCAGAAGCACGTCCACATCGCGGACGGGCCTTTCTGGATCTCTTACGCGAGATTTAAGGAATCCCTTACGCGGGACTCACACAAGACTTATGCGATGCCGGGGAAGAAGATCTTCAGCTCCCGCTCGGCGGACTCCTCCGAGTCCGACGCGTGGATGAGGTTCTCGCGCACGATGGTGCCGAAGTCGCCGCGAATGGAACCGGGGGCGGCGGCGATGGGGTCGGTGGGACCCGCGAGCTGACGCACGCCCTCGATGACGCGCTCGCCCTCGACGACGAGAGCGACGACCGGGCCGGACGACATGAAGGCCACAAGCGGCTCGTAGAAGGGCTTGCCCTTGTGCTCGCCGTAGTGCTGCTCCAGGGTCTCCTGGTCCAGGGAGCGGAGCTCGAGCGCGCTGATGGTCCAGTTCGCCTTGCGCTCGATCCGGCCGATGAGCTCGCCGATCAGACCCCGGCGGACGGCGTCGGGCTTCAGCAGGACGAGGGTGCGCTGGCTCATGGTGTGCGGCTCCAAGCGGATCAACGGATACGGGGATTCCCCGCACCCTACCGGGGGCCACTACGCGGCGTTACCTCCGGCCTCGGCGGCGGCCTCCGCCTGGGCGGCGAACCGCGCCTTCGCCTCGTCGATCTTGCGGCCGAAGTGGACCGACGCCCACCACAGGGCCGCGAAGACCGCGCCCATGAAGAACATCGTCGGGACCACGAAGCCGCTCGCGATCAGGGCGATCTGGAGGGCCCAGCCGAGCTGGACGCCGCCGGGGCGCGTGATCATCCCGCAGAGCAGGACGCACAGGAACATCGCGATGCCGCAGACCGTCCAGACCGTGCCCATCGTCAGGTCCGGGTCCTTCATGGCGACCAGGCCCGCGAACCCCACGATGAAGAACTCGCCGATCAGCGTCGAAGCGCAGAGCGTACGCACAGCGGTCAGCCCCTCCCCAGGAGCAGTCGGGCCTCGCCGACGGTGATGACGGAGCCGGTGACGAGGACGCCGCCGCCGGCGTACTCGCCCTCCTCCTCGGCGAGCGTGATCGCGGCCTCCAGGGCGTCGTCCAGGCGCGGCTCGACCTGCACCCGGTCCTCGCCGAAGACCTCGACGGCGACGCCCGCGAGGGCGTCCGCGTCCATCGCGCGATGGCTGGAGTTCTGCGTGACGACGATCTCGGCGAAGATCGGCTCGAAGGCTTCGAGGAGGCCCCGGACGTCCTTGTCGGCGCTCGCGCCGACCACGCCGATCAGGCGGCTGAAGTCGAAGACCTCGCTGATCGCGGCGGCGGTGGCGCGGGCGCCCGCGGGGTTGTGCGCGGCGTCCACCACGACGGTCGGCGAGCGGCGCACGACCTCGAGGCGGCCGGGCGAGGAGACCGAGGCGAACGCCTTGCGGATGGTCTCGATGTCCAGCGGCCGTGCGTGCTGCGAGCCGATGCCGAAGAACGCCTCGACGGCGGCGAGCGCCACCGCGGCGTTGTGCGCCTGGTACTCGCCGTGCAGGGGCAGGAAGACCTCCTCGTACTCGCCGCCGAGGCCGCGCAGGGTGAGGAGCTGGCCGCCGACCGCGACCTGGCGGGCGACGACGCCGAACTCCAGGCCCTCGCGCGCGACCGTCGCATCCACGTCGACGGCCTTCTTCAGGAGCACCTGGGCGGCGTCGACCGGCTGCTGGGCGAGGATCACCGTGGCGTCCTGCTTGATGATCCCGGACTTCTCGACGGCGATCTCGGCGGGCGTGGAGCCGAGCCGGTCCGTGTGGTCGAGGTCGATGGGGGTGATGACGGCGACGGAGCCGTCGATCACGTTCGTCGCGTCCCAGCTGCCGCCCATGCCGACCTCGACGACCGCCACGTCCACCGGGGCGTCCGCGAACGCGGCGTACGCCATGCCCGTGAGCACCTCGAAGAACGAGAGGCGGTACTCCTGCTGGGAGTCGACCATCTCCACGTACGGCTTGATGTCGCGGTACGTCTCGATGAAGCGCTCGGGGTCGATGGGGGCGCCGTCCAGGCTGATCCGCTCGGTGATCGACTGGACGTGCGGCGAGGTGTAGCGGCCGGTGCGGAGCTCGAAGGCGGCGAAGAGGGCCTCGATCATGCGGGCCGTCGACGTCTTCCCGTTCGTCCCCGTGATGTGGATCGACGGGTACGCCCGCTGGGGCTCGCCGAGCACGTCCATCAGGGCCGCGATGCGGCTGACGGAGGGCTCCAGCTTGGTCTCGCCCCAGCGGCCCGCGAGCTCGGTCTCCACCTCGCGCAGGGCCCGGTCCACCTCCGGGTCGGCCGGGCGGGCCGGGACGTCTCCCTCGGGCGGGCCCGACTGGGCGCGCAGGGTGCGGCTGCCCGCTTCGATCACCGCGAGGTCGGGGTCGCGGCCGGTCTCGGCCTCGACGATCTCCTCGAAGGTCGAAGGGACGTCGCCGTCGTCGGCGCGGTCGTCATGCGGGGGCAGCTCACTCACATACGCCAGTCTACGGAGCCCCACCGACAGCGGTCGCCGCCCCACCGGCAGCGGGCGTTCAGGACCTTCGGCCCGCCCGATTCGGGACCTTGGTCCCGCCGAACCGGAGAATCGCCGGGCAAACTTGGCGATCATGGACATAGGCATCGACCTCGGTACGGCGAACACCCTCCTCTACGTCCGCGGCCAGGGCATCGTGCTCAACGAACCCTCGGTG
>NZ_JBHYJB010000083.1:0-16588 GCF_042740175.1 Streptomyces sp. NPDC059009 | reverse complement strand
CCGGACTGCCGGTGCGGGCCCCCTCGTACGTGCGGTGATGCGTTACTCCTGCTTCTTGCGGCGCGTACCGAAGACGATCTCGTCCCAGCTCGGCACCGCGGCGCGGCGGCCGGGGCGGACGCCGTCGGCCTCGGCCTGGCGGTCCGTGGAGCCGACCAGGCGGTCGCGATGGCTGGCGACCGAGCGCGGCATCAGGACGTCCGCGTACGCCGAACCGGCGGACGCCGCCGAGGCCGCGGGCTCCTCGGCCTCCGGCTCCTGCTGCTCGACGGTCTCCTCCGGCGGGGGCGGCGGCGGGAGCTCCGTGGGCGCGGTGGACGGGCGCTCGGGCACGACCATGTCGCCCCGGAAGCTGGGCACCGCCTCCAGGAGGCTGGTGAGGGAGTCGCGCTCCTGCTCGGCGACGGCCGCACCGGCACCCGTCGACTCGTCCGACGGCTCCCGGGCGGGCTCGGCCGGGCGGTCCAACTGCCGGTCCAGGGCGCGGTCGAGCGGCCGGTCGAGCGGCCGGTCGCGGGGCAGCCGGGCGATGCGCGGCACGAACGGGAAGCTGGGCTCGGGCGCCGCGATGTCGTCGGACTCGCCGATCAGCGAGCGTGCCTCGTCGTCCACGGCCTGGACGAGCCGCCGGGGCGGGTCGTAGGTCCAGCTCGCAGAGTGCGGTTCGGTGGCCACGCGGTAGACGAGGAGGACCTCCCAGGTGCCGTCGTCACGGCGCCACGAGTCCCACTGGACGGTGTCCTTGTCGGCGCCGCGCAGCAGCAGCCGCTCCTGCACGGCCTCGCCGAGCTGCGGTCCGGTGTTCTCGCCGGGGCGGCGTACGGGGGTCTTCCTGGCCCGCTCCGCCATGAAGGCGCGCTCGGCGAGCACGGGTCCTTCGAAGCGGCGGACTCGATCGACGGGAATGCCCGCGAGCGAGGCGACTTCCTCCGCGCTGGCACCCGCCCGTATGCGGGCCTGGATGTCGCGGGGGCGGAGGTGGCTCTCCACCTCGATCTCGATCTGGCCGAGGCGCGGACGGTCGCCGCGCACGGCGGCGCGCAGCCGCTCGTCGATCGGAAGCGTGTACTCCGTGCTGTCCGCAGCCTTCAGCACCAGCCGTGTGCCGTCGTTGCTGACGGCCACGACACGCAGTTCGGGCATGGGGACCTCCCGGGTGGTGCCTGCCGACGTCACGTGCGTCGCTGCTTCCGCTAGTCGAGTGTGGCCTGCCCGGGTGCAGCCTGCCACAACCTTGCCGAGTTGCCCGGCGTGTCGGGCATGGGCCCTGGATCGCCGTTATGGCACGGTTACCTTTTCGCAACGCTAAGTGACGACTCTCGTCACCCTGTGCAGCGAGCCCCCTCCCGGTGGTCCATGGAGGCCCCGGGCACCCTGGCGGGAGACCGGACCCAGGGCTCGCAACAGTACTCCATTCGGGCCACCTGGGTGGACCGCCGCGCCGCTGAACTTGTCGCAGGGGAAGGGAGTTGATGGCTTCGCGCCGCGATCGCGGCCCGCGCGCGGGTGGCGCACTTCACGGAATCTCCAGAACCGGAACTAAAAACTCCCCCGGTACGTCCCCTTCTCGTGTAGTGAGTCGAGAAAGGACGGCAAGGTTCTGAGATGGGTGAAAAGCCGGAGTCCGGCGCTGATGCGAAGGAAAAGCGGCGCATCGATCTGAGCGTGCCACAGGTCGCGGGCAGCGCCGTGGCCGCGGTGGTGGCCGCCAAACTGGCTTCGTACATGGGGGTTTACGGCACGATCATCGGCGCCGGCGTGGTCAGCGCCGTCGCGGCCACCGGTGGCTCGGTCTTCCAGCACTTCTTCAAGCGCACGGGTGAGCAGATACGTGACGTCGCCGTACAGGCGAAGCCGAAGCCGCACCAGGTCCCCGTGACCGCAGACACGCCTGTGCCCGCGGCCTTCAGGGCGGAGCCGCAGACGTCGGCCGTCAGAACGTCGGCCACGAGAGCGGCGGCCTACACGGGTGTGGGCCCGGTGACCACGACGTGGGGGAGGCGGCCCGAGGACCTCGGCGCCGACCCGACGACCGTGCTGCCCGTCGCCGGCGGGGCGGACGGGGTGGACGGGGCAGACACGGACAAGACCCAACTCCTGGGCGCCGTCGGCCCCGACGCCGACAAGACGCAGCTGCTGGGCTCGGTCGACGCGACCCAGCTGGTGCCGCGCGACGACGCCACGCGCGTGCTGCGCACCACGGGGCCCGGCGCCGGGCCCGCTCAACCGCCGCTTCCGGCCGAGGAGTTCACCGCCGCCACCACGCACCGGACGCAGATCCGCAGCTGGAAGCGGCCGTTGATCGCCGGCGCCGTGGTCTTCGGCGTCGCGATGGCGGGGATCACCACGTACGAGCTCGTCACCGACAAGACGTTCAGCGGCGGCAGCGGCACCACCCTCGGGGACACCCTGACCGGCCACAGCTCTCCGAAGAAGTCCGACCCGGAGCCGTCCACGGGCACCTCCGAGGACCCCACGGGCAACGGCACTTCGGGCACGGGTGACGGTGAGCAGCAGGGCGGCGGCTCGTCCACGGACCAGGACGGGAACACCGGGCAGACGCCGGACAAGGGCGACGGCTCGGACTCCGGGTCCGGCGACGGCGGTTCCAAGAAGGACCCGACCCCGACCCCGACGCCCACCCCCACTCCGACGCCCACGCCCACCCCGACCCCGACGCCCACTCCGGACGGCAACGGCAACGGCGGCAGCAACGGCGGCTCCGGCACCGGCGGCCTGGAGCGGCAGGCGCCGACGGGCGGGGAGTGATCCGGAAGCGAGCAGTGATCCGGAAGCGGGCGGTGATCCGGAAGCGGGCGGTGGCCGGGAAGCGGGCCGAGACCCGGATCAGTCGCCGAGGACGCGACGCAAGTAGTCGTTGCCGAAGCGGCGGTCCGGGTCGAGCCGGTCGCGCAGCGCCGTGAACTCGGCGAAGCGCGGGTAGACGCCGGCGAAGTACTCCGCGTCGCGGGTGTGCACCTTGCCCCAGTGCGGGCGCCCCTCGTGGGCGGTGAAGATCCGCTCGGCGGCGGTGAAGTACTCCCGGTACGGCGTGCCCTTGTACATGTGGACGGCGATGTACGCGCTCTCCCTGGCGGAAGCCGTGGAGAGCGCGATGTCGTCGGCGGGGGCGGTGCGGACCTCGACGGGGAAGCTGATCTTGAGGTTCGAGCGGTCGACCATGGCCTTCAGCTCGCCCAGCGTCTCCACCAGGGCCTCGCGCGGCACGGCGTACTCCATCTCGATGAAGCGGACCCGGCGCGGAGATGTGAAGACCTTGTACGGAATGTCCGTGTAGGTCCGGGCGGACAGGGCCTTGCTGGAGATCTTGGCGATCGTCGGGATGGTCGCGGGCACGGCCCGGCCCAGCGAATTGACCACCTGGAACAGGCCGTTGGAGAGCAGCTCGTCCTCGACGAAGGCGCTGACCCTGCCGGGAGGGGCCGCGGGGCCCGCGCTGCGGTTGTTGCGCTTGGTGTTGCAGTTGCCGGTATGCGGGAACCAGTAGAACTCGAAGTGCTCGTTCTCGGCGAAGAGCTGGTCGAATTCGTTCGTGACCTGGTCGAAGGTCATCGGCTCCTCGCGCGCGGTGAGGAAGAAGACCGGCTCCACGGCGAAGGTGATCGCGGTGATGACACCGAGGGCGCCGAGCCCGACCCGGGCCGCCGCGAAGACGTCGGCATTCTCCTTCTCGGAGCAGGACAGCACCGAGCCGTCCGCCGTCACCAGTTCAAGTCCCTTGATCTGGGCGGAGATCGAGGCGGACTCGCGGCCCGTGCCGTGCGTGCCGGTGCTGGTCGCGCCGGAGACGGTCTGCTCCATGATGTCGCCCATGTTCGTGAGCGACAGGCCCTCGCGGGCCAGCGCCGCGTTCAGGCGCTTCAGGGGGGTGCCGGCCTCGACGGTGACGGTGCCCGCGGCGCGGTCGATCTTCCGGATGCCGGTGAGCAGGTCGGGGCGTATGAGGACGCCGTCGGTCGCGGCGGTCGCGGTGAAGGAGTGGCCGGTGCCGACCGGCTTCACCTTGAGGCCCTCGTCCGCCGCCGCGCGCACGGCGGCGGTGAGTTCGTCCACGGAGGCGGGGGTGACCTCGCGGACCGGGCGGCTGGTGACGTTGCCCGCCCAGTTACGCCATGCCTTCGTGGTCCCTGCGTTCCGTCCGCTGCCCGTGCTCATGGGTCCCTCCCCGTTGCGGAACCGGCCGCTTCAGCCGGCGATACCCCAGGAATCCCACCGCGACCGCGACGGCCCCGGACACCCCCGGAACCCCGTACCCCGCGTCCGGCCCGGCGGCGTCGATCACCCAGCCGGCCACGGACGAGCCAAGCGCGACGCCGACCGCGAGTCCGGTGCTCACCCAGGTCATGCCCTCGGTCAGCTTCGCGCGTGGTACGTGCTGCTCGACGAGGGCCATCGTCGTGATCATCGTCGGTGCGATGGAGAGGCCCGCGAGGAACAACGCCACGGCCAGGAACGGAAGGTTCCCGACCAGTTGAAGCGGGATCATACTCACGGCCATGGCACAGACACCGAGCAGCCACCGGGGTGCGGGCGCCCCCGAGAAGTGCAGCAGGCCGAAGGCCGCCCCCGCCAGGCACGAACCCAGCGCGTACACCGCGAGCACGAGGCTCGCGGCTCCCTTGTGGCCCTGCTCCTCAGCGAACGCCACGGTGACCACGTCGATCGAGCCGAAGATGGCGCCCGTGGCCGCGAACGTGGCGACCAGCACCTGGAGTCCTCCCGAGCGCAACGCCGAGCCCCCGGTGTGGTGTTCACGCGGGTGCGGCACCGGCTCGGTGGCCCGCTGCGCCGTCAGCCAGAAGACGCCGACGGCGAGGAAGACGCCCGCAAGGAGGGGCCCGGCCTCCGGGAACCACACCGTGGAGAGGCCGATCGAGATGATCGGTCCGAAGATGAAGCAGACCTCGTCCACCACGGACTCGAAGGAATACGCGGTGTGCAGCTGCGGGGTGCCCCGGTAGAGGACCGCCCAGCGGGCCCTGATCATCGAGCCCACGCTCGGCACGCAGCCGACCAGGCCGGCGCAGACGAAGAGCGTCCAGTCCGGCCACCCGAACTTCGCGGACAGCAGCAGCCCGGCGACCGCGGCGAGCGAGACCAGCGTCGCGGGCCGCAGCACCCGGCGCTGGCCGTGCCGGTCGACGAGCCGGGAGATCTGCGGGCCGATCGCCGCGGCGGACAGGGCGACGGTGGCCGAGAGGGCGCCCGCCAGACCGTACCGGCCGGTGAGCTGGGAAATCATGGTCACGATGCCGATGCCCATCATCGACAGCGGCATCCGTCCGAGGAAGCCGGCCGTCGAGAAGCCCTTGGTGCCGGGGGCGGTGAAGATGGCGCGGTAGGGGCTGGGCACGTGGATCTCCGGTCAGGCGACGCCTCCGGACCGATGAGGGTCAGGTAAGGCGTAAAGGTGGCTGAGACAGATTACGTCTGCCGGACAGGGGGCGCATCGTCGTTTTCCAGTCGGGACGTTCAGGGGCTCATCCGGACCAGGTGGCCGTTACGCGGCTGTCAGTGGCGGGTGGCAGGATCGATGACATGTCCGATGCTGCGCTGGATCCCACTCCCTACGACGCCCTGCTGCTGCTCTCGTTCGGCGGCCCCGAAGGCCCCGACGACGTCGTCCCGTTCCTGGAGAACGTGACGAAGGGCCGCGGCATCCCCAAGGAGCGCCTGAAGGAGGTGGGCCAGCACTACTTCCTGTTCGGCGGGGTCAGCCCGATCAACGAGCAGAACCGCGCGCTGCTCGACGCCCTCCGCAAGGACTTCGCGGACCATGGCCTGGACCTGCCGGTGTACTGGGGCAACCGCAACTGGTCGCCGTATCTGACGGACGTCCTGCGCGAGATGGTGGCCGACGGCCGCCGCCGGATCCTGGTCCTCGCCACCAGCGCGTACGCGTCGTACTCGGGCTGCCGCCAGTACCGGGAGAACCTCGCCGCGTCCCTCGCCGCCCTGGAGGCCGAGGGCATCGAGAAGAGCGCCCTGCCCCGCGTCGACAAGCTGCGGCACTACTTCAACCACCCGGGCTTCGTCCGCCCCATGGTCGACGGCGTCCTGAAGTCCCTCGCCGACCTCCCCGAGGACGTGCGCGGCGGCGCCCACCTGGCGTTCACGACGCACTCGATCCCGGACGCGGCGGCCGACACCTCCGGCCCCGTCGAGGACCACGGCGACGGCGGCGCCTATGTGAAGCAGCACCTGGACGTGGCCCGCCTGATCGCCGACGCCGTCCGCGAGGAGACCGGCGTCGACCACCCCTGGCAGCTCGTCTACCAGTCGCGCTCCGGCGCCCCGCACATCCCGTGGCTCGAGCCGGACATCTGCGATCACCTGGAGGAGCGGCACGGAGCCGGGGTCCCCGCGGTGGTCATGGCCCCCATCGGCTTCGTCTCGGACCACATGGAGGTCCTGTACGACCTGGACACGGAGGCCGCGGCGAAGGCCAGGGATCTCGACCTTCCGGTCCGCCGCTCGGCCACCGTCGGCGCCGACCCCCGGTTCGCCGCCGCGGTGCGCGAGCTCGTCCTGGAGCGGGCCGCCACGGAGTCCGGGGCCGCGGTGACGCCCTGCGCCCTGGGCGCGCTCGGCGCGAGCCACGACCTGTGCCCGGTCGGCTGCTGCCCGGCACGCACCCCCCAGCCCGCCGCGGCGGGCACCGACAGCCCGTACGCGTAACCGGCGGGAACCGCAAGGAACCCGGTAGGAACCGCCGGGAACCCGGCAGGAACCGGTAGGCACAAGGAGCACCATGACCGACCAGCCCCAGCCCCAGGCCCTGCGGGCCGAACTCCTCGCCGTCGCTCTGGAGGCCGCGCAGCGCGCGGGCACCTTCCTGCGCGACGGGCGCCCCGAAGACCTGGGCGTGGCCGCCACGAAGTCCAGCGCCGTCGACGTCGTCACGGAGATGGACATCGCCTCCGAGAAGCTCATCACCGACTTCCTGGCCGACCGCAGGCCAGGGGACGGCGTGCTCGGCGAGGAGGGCGCGAGCACCGAGGGCACCACCGGCGTCCAGTGGGTGATCGACCCCATCGACGGCACGGTCAACTACCTTTACGGGCGCCCCGATTGGTCCGTCTCCATCGCGGCCCGCAAGGACGGCGAGACGGTCGTCGGCGTCGTCGGCGCCCCGATGCGCGGCGAGACCTACCGGGCGGTGCTCGGCGAGGGCGCGTACGTCAACGACCGGCCCGCGCGCACCCGGACCGCCCCGCCGTTCGAGCAGGCCCTGGTCGGCACCGGCTTCGGCTACATCGCGGCCCGCCGGGCCCATCAGGCCGAGATCGCCCGGCAGTTGATCCCGCGCGTGCGGGACATCCGGCGCGGCGGCTCGGCCGCGATCGACCTGTGTGACGTGGCGGTGGGCCGCCTGGACGCGTACTACGAGCGGGGCCTCAACCCCTGGGACTTCGCCGCCGGAGAGCTCATCGCGCGCGAGGCGGGCGCGCTCACCGGAGGACGTCCGGGCCAGGCGCCCTCCGGTGAGCTGACGATCGCCGCCCCGCCCGGCCTCTTCGAGCAGCTCCAGGGCTTCCTGGACGAGCAGGGTGCCTGGCACGACTGAGGGCGCCGGACACCGTCCAGCGGGGCGGTGAGCGGACAGAGAAGGGCCCCGGCACCTGGACCAGGTGCCGGGGCCCCGTGCTGATGGGGTGCGCACGTCAGACGTGCGCAGCGACCTCCACGCCGTGCTCGGCGGCGAGGCGGTGCAGATCTTCCAGCTCGGACTGCTCGACCTCCACGAGGAAGTCGTCGCCAGTCTCCTTCGCCCGGGAGAGGTCGGACTCCGTGGCCTTTATGCGCTGCAGTAGCCCTGCGGTGAATGCGTCCATGGTTGCGCTTACGCCCCCTCGGCTGGGTCGTGGGTCTGTCTGGCACGGGGGTGTGCCCTGGAGAAGGGACGATCACGTCCCTCGACCGCTCTGCGGAAAGCGGTTCGTGGCGCGCCACATACACAACGTGATCGCGGGTGTAACTGCCGTCCTCCCCTGGCTCCGTTCCGCAGAAACCTCAACCGGCGGAGAAAATCCCGCATTCCCGGGCCCCGAGGCCGTCTTACAGCCGGTTTATGGCTGAAAGGGGCAGGATGGAGGTCTCACCCCACGAACAGACCTGCCCCGCGTCCGCGCCGGGGCACAGAGGAAGGACAGCGACGTGCGTGTACTCGTCGTCGAGGACGAGCAGCTGCTCGCCGATGCGGTGGCCACCGGACTGCGCCGGGAGGCCATGGCCGTCGACGTGGTGTACGACGGCGCCGCCGCCCTGGAGCGTATCGGCGTCAATGATTACGACGTGGTGGTCCTGGACCGCGACCTCCCGCTCGTCCACGGCGACGACGTGTGCCGCAAGATCGTCGAGCTCGGGATGCCGACCCGCGTCCTGATGCTCACCGCGTCCGGCGACGTCAGCGACCGCGTCGAGGGCCTGGAGATCGGCGCCGACGACTACCTCCCCAAGCCCTTCGCCTTCAGCGAGCTCACGGCACGCGTGCGTGCCCTCGGCCGGCGCACGAGTGTGCCCCTGCCGCCCGTCCTGGAGCGCGCCGGGATCAAGCTCGACCCGAACCGCCGCGAGGTGTTCCGGGACGGCAAGGAGATCCAGCTCGCGCCCAAGGAGTTCGCCGTCCTGGAGGTGCTGCTGCGCAGCGAGGGGGCCGTGGTCTCCGCCGAGCAGCTCCTGGAGAAGGCATGGGACGAGAACACGGACCCGTTCACGAACGTCGTGCGGGTCACCGTCATGACCCTGCGCCGCAAGCTCGGTGAGCCCGCCGTCATCGTGACGGTGCCCGGCTCCGGCTACCGGATCTGACCCCCGGTGGCCGCGACCCCCGCGCCACCGCAGGCGCCTCCCAAGCCGACCTGGGATCCGAGGAAGCCCGAGCCGCCGTTCCCGTGGCTGCGCCCCACGATCCGCATAAGGCTCACGCTCCTGTACGGCGGCATGTTCCTGATCGCGGGCATCCTCCTGCTCTCGATCATCTATCTGCTCGCCGCGCAGGCCCTGAACGTGGGCAGTGATCTGCCGTTCCGCGTGACGGGCGTCGAGGTCAGCAGCAGTTCGTGCACGAACCTGCGCGGCCTGCCCGACCACCCCTCGGCGGACCAGCTGAACTCCGCGCTGAACCGGTGCGTCAACGACCTGCGTCAACATGCGCTGGACAATCTCCTCAGCCGTTCGCTGCTCGCCCTGCTCGGCCTCGCCGTGATCGCGTTCGCCTTCGGGTACGCGATGGCGGGACGCGTTCTGTCGCCGCTCGGCCGCATCACGCGTACGGCCCGCAGGGTGGCCGGCACGGACCTGACCCGGCGCATCGAACTGGACGGCCCGGACGATGAGTTGAAGGAGCTCTCGGACACCTTCGACGAGATGCTGGACCGCCTGGAACGGGCCTTCACGGCCCAGCAGCGGTTCGTGGGCAACGCCTCGCACGAGCTGCGCACCCCGCTGGCCATCAACCGCACGCTCCTGGAGGTCCAGCTCTCCGACCCGAACGCACCACCGGAGCTCCACCAGCTCGGCAAGACCCTGCTCGCCACGAACGAGCGCAGTGAGCAGCTCGTCGAGGGCCTGCTGCTGCTCGCCCGCAGCGACAACCAGATCGTGGAGCGCAAGCCGGTGGACCTCGCCGAGGTCGCCAACCGCGCCGTCGACCAGGCGCGCGCGGAGGCCGAGGCCAAGGGCGTCGAGATCCGCGGGGAGCGCGGCCTGGCCGTCGTCCAGGGAAACGGTGTGCTCCTGGAGCGCATCGCCCTGAACCTGGTGCAGAACGCGGTCCGGTACAACATCCCCGACGGCGGCTGGGTCGAGGTGACCACGGAGGCCCAGCACGGCCAGGCGGTCCTCGTCGTGTCCAACACGGGGCCGGTCGTCCCGGCGTACGAGATCGACAACCTCTTCGAGCCCTTCCGCCGACTGCGGACCGAGCGGACGGGCAGCGACAAGGGCGTCGGGCTCGGCCTGTCGATCGCCCGGTCGGTGGCGCGCGCCCACGGGGGCCGTATCATCGCGGAGCCGCGCGAGGGGGGTGGGCTCGTGATGCGTGTCACTCTGCCCATCTGACGCCTCGCCGCGGACGCGCCGCCGTGTTCGCTTTGCGCGGAATTTTCGGGACTCGATCCCGGGAGATCCGTGTGGAATCGATCACAGAGGCGAATTTTCGGCCATCTACTCTCCGTGATCGTGAACATCGCCGGAAAGCCGGGAAAATCCGGGTTTTCGGGGGTCTTGATCACGGGAAGTACACGGGGTGGCGCCCGTGAAGTGCGACATTCGGACCGTGTACGGTCCCGATCGCCATCCAACCCGATCACCTCTTCAGGGGGGCGGTTGGGTGTCGATTGAGTAACAGACCTTGATGTGAGGCAAAATCTCCGCCTCGGGTCGGGCACAAGTCCGGCCTCTCACGCGTTACGTGCGCTGGAGACACCGCAGACACCCAGAGGGGGAGAGCGACATGGCAACGGACTACGACACCCCACGTAAGACCGACGATGACGTCAACGAGGACAGCATCGAGGAACTCAAGGCCAGGCGAAACGACAAGTCGACCTCGGCGGTCGACGTCGACGAGTTCGAGGCCGCAGAGGGCCTGGAGCTGCCCGGCGCGGACCTGTCCAACGAGGAGCTCGCGGTCCGCGTGCTCCCCAAGCAGCAGGACGAGTTCACGTGCATGAGCTGCTTCCTCGTGCACCACCGCAGCCAGCTGGCCCGCGAGAAGAACGGCCAGCCGATCTGCCGCGACTGCGACTGAGGCCGGGTCGGCCGTGACTGGCACGACCCCGCCCAGGAAACGCCGCTTCCGCAAGCGCGGAGCGGACGCAGCCGCGCCTGCCGCGGACGTACGTGACGACGAGCGGGGCTCTTCCCCTGCAGGAGCAGCCTCGCTCGAACCCGCGCCCGCCACTGAGGCGGCGCGGGAGGAGACGGCGGCCGACAAGGCGCCCCGCGCGGACACGCGCAAGGGACGCCGCGTTGCCGCCGTCACGCAGGGCGTCCGGCAGGGCGTGCGCAGGGGCGGTCAGGGGGCCAAGGCGGGCATCGGCTACCTCGCCGACCGCCTCATCGAGAACGCGCCGCGGATCCCGGTCCGCGACCTGTCCACCCTCCGCAAGCAGTTCCCCGGCCTGACCCCCGAGGAGCTCGCGGACAAGCTCATCTCCGGCGCGGCCAACGCCACGTCGACGGTGGGAGCGGGAGTGGGAGCGGCGGCCATGCTGCCGGTGCCGCCCGCGATGCCCGCCGAACTGGCGGCCGAGATCACCGGGGTCGCCGCGATCGAGCTCAAGCTGATCGCCGAACTCCACGAGGTCTACGGCCTGCGCCCGCCCGGCACCCTCACCCAGCGCAGCACCGCCTACCTCAGCTCCTGGTCCGAGGAGCGCGGCATCGACGTGGCGAAGCCGTCGACGATAAACGCCGCGCTCGGCGGCCAGATGAAGCGCGAGCTGCGCCAGCAGATCATGAAGCGCATGGTCCGCAATCTGCCGAACCTGATCCCGTTCATGGTGGGCGCCGCCGTCGGTGCGGTCATGAACCGCCGGGACACCAAACGCCTCGCGGCCCGCGTCCGCGCCGATCTGCGCAAGGCGCAGGTGCCGTGGGACGCGCTGCCGGAGCTGCCGCCCCTGGAGCAGCCCGTGGACCCGCTGCGGCCCGGAGAGCTGCCCAAGGAGCTGGGGGCCTGAACCGCCGCCTCGAGGCCGCGAGTTGGGGCCCGCGAGGGCCCGAGGAGAGCCCCTGGGGCAGCCCCGAGGAGAGCTACGCCGTACGGACGGCCGCCAGGGCCGCCGCGAGGGCCTCCGGGTGCCGCGTGGACACGTACACGTACGGCGTCGGGTCCTCGGGGTCGACGATCTCCACCCGCAGCGCCGTCGGGATGTAACTGCGCAGCAGCATGAACGCGCGCGGGTCCGCCCGGTGGGTGCGCCAGGCGCGCGCCCCCTCCGCGTCCAGGACCTCGGCATCGCCGAGTGCGGACACCGGGATCTTCGCGTCACCGGCGACCAGGGAGCCCGCCACGACGCGGATACGGGCGGAGCCGTACGAACTCGTCACGATGGCCGCGACCGCCGTCCCGCCGACCAGGCCGCCGAGCAGGGGCAGGGTGCCGAAGGGAAGCATCGTCAGAGCCATGGCGACCCCGACGAGGAGGGAGACAACCCACCACGAACGGGGCGCGGTCAGGCGTTCTTCGTAAGGCTGCATGCGACCAAGCTTGGCACGGTGAGCTACAGGGGTGGACGCGCAGGTAAGGTCTGCGCCTGTGAGTGGTACTTCTGCAGCTCTGAAGCCCCCGGCCGACGCCATAGCGCCCGTCCGCCACCCCGACGCGCCCGCCCCCGGCGAGCTCATCGGAGCCCACTACGAGCACTGTTTCGGCTGCGGTGGGGGACAGCCGCACGGGCTGCATCTCGAGGCCCGGGCCGGCGAGGGAGTGCGGATCACCGCGGAGTTCACGGTGCGCCCGGCCCACCAGGGGGCTCCCGGGCTCGCGCACGGCGGCATCCTCGCCACGGCCCTGGACGAGACGCTCGGCTCGCTGAACTGGCTGCTGCGGGTGATCGCGGTGACGGGGCGCCTGGAGACGGACTTCGTGCGGCCGGTGCCGGTGGACACCGTGCTGCATCTGGAGGCCGAGGTGACCGCCGTGGCGGGGCGGAAGATCTACTCGACCGCCACCGGCCGGATCGGCGGCCCCGACGGGCCCGTCGCGGTCCGCGCCGACGCCCTCTTCATCGAGGTGAAGGTCGACCACTTCATCGACAACGGCCGCCCGGCGGAGATCCAGGCGGCCATGAACGACCCGGACCAGATCAGGCGCGCCCGCGCCTTCGAGGTGAACCCGTGACCCGTGCTCCGCTTGATGTGCTGATCCGCCGCGTCGACCCGGAGGTACCGCTGCCGTCGTACGCGCAGCCCGGCGACGCGGGTGCCGATCTGCGGACCACCGAGGGGTGCGAACTCGCCCCCGGGGAGCGCGTGGTCCTGCCGACGGGGGTGTCTGTCGCGCTGCCCGAGGGGTACGCGGCCTTCGTGCACCCCCGGTCCGGGCTCGCCGCTCGCTGCGGTGTCGCTCTGGTGAATGCCCCGGGGACGGTGGATGCCGGGTACCGTGGGGAGATCAAGGTGATCGTGGTGAATCTCGACCCGCGCGAGAGCGTGCGGTTCGAGCGCTTCGACCGGATTGCCCAACTGGTCGTCCAGCAGGTCGAGAAGGTTCGCTTCCAGGAGGTCGCGGAGCTTCCCGTATCGGCGCGGGCCGAGGGGGGCTTCGGGTCCACCGGTGGCCATGCCGCCGTGGGCGCCGGCTCGGGTGAACAAACGGGTGGGAATCGATACGCATCGGTCGTATCTGACCGGGAAGGACAGTGACGTGTTCGGACGTCGCAAGAAGGACAGTGCCGCCGAGGATGCGGCCGGCGAGGCCGAGCAGGTCGTCGACGGCACCGACAGTGAGGTGACGGACGAGGAGCAGCCTGCGCGGGTGCGGCTCGAGCCGGAGCCCCGTCCCGACGGTCCCTGGGATGTCTCCGAGGTCCGTGAGCCGGGCGAGGGCCGGGTGGACCTCGGCGGCATCTTCGTGCCCGGGGTCGAGGGCATGGAGCTGCGGGTCGAGGTCGCGGGCGACGCGATCGTCGCGGCCACCGTCGTGCTCCAGGACAGCGCCATCCAGCTGCAGGGCTTCGCCGCCCCCAAGAAGGAGGGCATCTGGGGCGAGGTCCGCGAGGAGATCGCCTCGGGCATCACACAGCAGGGCGGTGTCATCGACGAGGTCGAGGGCCCCCTCGGCTGGGAGCTGCGCGCCCAGGTGCCGGTCCAGCTGCCGGACGGGACGGGCGGCTTCCAGGTCGTCCGCTTCATCGGCGTCGACGGGCCGCGCTGGTTCCTGCGCGGGGTGATCTCCGGGCAGGGCGCGGTGCAGCCGCAGGCCGCGGGTCTCCTCGAGCAGATCTTCCGGGACACCGTGGTGGTCCGGGGCGAGGGCCCGATGGCGCCGCGCGACCCGATCGTCCTGAAGCTGCCGGACGACGCGCAGATGGTCGCCGAGGGCGTCCAGCAGGACCAGCAGGAGGGCTCGCGCTTCTCCGGCGGAATGGGCCAGCTGGAGCGCGGACCGGAGATCACCGAGGTGCGCTGAACCCGCCGGGGTTCGCTGACCGAAAAGTTGCGGGCCGATGGGCCGTACTCCCTTATGGGGGGTACGGCCCATCGGTGTTTTCGCAGGTGAGAGCGGGCAAACGCGGGCGACGTAAGAGAGTCGTCAACGGGGCGCCATTGGCCGTATGGGAGGCGTCAACGGCGGTCGTATTCGGCCAGGGAGGCGGTTTCCTCGTCAGGTCAGATTCCGTCCCCGTCTCATTCAGGAGCTCGCGATGGCCGATGTGGCCTTCGTCGTCACCACGATCGCGGTGTTCGCGCTGGTGGCTCTCGTCGCCAAGGGGGTGACCAAGCTGTGACCGCCGAAAACATCGTCGGCCTCGTCGTGGCCGTCGCCCTGCTGGGTTATCTGGTCCTCGCCCTTGTGTTCCCGGAGAGGTTCTGAGCCCTGATATGAGTCCCGTTCTTGCCGGTGTGCTCCAGCTCCTCGCACTGATGGTCGCGCTGGCGCTCGTCTACCGTCCGCTGGGCGACTACATGGCCCGGGTCTACTCCTCCGAGAAGCATCTGCGGGTGGAGAAGTGGATCTACAAGGCGATCGGCGCCAATCCGTCGGCCGAGATGCGCTGGCCCGCCTATCTGCGCGGGGTGCTCGCCTTCTCCGCGGTGAGTGTGCTGTTCCTGTATCTGCTGCAGCGTCTGCAGGGTTCGCTGCCCGGGTCGCTGGGGTTCAAGGCGATCGATCCGGATCAGGCGTTCAATACGGCCGCGTCGTTCGTGGCGAACACCAACTGGCAGTCGTACTCCGGTGAGCAGGCCATGGGGCATGTGGTGCAGACCGGTGGGCTTGCGGTGCAGAACTTTGTCTCGGCGGCGGTGGGGATCGCCGTGGCGGTCGCTCTGGTGCGGGGCTTCGCGCGCTCGCGCACCGGTGAACTGGGGAACTTCTGGGCGGACTTGGTGCGCGGTACCGTCCGCATCCTGATTCCGATCGCGGTGCTCGGTGCGATCGTGCTGGTGGCGTGCGGGGCGATCCAGAACTTCTCCGGCATTCATGGTGTCGGCCAGTTCATGGGCGGCAGCCAGCAGTGGAACGGCGGCGCGGTGGCCTCGCAGGAGGCCATCAAGGAGCTGGGCACCAACGGCGGCGGCTATTTCAACGCCAACTCCGCCCATCCGTTTGAGAATCCGAATGCCTTCTCCAACCTCTTCGAGGTCTTCCTCATCCTGGTGATCCCGTTCGCGCTGACCCGGACGTTCGGCAAGATGGTCGGCTCGGTCAAGCAGGGCTACGCGATTCTGGCCACGATGGCGGTGATCTGGGTTGGGTTCACGGCGCTGATGATGTGGACGGAGTTCGCGCACCATGGTCCGGCCTTTGATGTGGCCGGTGGGGCGATGGAGGGCAAGGAGACGCGGTTCGGGATCGCCGGGTCGGCGATCTTCTCGGTGGCGACGACGCTGACCTCGACGGGTGCGGTGAATTCCTTCCATTCGTCCAACACGGGTCTGGGCGGTGGCATCGACCTGTTGGGGATGCAGCTGGGTGAGATCGCTCCGGGTGGTACGGGTTCGGGCCTGTACGGCATGTTGGTCATGGCGATCATCGCGGTGTTCATCGCGGGCCTGATGGTGGGGCGCACGCCGGAGTATCTGGGCAAGAAGATCGGCACGCGGCAGATCAAGCTGGCCGCCTGCTACATCCTCATCACGCCGGCGCTGGTTCTTGGCTTTACGGCGGTGTCGATGGCGCTGCCCACGCCGAAGAACTCGATGCTGAACCCGGGGGCGCACGGCTTCTCCGAGATTTTGTACGCGTTCACGTCGGGTGCGAACAACAACGGCTCCGCCTTCGCGGGGCTGAGTGCGGACACGAACTGGTTCAACACCACGATCGGGCTGGCGATGCTCCTTGGCCGGTTCCTGCCGATGGTGTTCGTGCTTGCGCTGGCGGGTTCGTTGGCGGAGCAGAAGCCGATCCCGGAGACGGCGGGCACGCTGCGGACGGAAAAGCCGCTGTTCACCGGTCTGCTGGTCGGCACCATCATGATCATCACCGGTCTCACCTACTTCCCCGCGCTCGCGCTGGGCCCGCTCGCTGAAGGGCTCGCGTGATGAGTACCGACATCAAGAAGGAACAAGAGGGGCCCGGCTCCATGTCCACCGCCACTCCCACGCGTGCGCCGCACAGCGACGTACCCAGCGGGCACAAGGAGGAAGGCCGCGTCGGCGGGGGTCTGTTCGACCCCAAGCAGCTGCTGAAGTCCTTCCCGGACGCGATCAAGAAGCTCGATCCGCGAGTGATGGTCAAGTCCCCGGTCATGTTCGTGGTCGAGGTGGGCTCCGTGCTCACCACGATCCTTGCGATCACCGACCCGGGGGACTGGTTCGGCTGGGCGATCGCGGCCTGGCTCTGGCTGACGACGATCTTCGCCAACCTGGCGGAGGCCGTGGCCGAGGGGCGCGG
>NZ_JBHYJB010000082.1:0-16772 GCF_042740175.1 Streptomyces sp. NPDC059009 | reverse complement strand
GGGGCTCCGCCCCGGACCCCGCTCCTCAATCGCCGGAGGGGCTGGTATCTCAGCCCGTCCGGCGTTTGAGGACGAGGCGCGCAGCGCCGATGGGGGCAAGGGGCGCAGCCCCATGACGGCGGCCCAGGGCGCGCGGAGCGCGGTTTCGGGAAGGGGCGGGATCGGGGAGAGGGAAACCTCCTACGCCACCGCCGTCGTCGCCCCCGCCACCCCCGACTCCCTCGTCTTCGCCGCGACCTCCCCCGAGTCCGCCGCCCCGGAGCCCCCGGCATCGATGGCGGTACCCCAAGCCGGCCAGGAGGACCTGGTCCTCCTCAAGCGGGTCGGCACCGTCGACCCGGAATCCCTCGACGACTACCGCGCCCACGGCGGCTACACCGCCCTCCGCCACGCCTTCGCCCTCGGCCCCGCCGCCGTCATCCGCGAGGTCACCGACGCCGGCCTGGTGGGCCGAGGCGGCGCCGCCTTCCCCACGGGAAGGAAGTGGCAGGCCACCGCCTCCCAGCCCGACCACCCCCACTACCTCGTCTGCAACGCCGACGAGTCCGAGCCGGGCACCTTCAAGGACCGCGTGCTGATGGAGGGCGACCCGTACGCCCTCATCGAGGCGATGACCATCGCCGGGTACGCGACCGGGGCCCACCACGGCTACCTCTACCTCCGGGGCGAGTACCCCCGCGCCCTCACCCGCCTGACCCGCGCCATCGAACAGGCCCGCGCCCGCGGTCTCCTCGGGGACGACATCCTCGGCCAGGGGTACTCCTTCGACATCGAGATCCGCCGGGGCGCGGGCGCCTACATCTGCGGCGAGGAGACGGCGCTCTTCAACTCCATCGAGGGGTACCGGGGCGAGCCCCGCTCCAAGCCGCCCTTCCCGGTGGAGAAGGGGCTCTTCGGCAAGCCCACCGTGGAGAACAACGTCGAGACCCTCGTCAACGTCCTCCCGATCCTCACCATGGGCGCCCGGGCGTACGCCGCCATCGGCACCGGCACCTCCACGGGCCCCAAGCTCTTCTGTGTGTCGGGGAGCGTCGAGCGGCCCGGCATCTACGAACTCCCCTTCGGCGCCACCCTCGGGGACCTCCTCCGGCTCGCCGGGATGCCGCAGAACCTGCGCGCCGTGCTCCTCGGCGGCGCGGCGGGCGGCTTCGTACGCGCCGATGAACTGGACATCCCGCTCACCTTCGAGGGCACGCGGGAGGCGGGGACCACCCTGGGCTCCGGGGTGGTGCTCGCGCTCGACGACACCGTGCCGCTGCCCCGTGTGCTGCTGCGCATCGCGGAGTTCTTCCGGGACGAGTCCTGCGGGCAGTGCGTGCCCTGCCGCGTCGGCACCGTCCGGCAGGAGGAGGCGCTGCACCGGATCGCCGGGCGGACGGGGGCCGACGCCGCCGACGACATCGCGCTGCTGCGCGAGGTGGGCCGCGCCATGCGGGACGCCTCGATCTGCGGGCTCGGGCAGACCGCGTGGAACGCCGTGGAATCCGCCGTCGACCGACTGGGAGCGTACGAATGATCACGAACCGTCGCCGTCGCCGTCACCGTCGCTGGGAGGCGTCGTCATGACCGCCGTACCGCTGCAACCGCCGCGCCGCCTGGTCGAGTTCACCCTCGACGGCGAGGAGTCCCGCGTCCCGGAGGGCGCCACCGTCCTCGACGCCTGCCGTGCCGCCGGGAAGGACGTCCCGACCCTCTGCGAGGGCGACACCCTCACCCCCAAGAACGCCTGCCGCGTGTGCGTCGTGGAGGTGGAGGGCGCCCGCACCCTCGCCCCCGCCTGCTCCCGCAGGGCCGAGCCCGGGATGAAGGTCCGCACCGACACCGAGCGCACCCGGCACAGCCGGAAGATCGTCCTCGAACTCCTCGCGTCGTCGGTCGACTTGTCGACGACCCCGAAGGTCGCGGGCTGGCTCGAGGAGTACGAGGCGAAGCCCGAGCGGTTCGGCCCGGACGCGGCCCGCCTCGACGAGGAGCCGAAGGTCGACAACGACCTGTACGTCCGCGACTACGACAAGTGCATCCTCTGCTACAAGTGCGTCGACGCCTGCGGCGAGCAGTGGCAGAACACCTTCGCCATCGCCGTGGCCGGGCGCGGCTTCGACGCCCGGATCGCCGTGGAGCACGACGCCCCGCTGACCGACTCGGCGTGCGTGTACTGCGGGAACTGCATCGAGGTGTGCCCGACGGGCGCGCTCAGCTTCAAGAGCGAGTTCGACATGCGGGCGGCGGGGACCTGGGACGAGTCCGCGCAGACCGAGACGACGACCGTGTGCGCGTACTGCGGAGTCGGCTGCAACCTGACGCTGCACGTGCAGGACAATGACATCGTGAAGGTCACCTCGCCGCACGACAATCCGGTGACCCACGGCAACCTCTGCATCAAGGGCCGCTTCGGCTACCAGCACGTACAGAACCGGGACTGATCAAGGCATGGGACGAGTCACGGAACGACGGCGCGTCATCCGGATCCGGGACGGGCGCGTCAGCGAGCGGGCGGACACCCTCGTCACCGAGGAACCCCTGGAGATCCGCCTCAACGGCAAACCACTGGCGATCACGATGCGCACGCCGGGGGACGACTTCGCGCTCGCGGCGGGGTTCCTGGTGAGCGAGGGCGTGCTGGCGTCCGCCGACGACCTGCAGTCGATCGTGTACTGCGCGGGCGCGATGGACGACGGCTCCAACACGTACAACGTCGTGGATGTGCGGCTCGCGCCCGGCGTCCCGGTCCCGGACATCACGCTGGAGCGCAACGTCTACACGACGTCGTCGTGCGGCCTGTGCGGCAAGGCCAGCCTCGACGCGGTGCGCACCCAGGCCAGGTTCCCGCTCGCCGACACTCCCCCGGTCCGGCTCGGCCCCGGCCTGCTCGCGAGCCTCCCCGACCGGCTGCGCGCCGCTCAGCGGGTGTTCGACCGGACCGGGGGTCTGCACGCGGCGGCACTGTTCTCCGAGGAGGGCGAGCTGCTCGACATACGGGAGGACGTGGGCCGCCACAACGCGGTCGACAAGCTGGTGGGCCGGGCGCTCCAGGAGGGCCGGCTGCCGCTGTCCCGGGCCGTGTTGCTGGTGTCCGGGCGGGCCTCCTTCGAGCTGGCGCAGAAGGCCGTCATGGCGGGCATCCCGGTGCTCGCGGCGGTCTCCGCGCCGTCCTCGCTCGCCGTCGACCTCGCGGCGGAGACCGGCCTGACCCTGGTCGGCTTCCTGCGCGGGGCGTCCATGAACGTGTACGCGGGTGAGCACCGCGTCGCCCTTGAGGCACCGGCCGTCCAGGGCTGAACCGCTCCCCCGCCACACGGCGGCGGGCCCGGACCGGGCGGGGAGCGCCCCCTGCGCCCGGCCGGGCCCACACCGCCGCACATCAGCCGGCCCGGGTGGTGTGGTGCTCCAGCAGGCGGGTGAGCAGGCGCATGAGCTGGTCGCGTTCGGCCTGGGTCAGGGGTGCGAGCAGTTCGTCGTGGAGGGTGTCAAGGACCGTGTCGAGGCGGCGCAGGTGGCGGCGGCCCCGCGGGGAGATCGTGATGAGGTTGCGGCGCTGGTCGTCGGGGTCCGGTGTGCGCTCGACGAGCTGTCGTTCGGCGAGTTCCTTGAGCACGCCGACCATGTCGCTGCGGTGGATGCCGGAGCGTCTGCTCAGCTCCGCCTGGCTGCCGGGCCCGAACTCGTGCAGTGAGGCGAGCACGGCGTAGTGCCACTTGCGGGCGTCCGCACGGGCCAGACCTTCGTTGACCAACCGGTCGGACCGCATGGTCAGTTGGGACAGCAGCCGGCTCGCCCGTCGGCGCAGTCTCTCGGGCGTCCTGGGCGCGTCGCCGTCGGCCGCATCCACCGCGTCCGCTGCTTCCCCCGCTTCCGCGGGCTTGGCTCTGCTCATGGCGGCGATCTTACCCATTGCGTTAGTGGGACTAACGATATACGTTCGCTCGCGCCGACATCGTTAGTCGCACTAACGCTCGTCGGCAAACTCAGGAAGGAAGACCCGCCATCCCCACCACGACACTCACGACACTACGGATCCCCACCCCCGACGGCCGGGCCGACGCGTTCGCCGCCTTCCCCGACGGCGGCGAGCGGCACCCCGGGGTGCTGATGTACCCGGACGGCTTCGGCATCCGGCCCGTGCTGCGCGAGCTCGCCCGCGAACTGGCCGGACACGGCTACTACGTCCTCGTCCCCAACTTCCTCTACCGGAACGGCCCGGCACCGCTCCTCCCACTCCCCGAGCACATCGGAGAAGACGCCCGGCCCGCGATCATGGACCGGCTGATGCCCTTGATCCAGGCGCACACCACCCAGCGGATCCTCCGCGACGCCGACGCCTACCTCGACTTCCTCGGCTCCCAGGACGAGGTCACGGCCGGACCGGTCGCGGTGACCGGCTACTGCATCGGCGGCCTGCTGGCGATGCACACCGCCGCGGCCCACCCCGGCCGCGTGGCCGCCGTCGCCGGATTCCACGGCCCCGTGAGCACCGGCGGACCCGACGAGCTGCGGCGCCTGCTGTCCACGCTCACCGCCCAGGCCCACTTCGGCCACGCCGAGTCCGACCTCACGCCCGCGACGCTCCACGACCTCAACGAGGCTCTGGACGCCGCCGGAATCGACCACACCTCCGAGATCTACCCCGGCACCGTCCACGGGTTCACCATGTCCGACACCGACGCCTTCAGCCCTTCCGGCCTGCAGCGCCACTGGGAGCGGCTGCTGCCCCTCCTGGCCCGCACCCTGGCCGCCTGAAACGCAGCGCATCAAGTCCGGCCCCGGGACGTCCCGTTGTCCGAAATCCCGCACCGTTGGTCGCGAGTGGTCCCACAATGACCACTGGGCGGCGATAATCGACCGAGGACGCCCGGCTAGCCGTGGCCGGCCCCGCCGCTCTCGCCCCCGCACTCGGCCAACTGACGTGGAGCCGCTCATGACCACCGCACAGGACCTCGCGATCGTCGCCGCGGAGCTGACACCCGACCGGCCGGTGGAGCAGGGCGAGCTCTCGCTCGCGCTGGCCGGGGCCGAGGTGCTGGACCTGGTCGAGGCCAAAGCCCTGGTCGTGGACGGCGACCGCATCGTGCCCCACGCACAAGAACCCACGGGGGACCGCCTGTTGAACGAGGCCGCCGCGGCGCTGGTACGGCAGGAGCCGCACGAGTCGGTCGAGGACTGGCTGTGGCGCCGGGGCCGCGGGCTCTCCACGGCGTACGCCGACGACCTGGTGCGGACGGGGCCGACCGCCCGGCAGCCGAGCCGCTGGGCGCGGCTGCGGTCGAGGCGGACGGAGCCGGTCGACGCCACCACCTCCACTGCTTCCACTGCCTCCACCGCCTCCGCCCCCTCCACCGCCCGGAGCCGGGCCGAGGGGCGCTGGTCGGCGGGCGAGCCCGTGCTCGCCGCCCTGGCGTCCGCCGCCGGTCTGCGCGCCGAGCCGGTCGAGGACACGGAGGAGCTCACCGGCGACCCGGTCGCGACGGTGCTGGCCGCCGTCGGGGGCGCCGTGCAGGAGCTACAGGCCGTACGGCAGCGCAAGGCGATCGAGGACGCGGCGTTCGACAACGTCTGGCGCGGCTACTGACGACCGGACGGGCCCCGCCCTGGGGGCTCCCGCTAGCCCTCCACCACCCGCTGCAGCATCCCCAGGAACTGCGCGCGCTCAGCGGCCGAAAGAGGCGCCAGGAGCTCCGAGTTGGCGCGCTGCGCCGCCCGGGCGCAGCGCTCGACCGCCGCCTGGCCCTCGTCCGTGACGGTGATGGCGTTCTTGCGGCGGTCGTGGGGGTCCGGGGCGCGCAGGACGAGCCCCGCGGACTGCAGGTCGTTGATGATGCCGACCATGTCCTTGGGGTCGAGCGAGACGGTGCGGCCGAGTTCGGCCTGGGCGACGGGGCCTCGGTCGGCGACGGCGGACAGCACGACGTGGTGCCACATCTTCATGTCCTCGCCCGCGAGCGCCTCGGCGACCAGGCCGCGGCCGCGGGCGGCGGCGCGCCCCAGGAGCCAGCTGGGGAGGGTGCGGATCGTGCCGGGGGCGGGAGGGGTGCTTGCCATGAGGGGCAGCGTATCGAAGAACCGTTGGACTTCCCAATGAAGTTCCCTGTACCGTCTCCAGTCGTTGGGGATCCCAATGGTTCTCCCTGTTTGCCCTCCCCATCCCCCTTCCCATCCCCATCTCGCCCCCCTTCCTGCCCCCTTCTCGCCTGGAGGTACGCATGCGTCGCGTTCGCTATGAAGTCAGCGGTGGCCCTGAAGTCCTGTTCCTGGAGGAAGTCGACATTCCCACTCCCGGCCCCGGTGAACTCCTCGTGCGTACCGCGGCAGTTGGCGTGACGCTCCCCGTCGTCCGGAAGGTGCGCGAGGCCCGTGAGCCCGTCGCGCTCGGCGGTGAGGTCGCCGGGGAAGTGGTGGCCGTGGGTGAGGGCGTCACCCGGTGCCGGGTCGGCGATCGCGTCACCGGGCTCGTCTTCGGCCACGGATACGCCGACTACGCCCTGTTGCACAGCAGCATGGCCTCCCCCGTCCCGGACGGGGCGAGCGCCGTCGACGCCGTGGCCCTCGTCCGCAGCGGACTCGTCGCGTACGGGGCGCTGGAAGCCGCGCGGCCCGCCGCCGGAGAGGCTGCCCTCGTCACCGGCGCCGCCAGCGGAGTGGGCCATCTCGCCCTGCAAATGGCCCAGTTGAAGGGGGCGTCGCGCGTCGTCGCCGCCGTCTCCGCGCCCGACGGGGCCGTGTTCGCCGCGAAGGATGCGTTCCTGCGCGGGCTGGGGGCCGACGACGTGCTCCGTTACGACGACCTCGCCGACGAGGAGCGAAGAGGGAAGCGGCTGGGGGACGGCGCCGACTACTGCCTGGACGCCGTCGGCGGTGAGCTGCTCACCCCGGCCGTGCGCTCCCTCGCCCCGCACGGCCGCCTGGTCGCGTACAGCTCGGGCGGCGGCACCGTCGAGGCGTACGACCTGCTCGTGGGCGCCAAGTCGGTCATCGGGTTCCAGATGCGGATCGTCGCGCAGGGGCGGCCCGAGCTGTACGAAACCTGGCGGCAGGAGCTGTGGCGGCTGCACGGCGCCGGGCTCCTCAAACCCGCCGTGCACGCCGAGTTCGGGCTCGCGGACGCGGCGAAGGCGCACGAGGTGATCGAGGGGCGCGCGAACCTCGGGAAGGTCGTCCTGATCCCCTGAGAGTGCGTCGCACTCCCCTGGCGCACGCTTCTTGTGGGCGGCGATTCGCCCCAAGTAGCGTCTGTGGCGCGCACGTTGGACGTGGGATGTCAGGATGTCCAGTCGCCATGAAGGGCGGACCGCACCATGCCTACTGCCAGTCTCCGTGTACGCCTGAGAACGCTCGGCACCACCACAGCCGCACTCGCCGTCGCCCTCGCCGGGACCCTGCTCCCGGCACCGGCCGCGCACTCCGCCGAACCGGCGGAACGCACCGCCACCACCCCACCCTTCGAACAGCAGGTCCTGTTCAAGGCGTCCCAGGATCCCGGCTACGCCTGCTATCGGATACCCGCCGTCGTGAAGACAGTGAAGGGCACCCTCCTCGCCTTCGCCGAGGGCCGCACCCGCGACTGCAGCGACGCCGGTGACATAGACATCGTGGTGAAGCGGTCCGAGGACGGCGGCCGCACCTGGGGTCCGCTCCAGGTCGTCAACGAAGGTGCGGGCGACACCCACGGCAACCCGGCGCCCGTCGTGGACCGCGAGACCGGCCGCATCCTGCTCGCCGAGACCTACAACACGGGCCGCACGGACGGCAAGAACTGCGACGTGCCCTGCGACCGCACCCCGCACCTGCAGTACAGCGACGACGACGGCCGCAGCTGGTCGGCGCCGCGCGGCCTCAGCGACGAGATCCTGCCGAAGGACTGGAACTCCTGGTACGCGACCGGGCCCGTGCACGGCCTCCAGCTGACCCGCGGCCACCACCGCGGCCGCCTCGTCTTCACGGTCAACGCCGAGACGTGGAACGGCAGTCGGGTCACCGCCAACCACGCCGCGCTCATCGTCAGCGACGACGGCGGCGACCACTGGCGGATCGGCGCCCGGGACTCGTATCCGATCGCGGACGACGGGACGTTCCGGCAGAAGCCGTCCGAGATGACCATCACCGAGCGGCACGACGGCACGGTCTACGTCAGCGGCCGGGAGCAGGACGGCACGGACCTCGGCCACCGCACGCACACCCTCAGCCGCGACGGCGGCGACAGCTTCGTGGCCCCCTTCCGGGCCCTCCCCGACCTCTACACGCCCCAAGTCCAGGGCTCCACACTGCGGTTGGGCAACCGGATGCTGCTCGCCTGCCCGGGCGACCCGGACCGGCGCCGGACCATGATGATCCGGTCCTCGTACGACGGCGGCCGCACCTGGGACAGCTTCGACCGGGGCACGGTCGTCACCACGGACTGGTCCGGCTACTCGGACCTGGCGCAGGCCGACGACGACCATGTGGGCCTGATGTACGAGGGCGGGGCGGTCGACGCGCGCGACGAGATCCGCTTCGCCCGCTTCACCGAGGACTGGCTGAAGCCGCGCCGCGGACCGGATCCCAGGACCACCGACCGCGCCTGGTTCGCCCGGCCCGCCGCCGTGCTCGGCGGCGCCACCGAGACCGAGGGGCGCATCGGCCGGGCCCTCGCCCTCGACGGGACCGACGACTCCGTGCGCCTGCCCTACAGCGACCGACTCCCGCTCGGCACCGAGGACTTCACGGCCTCCCTGTGGTTCCGCTACACCGCCACCAGCGGTGAGCAGCCGCTGCTGTGGATGGGCGGCGTCGGCACCAACCAGCCCCAGGTGTGGCTGCGCGGCGAGCCCGCCAACAAGCGCATCACGGGGCTGATCACCACGCGGGACGGCGCGACGCCCCCGAGGTCCGCGTCCGTGTCCACGACCGGCGCCCACAACGACGGCCAGTGGCACCACATCGCCCTGCGCCGCACCGGCGGCCGCCTCACCCTCTTCGTCGACGGCACCCAGGCCGGCGCCCCGGACGTCCCCGGCACCGTCTCGCGCAACTCACCCTTTGGTGTGCACATCGGTGAACGCCTCGACAGCCGCGCCCACTTCACCGGCGGCATCGACGAAGTCCGCGTCTGGGACCGGGCGTTGAGCGACGAGGAGATCGGCGATCTCGGCTCGGCGCAGTCCGCGCGGGGCGCTGTGACCCGGGACACCGTGCTGTGGCTGCCCATGGACCACATCCGCGGAAGCAACTAACGTCCCGGGCGTGTCAGCCGACCGCGACGTGAACAGGCGGCCCGGACGCGGGAGTTCCCCCCGCCGGGTCTGGCTCGCCGTGCTGCTCGGCCTGGCCCTCGCCGCGGTCCTGCTCACCGCCCTCCCGGACGACGACCGGGAGGGCGGCGCCGCTTGCGGGCCCCGCACCGTCGCGTCCTGGTCCGCCGACACCGAGCTGACCGGGGCGTTCGCCCGCTACGGTGACGACACCGCCCGCACCGACGACTGGACCGGCGGCGACGGCACCCACTCGGTGCGGCTGCCCGACGGCCGGGTGCTGTGGCTCTTCTCCGACACCTATCTGGGCCAGGTGCACGCGCCGCCCAACCCGGCGGGCCAGCCGCACACATGGCGGGACGCATCGGCGCCCTTCGTGCGCAACTCCGGCGTGGTGATGAGCCGTTCGGGCTCCCTGGAGCGGACGCTCGCCGCGCCGCTCTTCACCGATCCGGCGCCCGGGCAGTGGCGGTGGCCGGTCGCCGCGAAGGTGGAGCCCCGCTCACCGGGCTCGGACGAGCAGGTCGTACGGGTCCTCCTGTGGAACCGTACGACGGGCACGGGGCCCTGGATCTACGGCGTCCCCGCCGCCACCGAGGTCGCCACGCTCTCGCTGCCCGACCTGCGCCTCGAAGGCATCGTCACGGTCTCCGACCAGCGCGCGGTCGCCGCCCCCGAGGAGCGCGTCCTGTACGGCACCTCGACCGTGGACGCCGACGGCTGGACGTATGTCTTCGGCGGCAACGACGGCCAGGCCACCGCACGCCCCGCCTCGCACGCCTACGTCGCCCGTGTCCCGCACGGCCGGCTGTCCGAGCCGCGGGCCTGGCAGTTCTGGGACGGCAAGGACTGGACCGCGACGGGGACCACCGCGCGAGGCAACGCCAAGGGGACCGCGGGGAAGAAGCCGGAGCCGGTGCTCGGGGACGGGCAGAAGCGCGGCGTGGGCAGCGCGTTCAGCGTCGCACGGGTCGACGGGACGTACGTCCTGTTCACCATGGGCGCCGGGGCCGAGGCACTGAGCACCGTCACCTCGTACTGGGCCTGCTCCCCCACCGGCCCCTGGCACGGCCCCGCCAAGGGCTTCGCGCCGCCCCTGCCGAAGGACGGCGCCGCCCGCCAGGACACCGCCGCCTACAACCCGCAGGTGCACCCCGCGCTCAGCAAGGACGGGCGTCTCGTGCTGAGCTACGACGTCAACTGGCTGGACGCGACGCCCTCGACGGCCGCGGCCAACATCAGCCGGAACGTGTCCCTGTACCGACCGCGGTTCGTGTCGCTGAAGCTCGCCCAGG
Organism: Streptomyces sp. NPDC059009; assembly: GCF_042740175.1. Taxonomy (NCBI): domain Bacteria; kingdom Bacillati; phylum Actinomycetota; class Actinomycetes; order Kitasatosporales; family Streptomycetaceae; genus Streptomyces; species Streptomyces sp. NPDC059009. The sequence continues at coordinate 6,256 of NZ_JBHYJB010000082.1, read as the reverse complement.
AGCGGTGACGAACTCCTCCGGGTCACGGGAGCGGCGCTTGGCGATGACCGCGCACACCATCAGCTGCATCTGGTGGAAGAGCATCAGCGGCAGCACCGCGAGGGACGCCTGCGCACCGAACAGGACGCTCGCCATGGGCAGTCCGGCGGCGAGGGACTTCTTCGAGCCCGCGAACTGGATCGCGATCCGGTCCCCCCGGGCGAAGCCCAGCCGCTTCGACCCGTACCAGGTGAGCGCCAGCATCAGCGCGAGCAGCACCGCCTCGACGGCGAGCAGCGCGCCGAGCCGCAGCGGGGTCACCTGGTGCCAGATGCCGCGCACCATGCCCTCGCTGAACGCGGTGTAGACGACGAGCAGGATCGAGCCGCGGTCCACGAAGCTGAGGATCTTCTTGTGCCGGGCGATGAAACCGCCCACCCACCGGCGCAGGAACTGCCCCGCCAGGAACGGCACCAGAAGCTGCAGCACGATCTTGAACAGGGAGTCGGCGGAGAAGCCGCCGCCGCTGTTGCCGAGCAGCGCCGCCGCGAGCAGCGGCGTGATCACGATGCCGATGAGCGAGGAGAAGGAGCCCGCGCAGATCGCCGCGGGCACGTTCCCGCGCGCGATCGAGGTGAACGCGATGGACGACTGGATGGTCGAGGGGACCAGGGTCAGGAAGAGGAATCCGCTGTAGAGGGCGGGCGTCAGGACGTACGGGACGAGCCCCTTGGCCGCGGCCCCGAGCAGCGGGAAGGCGATGAACGTGGCGGCGAGGACGGTGACGTGCAGCCGCCAGTGCTTGAGCCCGTCGAGCGCCTCGCGGGTGGACAGGCGCGCCCCGTACAGGAAGAACAGGAGGGCGACGGCGCCGGTGGAGGCGCCGGACGCGATGTCGGCGGCCGCTCCGCGCGCGGGCAGCAGCGCCGCGATTCCCACGGTGCCGAGCAGGGCGAGGATGTACGGGTCGACCGGCATCCACGACGGCCACGTCAGGCGTTTCATTGGTTCCTTGCTCTCGTGCGGCCCGTGCCGGGCACGCTCGTGCCGCTCGCGCCGGGCCCTGGGTCAAGATCGCGCGCTCTCCATGATCCTCCTCAACCGCTTGATCGGGAATCCCGCATACCGCTCTGACTGTCATCACGCTTCATGATGGGTAGGCTCGGCCCCGTGTACGACCCTTCGCAGCTGCGCACCTTCCTCGCGGTGGCCCAGACGCTGAGCTTCACGCAGGCCGCCCGCCGCCTCGGCCTGCGCCAGTCCACGGTGAGCCAGCACGTGCGGCGCCTGGAGGACGCGGTGGGGCGCCAGCTCTTCACCCGGGACACCCACACGGTGGAGCTGACCGAGGACGGCGAGGCGATGCTGGGCTTCGCGCGCCGCATCCTGTCGGTGCACGAGGAGGCGGCGGCCTACTTCGGCGGGACGCGGCTGCGCGGGCGGCTGCGGTTCGGGGCCTCCGAGGACTTCGTGCTGACCCGGCTCACCGACATCCTGGAGTCCTTCCGGCACGACCACCCGGAGGTCGACCTGGAGCTGACGGTCGAGCTCTCGGGCACGCTCCACGCCCAGCTGGACGCGGGCCGGCTCGATCTGGTCCTGGCCAAGCGCCGCCCGCAGGACCCGCTCGGCGAGCTGGTCCGGCACGACGAGCTGGTGTGGATCGGCGCGGAGCGGCTGCGCCTCGACCCGGAGCGGCCGGTCCCGCTGATCGTCTACCCGCCGCCCGGCATCACCCGCGCCCTGGCCCTTCAGGCCCTGGAGCGCAGCGGCCGCTCCTGGCGCATCGCCTGCACCAGCGGCAGCCTCAACGGCCTGGTCGCCGCCGCCCGCGCGGGCCTCGGCGTGATGGCGCACTCCCGCGGCCTGATCCCGCCGGGCCTGGTCCGGGTCCCGGACCGGGCGGGCCTGCCCGAGCTCGGCGCGGTCGACTTCGTGCTCCGCCACGGCGAGCGCAGGGCCCGCGCGCAGGAGGCGGCGGACGCGCTCGCCGCGGCGATCCTGGCGGGCGGCGACCGGCTGCACCGGGCCGCGCGTGAGCGTGGATACGTCCGTTAGCGCGGATACGCCCGTGAGCCCGGATACGTCCGTCAGCGCGGATACGCCCGGTACGTGAGCTGCTTGACGCGCCGGTAGAAGGGCGCCGTCTCGACGTGCTGGACACCTTCGAGGCGGCCGAGCTTCCCGCTGAGGTAGGCGTACAGCGCGGCGTTGTCGCGGGCGATGGCGCTCACCATGATGTTGGAGGGACCGGCCACGGCGCTGGCATGGGCGACCTCGACGTGCGTGGCGAGCTCCTTGCCGACCGCGTCGAGGGCCCAGGGCGCGGCGGTGATCCAGAGCATCGCCTGGGTGCGGAGGCCGAGCAGTGCGAGGTCGTACTCGATGTCGATGTACACCGCGCCGGAGTCGAGCAGCGCCGCGAGGCGCCGCTTGACGCCGGACTCCGAGCGGCCGGTGGCCCGTTGGAGCTCCGGGTAGGTGGCGCGGCCGTCGCGTTCGAGTGCGACGACCAGGGCCTCGTCCTCCGGGTCGATGCGGGCGGTCCCCTCGGCGGCGGGGCTCCGCTCGGGGCGGAGCGCGGCGACCTGCTCGGCGCTGAGGGGGCCGTACTTGACGATCCAGCCCGCCGGTCCGCCGAAGAAGCGGTGCAGCATCTGCTGGGCCTTGATGTCCACGATGTGCGGGGTGCGCGGCAGCTTGCCGAGCAGCACGTCGTGCTCGTCCTGAGTGCGCGGCTGGGTGCAGCAGACGACCTCCGTGCCACCCGACGTGAGCCCGACCCAGGCGGTGTCGGGCCGTCGCGCGAGGGCGGTGGCGATGGGCTCGGCGCCGTCCGGCGCGCAGCGCAGCCGCAGCGTCCACCGGTCGAAGCCGAGCCGCTCGTGGTCCCGGACCCCGACGATGCGCAGACCGCCCTCGGCGATGAGCCTGCGGTAGCGGCGGGCGACGGTCTGGTCGGAGACGCCGAGCACGGCCGCGATCCGGCTGAAGGGGGCACGGCCGTCGATCTCCAGGGCGTGCAGCAGTTTCAGGTCCAGCTCATCAAGGGCAGAGGATTCCACCACTCACACCACTTCTCATGTCGAATTCCGGTGCTTCACCATCACACAGGCCCTGGATCGTCCGGCCGGGGCCCATCGTACGGGGCAGACGCATCCGTCGTACGAGGAGTTGGATCATGCGTAAGTGGGGGCCGCTGACCGCGGTGTCTCTGGGGACGTTCATGCTGCTGCTGGACGTCACGATCGTGGTGGTGGCGCTGCCCGACATGGCGCGGGCCCTCGATGCCACGCTGAGCGATCTGCAGTGGGTCATCGACGGGTATGCGCTGGCGCTGGCCGCGCTGCTGCTCGGGGTGGGCGCCGCGGCGGACGTCCTTGGGCGGCGCCGCCTCAACGTCGCGGGCACCGCCGCCTTCGCGGTGGCGTCGCTCGGTTGCGGCCTCGCCACCGACGCGGAGCTGCTGGTCGCGGCCCGCGCGCTGCAGGGCCTGGGCGCCGCCGCGATGTTCGCGACGACGCTGCCGCTGCTCGGCGCCGCCTACCAGGGCAAGGACCGGTCCGTCGCGCTCGGCGTCTGGGGCGCGGTGAGCGGGGGCGCGGCGGCCCTCGGGCCCGTCGTGGGCGGGCTGCTCACGGAGGGGCCCGGCTGGCGCTGGATCTTCTTCGTGAACCTGCCGGTGAGCGTGGCGGCGATATGGATGACGCTGCGCGTGCTGCCGGAGGCGAGGGGCGAGCGCGGCCGCCGGGTCGACTGGGCGGGCACGGCCACCTTCGCGCTCTTCGCGGGCGCGCTGACCTACGGCGTGGTGCGGGCCGGCACCGAGGGCTGGACGTCGACGCCGACCGCGGTGACGCTCGCGGTCGCGGCGCTCGCCCTGGTGGCCTTCGTCGCCGTCGAACGGCGCGTCGCACAGCCCCTGTTGGACCTGCGGCTGCTGCGCCAGGGCAGCTTCACCGGCGTGCTGATCGGCGCCGTCGGCTACAACGCGGCGGCGTTCGGGCTGATGGCGTATCTGTCGATCTGGCTGCAGACGGTGCTCGGCATGAGCCCGGTCCACGGCAGCCTGGTGATGCTGCCGCTGGCGGCGACGTCGTTCGTGGTGGCGGCGGTCGGCGGGCGGCTGCTGCACGGGGTGCCCGCGCGGTTCACCATCGGTGGGGGCCTGCTGCTGATCGGCGTGGGCGGGCTCGTCCTGGCACGGCTGGACGCCGGTTCGTCGTGGGGCGCGCTGGTGCCGGGCCTGACCCTGGCGGGCGTGGGCACGGGCCTGGTCTCGCCCGGACTCGCGGGTGCGGCGCTCGCCTCCGTGCCGCCGCGGAACGCGGGCATGGCGGGCGGCGCGGTCAACACGTTCCGGCAGCTCGGCTACGCGCTCGGCGTCGCCGTCTTCGGAACGGTGCTCACCTCCCGTATGCAGGACTCGATCGGCCACGACGCGGCGCACACCGTCGCGGGCGGCGGGGCGGCGGCCCTGCGCGGCACGCTCTCGGACCACGCGATCCGCTCGGCCTTCGCCTCCGGCCTCAACGCGGCGTCCCTGACGGCGGGTTCGGTGGGGCTCGTGGCGGGCGTGATGGTGCTGGTCATGGTCCGCGCGCGACGGCAGCCGCCGCGGGCGGAGACCTCGACGTCGGCTTCAGCTTCGACTTCGGCTTCGGCTTCGGCTTCGGCTTCGGCTTCGGCTTCGGCGCAGGAGGCCCCCGAGCTCCAGGGCCAGCGCACCTGACCTCCTCCGGCGTCCCGTCGTCTCGCTGCCCCGCTACTGCGCCGGCCCCCGGTAGGTCCGGCCGCCGCGGCGGGGCAGCGCCGTCGTCGCTTCGCCCGCGCGGGCCAGCGTCTCGGCGGCCAGGTGGAGTTCGGCGCGGACCGACGCCAACGACAGGTCCAGGGCGAGGAGTTGTGCGCACTTGGCGATCCAGGCGGTGAGGGTCGTGCGGTGCAGGCCGAGTTCGGCGGCGGCGGGCGCGGTGCGGGCGCGCTGGCGCAGCCAGCAGCGGAGCGCGATGCGCAGCCGTACGTCCAGCGGTTCGAGCAGGGCCCTCGCCCAGCGCTCGGCGTGGGCGGGGGCAAGGAGGTCGGGGGGCAGGGGCGTGGCGGGCAGGCGGGTGACGGTGGCGGGGGCCTCGGCGGGGGCCGGGGTGCGCAGGGCGAGGAGGAGTTGGGCCTGGACGGTGGCGCTGTCCAGGTCGGCGGCGAGGTGGGTGCCGATGGTGCGCAGACGGGCGCGGACGGTGTTCTCGGACACGTCGAGCGCGGGCGCGGCGGCCTGCGCGGAGCCCGCGCGCAGCCAGGCTTCGAGCGTGCGGCGCTGTTCCCGGTCCAGGGGGGTGAGGACGGCGGCGGACCAGGCGGCGAGCCGGTCGGCGGGCACGACGTGCAGCAGCTCGTGCGCGCCGAGGCCGGTCGCGGGGCTGAGGCAGCCGGGCGCCGCACCGGTGCGCGCGGTGCCCGCCTCGGCCCACGCGGTGGCCAGGACGTCCAGGGGTACGGGGTCGGCCGCTCCCCCGGTCAGCTGGTGCCGCTCGGCGACGCGGGCGACCAGGGGGAGGGTGCGGTGCTGGTCGCCATGCGCGTCGTGCAGGGCGACCACCGTCAACTCGGCCCCGTCCAGGGCGATCAGCACTCGGTGGGCGCCGCGGGCGGTGTGCGGCCGGACGGCGCGCCACAGCGCGTGCTGGGCGGCATGCACGCCCTGCCCGGTGAGCCGGTACACGGTGGCGTGCGTGGCGGTGCAGCCGCCGAGCACCTCGGTGGCGAGCTGGTCCTGGCCGTGCAGCAGGAGGTGCAGCACGGCGCTGTGCAGGCGCTGTTCGGCGCCCCGCGTCTCGTCGGCCTGCCGGGCCCGCACCCGCAGCAGGTCGACGGTGGTCTGTGCGATCAGCGCGGCACGGGGTCCGGGCGTGGCCTTGCCGGGGCCGAGGACGAGGACGGCACCGGCGGCCTGCCGGATGAGGAGGTGCGGGTGGGCGCGCGGGTACGCGACCGCCCGTACGCCCGCGGGCGCGGCGGTGTGGGGGTAGCTGTGGACCGCCCCGGCGACGGGGTCGACGAGGGTGGCCCAGCCGTCGGCGAGGGCGGCGGCCTCGGCGATGAGGGCAGCACCGGAGCGGGCCGCGGCGAGGGTGAGCCGCCGCGTCACGTGCTGCGGCGCGTCCTGGTGCGGCCCGTCTCCGGGGAACCCGTCATCGGCGGGAGGCACGGCAGCGGCGGGAGGCATGGCAGCGGCGGGAGGCATGGCAGCGGCGGGCGCGGGCCGCGCACAGTCCTGTGC
>NZ_JBHYJB010000081.1:0-16804 GCF_042740175.1 Streptomyces sp. NPDC059009 | reverse complement strand
TTTTGTGTATATGTGACTGGGGTTGCCGGGGGGGGGGGGTCCGAAGGGGCGCTGACGCCACCGTCATTCTTAGGTCGTTGGGGCGCCTCACCAGCTGGTTCGGCGCCCCATCGACGTATGCGGGGAGGGGCTCTAGACCCTGATCTGCACGGCGCGAGCCAGGCGGTCGTGGAGGCCGCGGCCGTCGCGGTCCCAGATCAGGGCCGGAATGGCGACGCACAGCAGCAGCGTCCGTACGAGGACCCGGCCGAGGCCGAGGCGGCCGCCGCCCTCCGCGACGACCCGCAGCCTGAAGAGGAGCTTGCCCGGCGTGCACCCCACGGTGCCCACCGTCAGCAGGCCCATCACGAAGAACAGGCCGAGCGCCCAGTTACCCATCGCCTGCTGGTCACCGCGAGCGAACAGGCCGTATGCGATGAGCATGCACAGCGCCCAGTCCACGGCGATCGCTCCGATGCGCCGCCCCGGGCGCGCGATCGAGCCCGGGCCCTCCTCCGGCAGACCGAGCTGCTCGCCTCGGTATCCGAAGTCGACGCCCGCGTCCTCGGCGGCCGCGCGGGGGCCGGAGAGCCACGATCCGATTGCTTGCCTGTTGTCCACCCGTCCACGGTACTGCGCCCCATTTCGCACGAGGACGGGCGGGGTGGGACGCAGGCCACTCGGCTCGGTTAACTTCGACGAAACAAATGGGTCATGCTTGAGAAATCCCGTCTCCCTATGGTCGGGTCCCAGCGTGTGCCACCGCACTGGCCGCACCACGAGCTTGCAACCCCGCCCCTCCCGGGACGGGAGTAGGAGGAGTTGGATGTTCCAGAACGCCGACGACGCAAAGAAGTTCATCGCGGACGAGGACGTCAAGTTCGTAGACGTCCGGTTCTGCGACCTGCCGGGTGTGATGCAGCACTTCACGATCCCGGCGGCGGCGTTCGACCCCGCCGAGGAGCTGGCCTTCGACGGTTCGTCGATCCGCGGCTTCCAGGCGATCCACGAGTCCGACATGGCGCTGCGCGCCGACCTCTCGACGGCCCGCGTCGACCCCTTCCGCCGCGACAAGACCGTCAACATCAACTTCTTCATCCACGACCCGATCACGGGCGAGCAGTACAGCCGTGACCCGCGCAACGTGGCCAAGAAGGCGGAGGCGTACCTCGCCTCGACGGGCATCGCGGACACGGCCTACTTCGGCCCCGAGGCCGAGTTCTACGTCTTCGACTCGGTCCGCTTCGAGACCTCCGCGAACCGCTCGATCTACGAGATCGACTCCGAGGCGGGCGCCTGGAACACCGGCGCCGTCGAGAACAACCGCGGCTACAAGGTCCGTTACAAGGGTGGCTACTTCCCGGCCCCGCCGGTCGACCACTTCGCGGACCTGCGCGCGGAGATCTCCCTGGAGCTGGACAAGAACGGCCTCCAGGTCGAGCGCCAGCACCACGAGGTCGGCACCGCCGGCCAGGCGGAGATCAACTACAAGTTCAACACGCTGCTCGCCGCGGCCGACGACCTGATGCTCTTCAAGTACATCGTGAAGAACGTCGCCTGGCAGAACGGCAAGACCGCGACCTTCATGCCGAAGCCGATCTTCGGCGACAACGGCTCGGGCATGCACGTCCACCAGTCCCTGTGGTCCGGTGGCGACCCCCTCTTCTACGACGAGCAGGGCTACGCGGGCCTCTCGGACACCGCCCGCTACTACATCGGCGGCATCCTCAAGCACGCCCCGTCGCTGCTCGCCTTCACCAACCCGACGGTGAACTCCTACCACCGCCTGGTCCCCGGCTTCGAGGCCCCGGTCAACCTGGTCTACTCGCAGCGCAACCGCTCCGCCGCGATGCGCATCCCGATCACGGGCTCCAACCCGAAGGCCAAGCGCGTCGAGTTCCGCGCCCCGGACCCGTCCTCCAACCCGTACCTCGCCTTCTCGGCGCTGCTCCTCGCGGGCCTCGACGGCGTCAAGAACAAGATCGAGCCCGCCGAGCCGATCGACAAGGACCTCTACGAGCTCGCCCCCGAGGAGCACGCGGGCGTCCCGCAGGTCCCGACCTCCCTCCCGGCGGTCCTCGACGCCCTCGAGGCGGACAACGAGTACCTCCAGGCCGGCGGCGTCTTCACGTCCGACCTGATCGAGACGTGGATCGACTACAAGCGCACGAACGAGATCGCGCCGATCCAGCTGCGGCCGCACCCGCACGAGTTCGAGCTGTACTTCGACATCTAAAGAGAACCAGTGAACTGAAGAGAACCAGTGAACTGTTGAATGGCCGCTACCTGCGTCATGGGTAGCGGCCATTCGTCGCGTGGCGGTGCGTCGAATAATGCGTTGACGCCCCCGGAGGGCGCCCTGTTACCTTTCGCGGGTCGTTCCAATTCGTTCTGGGCCTGTGTGCCCTGGAAAAGGGTGTTTGATGACCCGGCCCGCGCCGAGTGCGCCTCGCCGTACCGCGTAACCGTCCGCTGCCTTTCGCTGCCCGCTTCTCCGGGCGGCTGCCGGACGTGCTCTTCCGGTGCTCTGACCCGCCTGTCCGCCCTTCCACGGCGTTCGTGGGCCCTTTGACGAGGCCGCTCGGCCTGCTCTTGCTGTCATGACCGACTTCCAGCAAGGAGCACCCGGGTGTCCACCCACCACACCAGCAACACCAACAAGACCAGCACGACCGGCAAGACCGGCCACACTCTCAGCCTCGACACCTTCGCCTGCGCCTGGTGCGGGCTGACCGTGTCCGCGTACGCCGCCGACGGCGGGCCGCGCAACCACTGCCCGTCCTGCCTGCGCTCCCGGCACATCCTCGACCACGTCGAGGGCGGTCCGAGCGACTGCGAGGGCCGGATGTCCCCGATCGCCATCGCCGTGCTCCGCACCGGTGACTGGATGGTGATCCACCGCTGCGTACGCTGCGACGAGCTCACCTCGAACCCGGTCCGCACCGACGACAACCAGCTCATCCTGATGCGCATGGCGGTGCGCCCACTGGCCCAACCGCCCTTCCCGCTCGAAGCGTTCGGAACCCTCTGACCGCCCGTCGAGGAAGGAGCATCGTCATGTCACGCAACAACAGCAGTCGCGGGCGGCGCCGTCCGCAGCGGCACAAGGACGTCCTGCACACCCAGGGCGGGCACCGGGCAAGCGACTTCCGGTGCACGTCCTGCCGTCTCGACGTGTCCCTGGAGGCACCCGGCACCGCGCACCGCAACCACTGCCCCAACTGCCTGGCCAGCCTGCACGTCGACCGGAAGATCCCGGGCGACCGCGACGCGGGCTGCCGCGGCCGGATGGAGGCGCTGGGCCTGTCCGTCCGCACCGACGGCGAGTGGATGATCATCCACCAGTGCGCCTCCTGCGGCGAGCTCAGCGCCAACCGCATCGCCGGTGACGACAACCCGCTCGCCCTGGTCCGCCTCGCCCTCCGACCCCTCACCGATCCCCAGCACGCCGGGCGCGCCCTCCTCGCCCTGTGACCGTGCCCCGGCCGCAGTGGTGGCGGTGGCGGTGGGCGGGCCGCCCCGTCCCGCCCGGCTGCATGACCTTCGGCAAGCCCATGGCCGCAGCGGTCAGCGCCTACCGGCCGGAGTGAGTGACCGACCCGGCGCAGCCCCAGGTCAAGAGCGCGCTTTGCGGGAGTTGAGCCGCAGGACCGCCGCCGCGTACAGGCAGACCATCGGGGCGTCGACGGCCACCGACAGCCAGTCCATGTCGGCGGCCGTCTCGTCGGAGGCGAGGCCGCCCGCGATGGCTGAGGCGATGCCCATCGCGAGGAGGTTGTTGAGGATGTGGAGGGCGATCGCGGCCTCCAACCCTCCCGTGCGATGCGTCAGATAGGCCGCCACCAGGGCGAAGACCAGCAGGTCGGCGAAGCCCCACGGGGTGCCCCAGCCGTGGGCGGCGGCGAAGAGGAGGGCCTGCGGCAGTACGGCGATCCAGGGTGAGCGGACCCAGGCGCCGACGGCCTGGACGAGCCAGCCACGGAACACGTACTCCTCGGCGGCGGCCTGGAAGGGGACGAGGGCGCAGACGACGGTGAGGCCCGTCAGGAAGGGCAGCAGGCCCGCCCACTCCGTGTCCGTGCCGGTTCCGCCGCCCGACGACTCGGGGAGCAGCAGCATGATGCCGAGACTCGCGGCCGAGACCGGGAGCGCCACGGCGAGGCAGCGGCCCAGCCTGCGCCAGCGGAGGTGTCCGGTTACGGAGGACACGGTTCCCGCCGGGCGCCGCTGCGTCCAGCGGGCGGCCAGCAGGACGGCGGGGGTCAGCACGGCGAGGGAGAGCAGCGCCACGGCCGTCTCACCGATGCCGCCCAACTCGCGTATTCCGTCGGCGTCTTGGGGGCGGTCCAGGGCGGCCCCCGCGAGGTCGCCCGCGCCGAAGACGAGGAGGGTGAGGACCAGGGCGGCACCGAGGATCACCGCCGTGCCCGCGAGGGGGCGCCACCAGCGGTGTCGGCCGGTGGAGAGGGCCTGGCGGTGGTACGGGAGCGGGGTTGGGGGTGGGGGCGAGGGTGGGGGCGTCATGGGTCCAGCCTTCCGGCCTCGGGGGGCCGTGGCCTCGGCCTTCGGCATGATCAGGGTCTGCAACCTGGGATAGAGGGCGGGTCTCGGGGACGGGGAAGAGGGCGTGGGATTCGTATGATCTCGGGATCATGGAGCACATACGGAACTGGCTGCTGCCCGTACTGCTCGCGGTCCTGCAGTTGGCCATCTGGCCCGGGGCCGCGGTGCTGCGCGGGGACGGGGCGGGCATCGCGGTGTGGGAGTGGGGCGGTGCGCTCGCGCTCACCGTCGTCGCCACCGCCGGCCTCGGGGTGCGGCGCAGGCACCCCGTCGTCGCCGCGCTCGTCGTCGATGCCGTGCTCTTCGCCGGGCCCCTGCTGCCGGAGAACGCGACGCTCGTCCATGAGGCCGGGGGCATCATCGCGCTCTACTCGGTCGCGGTGCGCCGGTCCGCGCGGACGGCGCTCTCGGTGGCGGGGGTTCTGGTCGGCACGTCGCTGGTCCGCTCGCTCGTCGTGAGTGACTCGGGGGTCGACGTCGTCGCGGGGGTCGTCATGAATCTGGCGGTCTTCGCCGCCGTCGTCGGGCCCGGCCACGGCCGCCGCCGCTGGCATGCCGGGCGCCGCGCGGCCGCCCGTGACCTGGCCCTCGCGGAGGCCGAGCGCAGCACCGCCGCGACCACCGAACGGCAGCGGCTCGCCCGTGAGCTGCACGACGTCAGCGCCCACCACCTCACCTCCGTCGTCGTCACCGCCGACACCGCGCGGCGCCTGGGCGACCGTCGTCCCGAACTGGCCGCCGATGCCTTGGAGTTCGCGGCCGAGAGCGGTCGTGCGACGGTCGCCGCGCTGCACCGTCTGGTGGCCGTGATGGAGACGGCGGCGGCCGACGAGGGCAGCGGGCTCGGGGACCGGGTCGGCGAACTGGTCGCCGGGTTCGAGCGGTTGGGGCAGCCGGTGACCGTTCGGATCGAGGAGGAGTTCGGCGGACTCACCGGTCCGGTGGGCGAGGCCGTCTTCGGCATCGTGCGGGAGGCCCTCACCAACGCGCTGCGGTATGCGGCGGGGGCGGAGGTGCGGGTGGTGGTGCGGGGGTGCGAGGAGCGAGACGGACGAGACGGGCGAGACGGGCGAGGTGGGCGAGGTGGGCGAGATGGGCGAGATGGGCGTGTGGGGGTGCTGGAGGTCGTCGTCGAGGATGACGGGGGTGGCTCGGCCGGTGGTGCGGGTCGTGGCTCGGCCGGTGGGCTGGGGAGTGGCTCGGTCGGTGGGGGTGCGCATGTGGTGCGGCAGCGGCTCGGTGGTGGGCGCGGGACCATCGGCATGCGAGAGCGGGCCACCGCGCTCGGAGGGACGTTCGACGCGGGGTGGCGGGCGGACGGTGGGGGCTGGGTGGTGCGGGCTCGGATACCGCGGGAGGCCGGGCGTGACAGCTGGCGTGGCGGTGGGCTCGGGGGCGGACTTGGGGGGCGGCGTGACGGTGGGCTTGTCGGTGGGTGTGGGCTTGGGCGCGCTGTTGTGCGTCTGCTTCGGTTCTCCTCCCTGAGCAAGGACCTGCTCGCCGACGCCGCCGTCATGCTCGCCGTCGCCGTCGTGCCCTGCATGTTCGTGCTCGTCGACCGGCCCGCCTCCGTCGCTCTCGCCTCGGCGCCCACCGCTCTGCACGCCCTGCCCCTGCTGTGGCGGCGGAGGGCGCCCTGGGTCGCCCTGTGCGGGGTGCTCGGTGCCTCCTGGATCGGGCCGGTCGCCCTCGCTTTCGGGGTGGTTCCCGCGCATGTGGTGGGCGCCCTCGTGGTGGGCGGTGGCATCGCCGTGTGTGTCGCGCTGTACGCCGTGGCCCGGTACGCGGGGCCCGCCGTGCGCAGTCTGCCCGGCCTCTTCCTCGCCGCCGGGGTGACGGGCATGACCACCGCGGGGGCGGGGCTGGTGTGGGACGGGTCCGAGGCTGATGCTGATCAGGGCGTCGGGCTCGTCGTTTTCATGGTCGTCGTCACCACCTTCCTCGCCGCCCTCCCGCTGACCGCCGTCTGGGGCCTCGGCGCCGCCCTGCACCGCCGCCGCGAGCGCGTGCGCAGCCGGGAGGGCAGTGTGCTCGCCGCGACCGTGCAGGCCGCGGTCGTCGAGGCGTACGAGGAGCGGCAGCGCATCGCCGCCGAGCTGCGCGGCACGGTGCTCCCGCACGCGCGTTCCGTCGTGGACGACGCCGGACGCGGCGATCTCGACGGGGTCGCCGAACGGGCCCGGGCCGGGCTCGCCGCCATGCGTGAACTGCTCGCCGCGTTGCGGGAGGTCTCCGGTGAGAGACTTCGGGGCGGCGAGCCCCAGCCCCAGCCCCAGCCCCAGAAAGAGGTGTCCCCATCACTGTCCGAGTGATGATCGTCGACGACCAGGCCGTCGTCCGCACCGGCTTCGTGGCCATCGTCGGCTCCGAGCCCGACCTGGAAGTCGTCGCCGAGGCCGCCGACGGCGCCCACGCCGTGGAGCTGGCGCGCGACGTGCTGCCCGACGTCGTCCTCATGGACATCCGCATGCCCGGCATGGACGGTCTCACCGCGACCCGGCTGCTCACCTCGTACGAGAACGGGCCCCGCGTCCTCGTCCTGACCACCTTCGACCAGGACGCCCATGTGCATGACGCGCTGCGGGCGGGGGCGTCCGGGTTTCTGCTCAAGGACGCGCAGCCGGAGGAGCTGCTCAGCGGGATCCGGATCGTGGCCTCCGGGGAGGCGATGCTCGCCCCGACCGTCACGCGCCGGCTGATCGACGCCTTCGCCGAGGGCCCGCACGGTGCCCATGGTGTGCCCGTCCCGGTCGAGCCCGGGCCCGGCGCCGACGCCCTCGCCGCCCTCACGCCCCGGGAGCGCGAGGTCCTCTCGCTCGTGGCGGCCGGGCTCGCCAACGCCGAGATCGCCGACTCCCTCGGGGTGACCACGGGGACCGTGAAGTCCCATGTCAACGCCCTGCTCAGCAAGTTGGGGCTGCGCGACCGGGTGCAGGCCACGATCTTCGCCTACGACACCGGGCTCGCCCGGCCCCGCTCAGGGCGTGCGGCGGGGTGAGCCCCGGTAGGTGCCGAAGGACCACTTGTTGCCCTCGGGGTCCTCGATCGCGAACTCCCTGCTGCCGTACGGCTGGTCCTCGATCTCGCGGATGACCTTCACGCCCGCCGCGCCGAGCCTGGCGTAGAGCGCGTCCACGTGGTCCGTGACGACGTACGCCCCGAAGGTGCCGGGCTTCTGGCACCAGCCCTGGGACGCGGCCTGCGGGTCGTGCGAGCCGAGCATGATCGCGCCGCCCTCGGGCCAGTCGAGCTCGGCGTGGGCGACGCGGCCGCCGTCCTCGTACACGGCCGTGCGCACGAAGCCGACCGTGTCGACGAGGAAGTCGATGAGGGCGGGAGCGTCGGTGGCCTGGAGGGTGGGCCAGACGTCGGGGGCGCGTTCCGTGGTGCTGCTCGTGTTGTCCGTGGGGGTGGGCATGGCTTCTCCCTTGGTGGTTCCGTTCCGGTTCCGGTGTGCCGGTGTGCCGGCGCTCTGGTGTGCCGGCGTCGGCGTTCCGGGCTCACTCCCACTCTTCGCCGTACCGGTTCCCGCCCGCTTGGATATTCCGGCACTCTTCGGCCAGCCACCCGGAGGGGCTGAGGCCGGTGTACTGCCGGAAGTCGCGTACGAGATGTGAGTGGTCGTAGTACCCGCAGTCCGCCGCGACCCGGGAGAGGTCCGGCGGGGCGTCCGCGGCGACGGCGCGGACCACGGCCGAGCGGGCGTGCTGGAAGCGCATCAGGCGGGCCGCCTGCTTGGGGGTGAGGCCCGTCTCGGCGCGGAAGAGGGTGCCGAGGCGGCGCTCGCTCAGGGCCACGTGGGCGGCGAGGCCGCGGAGGGTGCCGGTGCCGCGGTGGCGGGCCAGCCAGGTCCATGCCTCGGTCACCTCGGGGCGTACGTCGGCGGTCCTCGCGCCCTTTTCGTTCTCCGCTGTCGCCGCGCGCCTCCTCAGGTAGGCGGTGAGCAGCTCGAAGCGGTCCTCCCAGGTCGTCAACTCGCGCAGCCGGTCGCGGACTTCGGTGGCCGCGGGGCCGAGGACGTCTGCTCCGGACGTGACCAGCTGGGCGGCCAGTTCGGCCGCGGGCAGGCCGAGGAGCGCGCGGGCCGCGAGGGGGTGCACCGCGAGCTGGATGCCCGACTCGCGCTCGGGCTGGAGCAGGTACGCGGGGGTCTGGTGCAGGCCGCCCACGACGATGTCGGTGCGGGTGGGGGCGGAGCCGGTGGCCTCGGTGGGGGTGCGGCCCGCGGTGACGGGGCCGTCCAGGGAGAAGACCAGGGTGAGGTAAGGGGACGGGAGGCCGCGGTGGAGGGTCGGCGGGGCGTCCCGGGTGCCGTGCAGGGTCGGCGGGGTGTTCCTGGTGCCATGGAGGGCCGGCGGGGTGTTCCTGGTGCGGTAGCCGACCGCGGAGACGACCATTCCGCCGAGGTGGGGCTCGGCTCTCACGAATTCCGTGGACGGGGGGTCCAAGGGGTCCATGGGGCCAGTATGCGCGGAGGGCGGGCCTTCTTCCCGGCTGTGCCCGGACCGGCTCGATGAGGCCGTGCAGCGACGGAATGCGGCTACCCCTGTTCGTCCAAGCCATGCCCCTCATTCACCGTGACTTCGATCATGGGAAACCAGCGGCCTGCCTCATAGCATTGCGCGCCGCTCCGGATGGGGCGCTCAACGCTTCGAGGGATCTGAGGGACACGGAAACCATGGGAATACGGGCAAAGGGCAAGCTTGCCGTCGTCGGGGCCACGGGGGCGGTCGCGGCCGCCGTGCTCGCGGGGAGCGCGCTCTGGCCGACCTCGGACGCGAGCGCCGCGGACGCCTCGGCCTCGACGGCGCGGGAGCTGAAGCACTGGCCGAAGCCGGTCGCGAAGCAGCTCGGGAAGGTCATCGCGAAGAACGGCGACAAGGGCGCGTACGCGGTCTTCGACGCGGACAACACCTCGTACCGCAATGACCTGGAAGAGGCGCTGCTGCCCTTCCTGGAGAACAAGGGCGTACTGACCCGGAAGTCGATGGACCCGTCCCTGAAGGTCATCCCCTTCAAGGACACCGCCACGCACAAGGAGAGCCTCTACAGCTATTACAACCGGCTGTGCGAGGTCGACGACCAGGTCTGCTATCCGTGGGCCGCGCAGATCTTCTCCGGGTTCACGCTGACCGAGCTCAAGAAGTACGTGGACGAGCTGCTCGCCTCGAAGAAGCCGATCCCGGCCGAGTACTACGAGGACGGGAAGCTGACCAAGACCGAGGTCAGCCCGCCCGAACTCTCCAACGGCATGCGGGAGTTGTACAACACCCTGCAGAAGCACGGCATCAAGGTCTATGTCGTCAGTGCCGCCAGTGAGGACCTGGTGCGCATGGTGCTCGCCGATCCGAAGTACGGGTACAACGTGAAGCCCGAGAACGTCCTCGGTGTCGCGGCCCTCCTCAAGGACCGCAGGACGGGCGACGTGACGTCCGCGCGCAAGGAGATCGCCGCCGGGACGTACGACCCGAAGAAGCTCGCGGACCGTGAGCTGACGCCGAAGCTGTGGGCGCCGCTGACCTGGTACCAGGGCAAGCCCGCGGCGATCAGCACCTACATCGACGAGTGGAAGAAGCCTCTGCTCGTGGCCGGTGACACCCCCGTCAGCGACGGGCCGATGCTGTTCCACTCCGCCGATGTCGAGCACGGTGGTGTGCGGGTGTGGGTCAACCGCAAGGACAAGTACATGAAGCAGCTCGACGGCATGAAGAAGAAGAACGCCGAGCGGCAGCGGGAGTTGGGGCAGAAGGTGACCGCCGACAAGCGGTGGCTGACCGTCACGCCCGAGCAGATTCGCTGACCGTCACGCCCGAGCAGATTCGCTGAACGCCGCGACGAGTGCCGGACGCTCCGGGGGCTCCGGGGCGTCCGCCAGGAGCGCGTGCAGCAGCAGGCGTGCCTTCGGCGCGTCCAGGTGGCCCGCGCCGATCAGGCCGTGGGCGAGCAGGTCGTGCTCGGAGCCGGGCCCCCGGTAGGTCTCGCTGAGCAGGGGGCCCGCCCCGGTGCGGGAGGCGAGGACCACGGGGATGCGGGCCGCGAGGGCGGCCAGCGGGTCGACGAGCCAGGCGGGGGCGTGGCCCGCGCCGAACGCCGCCAGGACCAGGCCGTCGAAGCGGTCGTCGACGGCCTCGAGCAGCTCGCCGCCGTCGCCCATCGTGAGGGTGAGGAGAGCTACCCGTACGGGGCGGTGGGGGCGCAGCGGGCGGGGCACCGTGGGGCGCGCGGGGCGGAGCAGGACGCGCGGGCGGCCCTCCACCAGCACGCCCAGGGGGCCCGCGCCGGGGGACGCGAAGGTGGCCGTGGACGTGGTGTGCGTCTTGCGTACGTGCCGGGCGGCGTGGATCTCGTCGGCGAGGACCGCGACGACGCCGAGGCCCCGACAGCCGGGGTCGGCGGCGACGGCGATCGCCGCGGCCAGGTTGGCGGGGCCGTCGGCGCCCGGCCGGTCGGGGCGGCGCATCGCGCCCGTCACGGCGACGGGGGCGCCCGGGGCGCAGAGCAGGTCGAGGAGGAACGCGGTCTCCTCCAGCGTGTCGGTGCCCTGCACCACGACGACGCCGTGCCCGGCCGCGGTCTCCTCGTCGACGGCCGCCGCGAGCTCGGTGATGTCGTCGATCGTCAGGGAGGAGCTGGGCAGGCGGCGGAAGTCGCGCAGCCGGACCTCGGCCTCGGCCCCGCCCGTCGCCGCCGGTCCGGTCAGTCCGGCCAGTCCGGCCAGCACCTCGGCGCCGCTGAGGCGGCCCACTCCCCCGCCGTGCGCGGAGATGGTGCCGCCGAGCGTGAAGACGGTGACGGTTGCCGCCATGGCTGCCTCAACTCCCCCTGTGCGTACGGCGGATGCTCTCACACCCCTGGCGTCGCACTGATCACACCCGCAGCGATCGCCGCGTTCAGCATCGCGTGGTCCGCCTTGTTCCGGTCCGCGTAGCGCAGCGCGAAGTCGGCGAGGGCCCGGTCGAATGTGTCGGAGGAGCCGAGGTAGGCCGCGATGGCTATGCGGTCGCCGGAGCGGGCGTGGGCGCGGGCCAGGGCGGTGCCGCAGAGCTGGGCGTAGGTGCGCAGCTCCGCGGGGTCCATCACGGCGACGTCGGCGGAGCCCTTCATGTCGCGCAGCTGGCGCCAGTAGTAGGCGCGGCCCTGGGGTCCGGTCATCCAGCCGAGGAAGATGTCGCCGGCCGCCTGGAGGAGGCGCTGGCCCGCGACCACGCGGTGGCCGGGATGGACGTACGGGCCGGTCGGCAGGTGGTCCTCCAGGACGGAGCGGACGGCCTCCTTGATCTGGAGGAAGAGCGGGTCGCCCGCGTCCCGCCCGGCGAGCAGCACGATGAAGCAGCGGGTGCCGACGCTGCCCACCCCGACGACCTTGCGCGCGGCGTCGACGAAGCGGTAGCGGTCGAGGAGGAGGCGGCGCTCCTCGGCGAGCGTGGAGCGGTAGTCGCCGAAGATCTTGCGCAGGGCGGCCATGTCGGGGGCGCCCGCGGGTTCGAGGAGGGGCGGGTCGTGGATGATGCGGCGGCGCCCGTCCACGAGTTCGGTGAGCTTGCCCAGGGCCTGGAGGCTGGTGCGGCGCCGGGCCCGGTCGAGGCTCGCGGCGGCGCGCTCGCGGCTGCGGCCCTCCCGTATGAGGGGCAGCAGCGCGTGGGCGTCGATGCGCTCGTACCAGGCGGCCAGCTCGCCGAGGCCCGCGAGGCGCCGCATCGCCTCCCGGTAGGCGCGGGCGGCGGCGCCCGCGGCCTGGTGGGCGCGGGCCTCGGTGTGGCCGTTCTCGTGCGCGGCGACGGCGACGCTGGCGGCGAGGCGCTTGACGTCCCACTCGAAGGGGCCCGGGTAGGTCTCGTCGAAGTCGTTGAGGTCGAAGAGCAGCGAGCGCTCCGGCGAGGCGAACACCCCGAAGTTCAACAGGTGGGCGTCACCGCAGAGTTGGACGGTCAGTCCGGTCCGGCGCTGCCCGGCCAGGTCGCCCGTCATGATCGCGGCCGCGCCGCGCAGGAAGGAGAAGGGCGACGCGGACATCCGGCCGTAGCGGATGGTCAGCAGCTCCTGGACCCGGTCCACGCCCTGCCGCTCCAGGACGGCGACGGGGTCGGGCCGGTCGGCCGCGGGGATCCAGGCCGCGTGCGAGGAGCGCGAGGCGCGCTTGCGGGCGGCTCTGCCCGTCTGGGCTCGTGCGGCCGGCGTGGTCATGCCCGCTCTCCCCTCTCGGTCGGCGTGGCTTTCCCTTCGTAGCGGGTAACGGCCTCCTCTGGACAGCAGCCAAAACGGACGGACGCGTACCCGCATGCCGGGTACGGCGAACGGGTGACCGAATCAGGGTGCTGTGGGAGCGGCCGGGGCGGCCGCCCCGGCCCAGTCGGCCACGCGCCGGGCGAGGGCGCCGCCGGATCTGGCCCAGGCGAAGTGGTCCAGGCGGCCACCCGCCTCCTCGCTCGTGTAGCGGTGGCGGGTGACGCGGGCGTGCGGGGCCTTGCCGACGAGGTGGGCGAGGGCGCCGGGCGGGGCGAGCCTGTCGTGCTCGACGGAGACGGCGAGCACGGGCAGGTCGAGGGCGGCGAGGGCGGCCTCGTAGTCGAGGGCCGAGCCCTTCGCGCCGTAACGGCCGGTCCGGCCCTGGCGCGCCCAGTCCCGCATGACGCCCTTGGCCTGGTCGCCGCCGAAGCCGAAGCGCTTGCCCGGCCACCGGCCGAGCAGCGTCGCGAGGCCCGCGATGGCGGCCTCGCCGAGCAGCAGTCGCGGCCCGCGCCGCCACCCGTACGCCCGGAACCAGACCGAGCCGCAGGCGACGAGCGCCACCCCGTCCACGCCGGGGCCGATGCCCAATGCCGCGTGCACGAGGGCGAGTTGGCCGCCCAGGCTGTGCCCGAGGAGGAACAGCGGGGCGTCGGCGCCGAGTTCCTTGCGCACGGCCTCGACGACGGCGGGGAAGTCCTGCTCGACGAGGGTGCGGTAGCCGTGGTCGCGGCAGCGGGGGTCGGTGATGTGCGGGGTGGCCTCGCCCTGGCCGCGCAGGTCCACGGTGACGGCGGTGAGGCCCGCGGCGTGCAGCTCGCGGGCGAAGGCGCGGTAGAAGCGGGCGGGGGTGCCCATCGCGGGGAGGATCAGGACGGCGGGGGCCGGGCCGCCGGGGGTGGGGGCGTCGGGGGCCGGGCCGCCGGGGGCGGGGGCGCCGTCGACCGGCTCGGCACGCAGGGCGCGTAGGGGGAGACGGGTGCCGTCGGGGAGTTCGACGGTGGTGAGGGGCGGCAGCTCGTCGGGCTTCGTCATGGGGGCAGCATGACCCATGGGCCCGAACAAGTCGTGGCCGACCGCGAGTTGGGCCGGCACGGGGTGGCCGACCGTGAGATGGCGACATACGCATGGGCCGAAGGTGGCGACATACGCATGGGCCGACCACGAGTCGGGCGGGGTCCGTCGGACCCCGCCCATCCCCGCGTCAGCGGCTGTAGCGCATCAGCGCGCGCACCATGTGGCAGGTGATGTCCGACGGTGGGTGGATGCCCACGTCCTCCGCCATGCTGCGGATGCGGTTGTTGCTCGCCTGGTTCGGCACATAGACGCCCGAGTCGAGCAGGGCGATGGCCAGGCGCATGGCCTTGAGGCGGCGGTTGTGCGTGATGTACCACTCGCGGGGCCGCCCGGCGGGCAGCGGCTTCTTCGCCAGCGGGGCATACGGCATGTCGATGAGCAGGGGCTTCGGTATCAGTGCGGCAGCGGGCACAGGCATCCTCCTGACGCGGTCAGGGTCCCCCGTCGGGTACCCTCGAACACTTCCTTAATTCTACTGCCGGGCACTGACAATCGTCCCTGGCCAGACGGGTGTTGGACGGGTGTCGACAGTTCGAACATCCACTCCGGCGCGATACCGTGCCGCCCATGGAGATCTGGATCAACCCCGCCTGTTCGAAGTGCCGCAGCGCCCTGAGCCTGCTCGACGCGGAGGGCGCCGACTACACGGTGCGCCGCTACCTGGAGGACGTGCCGAGCGCGGACGAGATCCGCGCCGTCCTGGACCGGCTCGGACTCGAGCCCTGGGACATCACCCGCACCCAGGAAGCCGTCGCGAAGGAGCTCGGTCTCGCCGACCGCGCGGCGTGGCCACGGGACGCCTCCGGCCGTGAGCGGTGGATCACCGCGCTCTCGGCGCACCCGAAGCTCATCCAGCGGCCGATCATCACCGCCGACGACGGCACGGCGGTCGTGGCGCGCTCGGAGGAGGCCGTACGGGACGCACTTTCACGCTGAGTCGCCGAATGCCTCATGAGAGTCGCGTTCGCGAAGCATAAAGAGTCCGGCAAATCCATAGCCAACCGTCCCATAGTCGCAGCCAAGCGACCATAAAACCGTTACACACCGCCCCGTACGGTGGACCGCTCCATAGCGAACGCACACACCACGGGAAGGGGCGCGGCATGGGGCACGCGACGTCGGGCGGCGTATACGGAACGATCCTCGCGAGCGCCCTGCTGGCCGCACTGCAGCGCGGGGAGGAGCCCTACACGCCGTACTACGACGCGTCCTGGGTCCTGGTGACGGCCGGCACGGCGGCGCTCGCGCACGGCTACGCCCGGCACATGTCCACGCACACGCCGGGCTCGGGCACCCACCGCTGGCGGCAGTTGATACGGGTGCTCGGCGACGAGTGGCCGGTGATCGTGGCCTCCTGGCCGACCGTGATCCTGCTGGTCCTCTCCGGGATCATGAAGTGGCCGGAGACACACGTCACTTACGTGGGGCTCATGCTGAACGCGGCGCTCCTCTTCGGCTGGGGCCTCGTCGGCGCCCTGCGCATGGGCTACCGCAGACGCTCGGCCGTCCTGATCGGGCTCGCCGACTCGGCCATCGCGCTGGGCATCGCGGCGGCCAACGCGGTGATCAAGTAGCGCTCTGCCCAAGTAGCGCTCTGGCCAAGTAGCCCTGTGATCAAGTAGCGCGCCGACGGAGCCCCTTGAGTGACGCCCGCCACAGACGCCCCAGGTAACACGCGGTTCACATGAGAGCAACGGACGGGAAATCGCCCGTTGGCAGGCTGCTCGACAGCACGCAGCACCCGCACGTTCTGCGTCGACCCGAGCGCCCTAAGGATGAAGCCCGTGACGTTCAAGGCTGAGTACATCTGGATCGACGGCACCGAGCCGACCGCCAAGCTCCGTTCGAAGACGAAGATAATCGCGGGCTCCCCCGCGGGTCTCGACGCGCTGCCGATCTGGGGCTTCGACGGCTCCTCCACCAACCAGGCCAAGGGCCACGCCTCGGACCGCGTGCTGCGCCCCGTCGCCTCCTACCCCGACCCGATCCGGGGCGGCGACGACATCCTCGTCCTGTGCGAGGTGCTCGACATCGACATGACGCCGCACGCGTCCAACACCCGCGCCGAGCTCGCCGAGGTCTCGGCGCGCTTCGAGGCGCAGGAGCCGATCTTCGGCATCGAGCAGGAGTACACCTTCTTCGAGGGCGAGCGCCCGCTCGGCTTCCCCGTCGGCGGCTTCCCGGCCGCGCAGGGCGGCTACTACTGCGGCGTCGGCACGGACGAGATCCACGGCCGCGACATCGTCGAGGCGCACCTCGACAACTGCCTCAAGGCGGGCCTCGGCATCTCCGGCATCAACGCCGAAGTGATGCCCGGACAGTGGGAGTTCCAGGTCGGCCCGCTCTCCCCGCTGGAGGTCTCCGACCAGCTGTGGGTGGCCCGCTGGCTGCTCTACCGCACCGCCGAGGACTTCAAGGTCTCCGCGACCCTCGACCCCAAGCCGGTCAAGGGCGACTGGAACGGCGCGGGCGCGCACACCAACTTCTCCACGAAGGCGATGCGCGAGGGCTACGACGCGATCATCACCGCGTGCGAGTCGCTCGGCGAGGGCTCCAAGCCGATGGACCACGTCAAGAACTACGGCGCGGGCATCGACGACCGGCTGACCGGCCTGCACGAGACGGCCCCCTGGAACGAGTACACCTACGGCGTCTCCGACCGCGGCGCCTCGGTCCGCATCCCCTGGCAGGTCGAGAAGGACGGCAAGGGCTACATCGAGGACCGCCGCCCGAACGCCAACGTCGACCCGTACGTGGTGACGCGCCTCCTCGTCGACACCTGCTGCGCCGCGCTGGAGAAGGCCGGACAGGTCTGATCCCGCCACGCGTACGTCGCTGAGGGCGCCCCCCGGCCGGCGGGCGCCCGCAGCGGTTGCCGTGCCCCGGGCCAAGGGTTCGCCCTTCACCCCCTCAAGGTCGAGTCGGGGTAAAGGCAGGGCCAACCCCGCCATTGGGCGGT
>NZ_JBHYJB010000080.1:0-18464 GCF_042740175.1 Streptomyces sp. NPDC059009 | reverse complement strand
CGCGCACACCGATGTGCGCGCGAGCCCCCTTCGGTGTTCCCGGGCTCCGGCCCGGCGGAGTCATTCCGCGTCCGCCGCGAACTGCTCGGCGGCCTCGTCGATCAGTTCACGGGCGTGGGCGCCGCCGACGGACATGTCCTCCAACTCCCAGAAGGTTTCGAGGAATCGGCCGGTCAGCTGGGGGATGTCGCGCAGGGTTCCGCGGCCGGACGGAGCCTCCTGGTAGAGCAGATCGGCGCTCTCCTCGAACTCGAGCAAGGTGAAGGGCGACAGCGCGTCCGGGTGGGTCCCCGCCGAGAAGGGCAGGACGTGCAGATGCGTCCTGGGGTGCCGGGTCAGATTCCGCAGGCGCCGCAACTGCTCCCGCATCGCCGCCGGATCTCCGACCCGGCGGTGCAGCGCGGACTCGTCGAGCAGGAAGAAGAGCTCGCCGGTGGCCAGTTCGTCGAAGATCCGCTCCTGGCGGGAGATCTTCAACTCGACCAGGAGAGTGGCCTCTTCGGGTGGCCGGTCCCGGCTCACCAGGGCCTTGGCGTACTCCTCGGTCTGCAGCAGCCCCGGTACCAGGAAGGGGTGGTAGCAGCGCAGGATGGTCGCGGCGCCCTCGAAGCCCAGGTACTCGGCGAACCCGGGGCTGATGACGGAGTTGTACATCGCCCACCAGGACTGTCTCTTCGAACCCCGGGCGAAGCCTTCCAGCTCCGCCACCTGCCGGGGGTCCGTCACGCCGTACAGCTGGAGCAGCGCCCGCAAGTCGATCACCGAGACGCTGAAGGTGCCCTTCTCGATGCGGATGAGCTTCGAGAGCGAGCACTCCATCGCCTCCGCCGCCTCGTTCTGGGTCTTCCCGGCGGCTTGGCGGGCGCTGCGCAGTGCCATGCTCAACTTGCGGCGGTTCAGGCTGGGTTCGAATTGCTCGGTCACACGGCACTCCCTGCGGAGAAGGGCAGGAGTAGCATCACAGACAGAACCTGAGCCGTCGCCGGGGCGAAGAAAAAAATGCCCCAGGAAGTGACTGGTTCAGAACGACATGTGTCACTCCGCCACATGTCATCGTGCGGCGATCCGCAGCTCAGGTGACTTTCCCGGGGTCCTTCGCCTCAGAACTCCCCGTTGGGAAGGTCGCCGTGCTCGCTGCCGACTGGATGCTGCGCCTCACTCAGGTGCTCCGCCTGCTGCCCGTTCTTCTCGTCGTCATCCTCTCCACGCCCGCCTGGCTGGTGTGGCCGTTCCTGCCCGCCGCACGGCAGAAGGTCGTGCTGGAGATGGTCCGTGAACTCGTCGTGTGGACCTATGGCCCGCAGAAGCCGGAACAGGACCGGTGAGCCCCCTTCGCCTTGCGGCCCCCACCGCCCCGTCGGATGATCAAGAGACTGGCAGTAACCCAAAGTAGCGAGAGCCCGGACAGTCGCTACCTTCCGTCACTGGGGAGGCGTACCTCATGGCTGAGCGCACGGTGCCCCTCAGGGCGCGGCTCCGCTACTGGTTCGACAACACCATGGCCCGCGGCACCCCCGCCCTGATCGGGTGGCTCACCGTCTTCTGCCTGGTCATCGTCGTGCCCGCGAGCGCCGCCCTCGTCTGGGCGGACAAGGACACGCCGACCACCCTCTCCAACCAGGTCGTCGAGATCTGGAAGAACGTCAGCAAGACCTTCAAGCTGGGCGGTGCCCTCGGTACGCCGGCCTATGTCGCGCTCTCCGTGCTGCTCGCCGTCGTCGCGCTGTTCTTCGCGTCCACCCTCGTCGGTCTCATCACGACCGGGGTCAACCGGAAGATCATGGCCCTGCGGCTCGGGAAGTCCGCGGTCCTGGAGGAGCGGCACACCGTGCTGCTCGGCTGGTCGGACCAGGTGTACCCGGTCATCTCGGAGCTCGTGGAGGCCAACGCCAACCGGCGCAGGGCGGCCGTCGCGCTCCTCGCCGACCGGGACAAGGTCGCCATGGAGACCGACATCCACGCGAATGTGCGGCGGACGCACAGCACGCGCGTCATCTGCCGCACGGGCAACACCGCCGACCCCACCGACGTCGGCCGCGTGGGCATCGCCGACGCCCGCGCCGTGCTCGTCCTCACCCCCGGCGAGGAGAACGGTGACGCGCAGGTCATCAAGTCCCTGCTCGCCGTCAACGCGGTCCTGGCCGAGGCCGACGGGGAGAGGGAGAGGGAAGGGGAAGGGGCGGGGGAGCGGGGGAGTCCGTACATCGTCGCCGCTGTCCGGAACGGGCGGCATCACGCCGCCGCCTGCCTCGCCGCCGGGGACGCCGGGCGCGTGCTCAACATCGACGACGTCACGGCCCGGCTCATCGTGCAGACCTCCCGCCAGACCGGGCTCTCCCTCGTCTACGCGGAGCTGCTGGACTTCGCGGGCGACGAGTTCTACACCGTCGCCGAGCCCCGCCTCGTGGGGCGGAGCTTCGGGGAGGCCGTGCTCGCGTACGACACCTCGTCGGTGGTGGGCCTGGTGCGCGCGGGCGGGGACGTCGCCGTGAATCCGGCCCCGGACACCCGCATCGAGGAGGGGGACCAGCTCATCGTCGTGACCGCCGACGACGACTCGGCGGTGCTCTCGGGGCAGCCCCTGGAGGCCGACGAGGAGCTCATCGTGGCGCCCGTGCCGCGCGAGCCGGTGCCCGAGCGCATCCTGGTGCTCGGCTGGAACCGCCGCGCCCCGCTGATCATCGAGCAGCTGGACTCCTACGTCGCCCCGGGCTCCGTCCTCGATGTCGTCGCGCGCGGCGAGCGGGGCGCCGAGGAGGCCGGGCGGATCGCCGTCGCCAGCGGGCTCAAGGTGACGTACCGCAGCGGGGAGACCGACCGGCCCGAGGTGCTCGAGGAGCTGGACGTCGGCTCGTACGGCAGCGTCGTCGTGCTCGGGTACGAGGACGAGGACGGGCTGACGGGCGAGGAGTCGGACGGCGACACCCTCGTCACGCTGCTGCACCTGCGGGCCCTGGAGCAGCGCCTGGGCCGCGAGCTGCCCGTCGTCACCGAGATGGCCGACGACCGCAACCGCTCCCTCGCGCCCATCAGCGAGGGCGCCGACTTCATCGTCAGCGGGAAGATCATCAGCCAGTTGATGACACAGGTCGCGGAGAACCACCGACTGGCCGGGCTCTTCCGGCAGTTGGGGAGCGCGGAGGGGAGCGAGATCTATCTGAAGCCCGCCGGCGACTATGTGCGCACCGGGCACGAGACCCCCTTCGCCACCGTCGTGGAGTCCGCGCGGCGCCAGGGCCAGTGCGCGATCGGCCACCGGATCCAGGCGGAGGCCACGCTCCCGCCCGCGTTCGGGGTGCGGCTCAACCCGGACAAGCGGAAGCCGGTGACGTTCGCGCCGGGGGACTGCGTGATCGTGGTGGCCCAGGACTGAGGGGCCCCCGGCTGCTCCGCCCCGCTACTCCGTTCCGCACAGCCGCAGGCCCACCGGCGTCTGGCACGGCAGGTGGCCGTGGGTGCGCACGACGTCCTGGCCGTTGCCGCGGACCGCGTACGCGAGGAAGGCGGAGGCCAGGGAGTCGGCGGGCGGGCGGCCGTAGGTGTACGCGTACTCGATCTCCCGGTACGGGTACCCGCTGGACTGGAGGTGGTCCACGTCCGCCTCGTGGCCGTCGAGGGTGAGCCGGTGCAGGCCCTTCAGCGAGGCGGCGGCGCGCTCCTCGCTGTAGCCGAGGGCGCCCGGGATGTCGGCGACGGAGTCCAGCACCTGCTCCGTGGAGTCGAGTTCGCAGCGGGTGACGGGCGCGGTCCTGCTGATGTCCTTCGTCAGACAGTCGCTGGAGGACTCGGGGATCTCGCCCGCGCCGCGCAGCACCCGGTGCTGCAGCGTGACCCGGGTGCCGGAGCTGGAGCTGCGGCTGACCAGGACGACGGGCAGATCGGGTCCGCCCAGCCGGCGCCAGTTGCGGATGTCGCCGCGGTAGATCCGGCGCACGTCGGCGACGGACAGGTTCCGCAGCCGTACGCGGTCGTTGACGACGAGGGTGAAGAGGGAGACGGCGACACGGGTCTCGCTCAGCTGCCGGTAGCTCTCCGGCCGGGGCCCGTCGGAGAAGGTGATGACGGGCGGCGAGCCCTTCGCGGCGGTGCTCCCGGAGGACGCCAACTCCCTTGTCCCGGCCCGGCTTCCGTGCGCGTTGACGCTGATGTGCGCGTCCGGGCAGTCGTCCTCGTACGTGGCGGCGAGCTCGGCGGCGACCGGTTCGAAGGCGGTCGAGCCGGTGAGGGTGAGGCTGCCCTCCCGGCAGTACGAGGGCGGGGGTGCGGAGTCGGGGCGCAGGATGATCGTGGCGAGGGCGATGATCACGAGGCTGAGCAGGATGGCCAGGCGCTGGGCGACGCGGCTGAACGCCGGGGGCTTCTCGTCGGGGGCGGCGCTGTGGTTCTCGTGGGTCTCGCCGCCCTGGATGCCGCCGACGACGGTGTACGGGCTGTCGACCGGGCCGCCGGTGAGCAGGACCAGGAGCTTGAAGTACTCGCCGGGGTTGAGGGGGACGCGCGGGATGTGCAGCCGCCCCGTGCCCTCCTCGTACTCCAGGCCCCCGTCCTCGGAGGTGAAGTGCTCCATCAGGTGGTCGGCGTCCGCCGGCGGCAGGGTGACGGCGACGCCGCGGACGATGCGGTCCTGGAAGACCGCGGTCAGCCCGTGCTGCTCGGAGCGGCCGGTGTAGTCGTCCCTGCCGACGGGCAGGGAGCCGTCGTTCTCCACCCGCAGCAGGACCAGGGTCGCGTCCGACATCTCGGGCCGGTCCCCGAAGACACCGAGGCGCGCGTTGGCGACGCCCGTACGGACGTTGTCGCCTATGACGGTGTCCATCTGCCGCCGGTAGCCGATCCGTTTGCGGCGCGGCACCCGGCGCTCCACGACGCCCGGCAGGAACGCGCCCCCGAGACCGACCAGGATCGCGAGCACGGCGATGATGTTCTCGGTGCTCAGCCAGTCGCCCATGACCGCACGGTATGCGGCGCGCGCACGCCCCCCGGCCCGCTTCGGCACACCGTCGCCGAGTGTTGGGCGACCGTTCAACAACCCCTTTATGAAGGCGAGTTGCGCTACCCCTTCGTGTACGTGAGTTCCTCGCGGCTGTCGTCGTTGACGCGCCGCAGCCCGCCGTTGCTCAGCAGCGTGATCGTGCTGGCCTTGCCCGCCTTGCAGGACGAGGCGGGCTCGCCCAGGGTGACGGTCGTGGGCCCGATGCTCAGGGTGCCTGCGTCCTTGTCCACGCCCGTCAACTCGCCCTGGAAAACGCAGTGGTAGGTGCCCCCGCTGTCCGTCGGGCCGTCGGCGGTCAGCGACAGGACCGTGTCGCCGACCTCGCCCTGCTGGAGGGTGAGGTGGCGGGTGTGGTGGCCGTCGTCGTTGTCGAGGCCGCCGTTCCAGGTGCCGAGGTAGTCGTCCGGGACGGTGCCGTCCTGCGGGGGCTTCGAGCTCTGCGGGCTCTGGCTGCCGGGCTCGGAGGTGGTGGGTCCCGGGGTGGTGGGGGCGCTGCTGGTGGGCGGCTTCGGCGAGCCGTGGCCGCGCGGGCTCTTGGTGGTGTCCCCCTTCATCACCGCGTACACGGCGCCGCCCGCGCCCACCGCGACGACGAGGGCCACCGCGACGAGCGCGGCGGTGGAGCGGCCGCTTCTGCGCGGGGGCGGGGATGCGGGGGCGTAGGGGTAGGGCGCGGGGGTGTGCGGGTGGGGCTGCGGGTGCGGGTGCGCCGGGGCCTGGTTCTGCGGATAGCCGTACGC
The DNA here is from genome assembly GCF_042740175.1 of Streptomyces sp. NPDC059009. Classification (NCBI taxonomy): domain Bacteria; kingdom Bacillati; phylum Actinomycetota; class Actinomycetes; order Kitasatosporales; family Streptomycetaceae; genus Streptomyces; species Streptomyces sp. NPDC059009. The sequence goes on along the minus strand of NZ_JBHYJB010000080.1, from coordinate 12,731 downwards.
GGGCGGCTGGGGATAGCCGTACGCGGGGGTGGGGGCGCCCGGCGGCGGGGTGGGGGGCGGGGTGTGCGGGGCGGCGCCGTTGCCGATCATGGTGGGGAGGTGGTCGAGGGGCGCGGCGGTGTGGGGGGCGGGCGGTCCGTCGGAGGGGGCGTCGGGTGCCGCGGGCGTCGAGGGCGTCGCGGGTGGGGTGGCCGGGGCGGACGGTGTGGGCCCGCCGGCCGGGGTCGCCGGGGTGCCCGGGACGGCCGGGGTCGCCTCGTCCGGGTCCTCCGCGTCCAGCAACTGCACCGCGTGGCGGCCGAGTTGGGCGACGAGTGCGGCGGGCAGCCACGGTTCGAGGGTCTTGCCGCCGCCGATCGCGAGGGTGTCGGCGGCGCCCGTGCGCTCCAGGAGGGCGTCGAGGGAGGGCCGGGCGGCGGGGTCCTTGGCGAGGCAGTCGCGGACCAGGTCCGCGAGCTCCTCCGGCACCCCCTCCAGGTCCGGCTCCTCCTGGGCTATCCGGAACATCAGCGCGTGCACCCCGCTGTTGGCGGTGCCGAACGGCAGGGCGCCCGTGGCCGCGTACGCGAGGACGGAGCCCAGGCAGAACACGTCGCAGGCCGGCGTGATGCGGTCGCCCCGCACCTGCTCGGGCGCCATGAAGCCGGGCGAGCCGACCAGGGCGCCGGTCCGGGTGAGCCCGCCGTCCGTGACGGTCTCCAGGGCGCGGGCGATGCCGAAGTCGATGACGCGCGGCCCGTCGATGGTGATCAGCACGTTCGACGGCTTGAGGTCGCGGTGGATGAGGCCCGCCGTGTGGATGTCCTTGAGGGCGTTCGCGAGCCCCGCCGCGAGGACGGTGACGGTGCGCTCGGGGAGCGGGCCGTGGTCGTGGCCGACCACGGCTTGCAGGGAGGGCCCGGCGACGTATCCCGTGGCCACCCAGGGGATCTCCGCCTCGGTGTCGGCGTCCAGGACGGGCGCGGTCCAGGCCCCGCCCACCCGCCGCGCGGCCTGCACCTCCTGCCGGAAGCGGTTCCTGAACTCCTCCTGCTCGGCGAGCTCCTGGCGCACCAGCTTCACGGCGACGGTCCGGCCGCGCCCGGAGCGCGCCAGATACACCTGCCCCATGCCGCCCGCCCCGAGCCGCCCCAACAGACGGTAGGCGCCGATCCGTTGCGGATCCCCCGGCCCCAGTTTCTCCATGGCCCTGCGGCCTCCCCCACTCCGTCCGTAGCCGCCCGGCTACGGATTGGTCTGCAACAGACCGAGGATAGTTCGGGGTTACGCGGGGTGGGGCGGCCTCTGCCTCTACGGTTCCGTAACGGCGTCGACCGCCCGGGAGAGCCGCTCAAGGACCCGTACGGTCTCGGCGAAGTCCTCGTCCCCGAGTTCCTTCGCGAGCCGCGTCGCGAACTCCGCGTGCCCGGGCCCGATCTTCGCGACGGCCGCCCGCCCCGCCTCGGTGGGCCGCAGCAGCTTGGCGCGGCGGTGGGCGGGGTTCTCCGCGTACTCGGCGAGCCCGTCCCGGACCAGCAGGTCGGCGACGCGCTGCACGCTCTGCCGGGTGATGCCCATGACGCGGGCGATCCCGGCGACGGGCAGGGGCTCGCGCAGCACGGCGCCGAGCACCTGCCACCAGGCTGCGGTGAGCCCGGCGGGCGCGGCCAACTGCTCGGACAGGGCGAGGAACTGGCCGTTGAGGCGGAAGACACCGAGAGCGGTGGAGCTGAGCAGGTCCTGTCGCGCGCGCCCGACGGTGTCGCCGGGCGCGTCCGTGTCCCGGGCGCTCATGACGTGAGCGTCTCGTACGCCGCGACGTCCGAGTCGTGGAAGACCCGGTACCAGGCGTCGAGCTTCTCGCCCTCGAACACCCCGAGCAGGCCGAGGGCCTCGCGGGCGAGCGCGACCGGCTCGGTGGGCCCGGCCGTGATCAGCCCGCCGTCGGTGACGGCGTCCGCGTCCATGTACCGCTCGCCGCCCTTGTAGCCGGTGGCCGCGAGATACATCGGCACCGCGCTGGTGTGCGCGCGCTCGTCGAGCAGCCCCTCGCGGGCGAGCCCGGCCACGGCGCCGCAGATCGCGGCCACCGGAACGCCCGCGTCCAGGAAGGCGCGTGCGGCCACGGCGAAGGGGGCCAGCTCGTCCCCGGTGTCCCACAGGTCGGCGCCCGGCAGGACCAGCAGCGAGCTGTCCTCGGGGCGCAGGTCGGCGAGCGTGAGGTCGGGCGTGATGCGCAGGCCGCCGATGGTGGTGACGGGCTCGGGGGAGAGGGCGACCGTGCGGACCGCGTACCCGGCGCGGGCGAGGTGGGCGGTGGTGTGGCCGGTCTCCCAGTCGGCGAGGGAGTCGTAGACGGAGAGGTGAACGGTGCGGATGCGCGTGCTGCTGCTCATGGTGACCTCCGTGAGTGCGCCGGACGCTGATGTAAGCATGCTGTCAAATCGACAGTGTGCTGTCAACGGGATGGGGCGGGGGCTCCCGGAGACTCCCGGGGACTCCCGGGCGCTCTCGTTAACTCCTGCCTGGCGCGCCGTTAACCCGCCGTTCCCTAGCGTCGCCGCCATGAACGCACCAGAGAACTTCGGAGAGATCGCCGCCCACCTGGGACTCGACCTCGCGGCGGTGACGCTGCTGACCTTCGGTGTCTTCTATCCACGGCACCGGAGGAGGGAGCTGGTCCCCGCCTATCTCGCCCTGAACGTCGCCCTGTTCGCGGTCGTCGCGGCCCTCGCGAGCGCCGGCGGCAACGGCGGGCTCGCGCTCGGCTTCGGGCTCTTCGGGGTCCTCTCGATCGTGCGGCTGCGCTCCGACGCCGTGCAGCACCAGGAAGTGGCCTACTACTTCATCACCCTCGTGCTCGGCCTGCTCTGCGGCCTTCCCGGGCTCTCGCTGCCGATGGCGACGGCGCTCAGCGTGGTCCTGCTCCTGGTCATGTACGTCGCCGACCACCCCCGCCTGTTCGCCCGCGACCGGCGCGCGGTGATCACGCTGGACGCGGTGTTCCGCGAGGAGACGGCGCTGCGCGCGGAGCTGGCGCGACGGCTCGGGGAGCCCCTCGGGTGGACGGTCCAGGAAGTGGACTACGTACGGGACTTGATGGTTCTGGAAGTGAGATTCCGTCAACCGGAACCTTCTAGGGGTGGCAAAGAGTTGGTAAGGGCAGTACCACGTATGACAGGCACGAACCGGTCCCGCACGATCACACCCGCACACCCGAAGGAGACCGTGTGAACCCCGCCGTACGAGCCATCGGCCGCGCCGCCCTGGCCGCGCACCCCATCTCGCTCGACGAGGTCAACTCCCGGGCGCAGCTGCTCGCCCGCCGCGACAACAGCTATCTGGTGCCCGTGGAGATATTCCAGGACTTCGCGGCGCTGCTCACCGACCCACGGCGCGGGGACGGCCCGTTCCGGGCGCTCAGCATCGGCGGCAGGCGCTGGTTCCGGTACCACTCCACGTACTACGACACCCCGGATCTGCTCACCTTCCACGAGCACCGCCAGGGCCGCAGGCTGCGCTACCGCATCCGGGAGCGGGTCTACCAGGACAGCGGGGAGCGGCAGTTCGAGATCAAGCTGAAGAGCGGCCGCGGCGAGACGGTCAAGCACCGCACGGAGCTCTCCGGCGACGACCACGCCCTGGACGATGCGCGGCGCGGCTTCCTGGCCGGGGTCCTGAGCGGCTCGTACGGCGTGCAGGCGCCGAGCGACCTCGGCACGTCCCTGGTCACCGACTACCAGCGGGCGACGTTCGTGGCCGACGGCCAGCGCATCACCTGCGACGCGGGCCTGGTGGTCCGGGACACGGCGACGGGGCGCACGGCGGCGGCCGACCCCGGCCTGGTCCTCGTCGAGACGAAGACGAAGGGCCACCTGACGGAGGCCGACCGCGTCCTGCACCGCTACGGGGTGCGGGCCGCCGACTTCACCAAGTACTGCGGCGGCTACGCGGCGCTCCGCCCCGAGCTGGGCATCAACCGCTGGGCGCGGGCGGTCCGGACGGCTTTCCCCCGGACCCCGCCCCCGGCGGCGGCCCCGGTGCCGGGAACTCCAGCGTGACCTCGGCGCCCGCGCCGGTCGACCGCACGGTGAAGGTGCCGCCCGCGTCCTGAGCGGTCCGGCGCGCGATGTCGAGCCCGAGCCCGGTGGAGCCACCCCCGCTGACACCACGCTCGAACTCCCCTCCCTCGTCGGCGAATCCGGGCCCTTCATCGGACACGACGAGCCGGGCCCGCCCTCCCTCGAGTGCGCGGACGGAGACACGGAACCCCGTGCCGTGCGGCGTGTGATCGAGGACGTTGCCGATGAGGGCGTCGAGCGCGGCGCCCAGCTCATCGGCGGGCACCGGCACCGGGACGCCCGGGCCGTCGGGCGCGTCGATGCCGAGGGCGCGCCCGTGGTCCTCGGCCAACGGCAGCCAGAAGGCGGCCCGTTCACGGGCGACGGCGGCGAGGTCGGCCCGGGCGGCCTCCCTGAGGGGCCGCCGCGCCTTGCGGATGACGTCGTCGACGCTCCGCTCCAGGGCGGCCACATCGGTGCCGATCCGCTCGGCCTCGGCGGGGTCCCGCAGGGTCTCCGCGTCCAGGCGCAGGGCGGCGACGGGGGTACGGAGGCGATGGGCGAGGTCGGCGGCGTTCTCGCGCTCGGCGTCGAGCAGCTCGTCGATGCGCCCGGCGAGACGGTTCAACTCCCGCCCGATCAGCTGGAGTTCGGGCGGCCCCTCGGGCTCGGCCCGCGCGCTCAGATCGCCCGCGGCGAGCCGGTCGGCGGTCCCGGCGAGCCGCCGCGTCGCCCCCACCAGCCGGGCCCCGAGCCGGTCGGCGAGCAGCAGCCCGAGCAGCACGAGCCCCACCCCGATCCCGGCCAGGACCAGCCACGAGGTCATCATCCCCGCGTACAACTGCCGCTCGGTGAGGGTGACGCGCACGACGGCGGTCCCGTCGGCGGCCCCGTGCACGGGCACGAGCACGATGCGCCCGCCCGCCTCGGGCTCAAAGGTGAAGGCCCGCCCGGTGCGCGCGAGTTGGACGGCGTGCTCGGCCTTGACGGTGGGCCGAGGCCCGATGACGGAACCGTTCCCGAGCACCAGGGAGGTGACGGGCAGCCCTTTCCCGTTGACGCTCTCCACGGTCTGCTCGGCGGTGCCGCGCTCGTCGGAGGTGGCGAGCACGGGCCCGAGGGCGTGGGCGACCCACTGGGCCCGGGCGGTGGCGTCGGAGAGGGAGCGGTCGGCGGCGTGGCTGCGGGTGAGGAGGGTGAGGGGGACGAGGAGAGCGGTGAGGACGAGGGCGGTGGTGGCGGCGGTGAGGAGCAGGAGGCGGCGGCGCATCAGCCGGCGTCCGTGGCGGGGGCGCCGCCTGAGGGGGCGTCCGTGGCGGGGGCGTCGCCTGAGGGGGCGTCCTTTTCGTTCCGGTGGGCGTTGCCGCCGTTCCCGCCGTTCCCGCTGTCGCTCTCCGGCCCTTCCTCGCCCGTGCCTGCGCCCGTGCCTTGGCCCACGCCTTCTCCTTCGGCGTATGCGCCGCCGCCCGCCTCCCCGTTGCCCGCTTCGGGCGCCACGAGCTTCACACCCACGGTCCGCACGGTGTGCAGATAGCGCGGCTCCTGCGCCGTCTCGCCCAACTTCCGCCGCAGCCAGGAGAGATGGACGTCCACCGTCTTGTCGGCGCCGCCGAGCGGCTGCTGCCAGACCTCGGCGAGGAGCTCGCGCCGGGACACGACCTGGCCCGGCCTGCGTACGAGATAGGCGAGCAGGTCGAACTCGCGGGGCGTGAGGTCGAGCGGGGTGCCGTCGAGGCGGACGTCTCGGGCGGCGAGGTCGACGCGGAGCCCGCCGACGCAGAGAGGTTCCTCGACGTCGACGACGCCGAGGCGGCGCAGCACGGCCTTGACCCGGGCGTCCAACTGGGCGGCTCCGAAGGGCTTCACGATGTAGTCGTCGGCCCCGTCGCCGAGGAGCGAGACCATCTCCGGCTCCTCGTCGCGGGCGGTCGCCACGATCACGGGGACGTCGCTGACCGCGCGGAGCATCCGCAGGACCTGGGCCCCGTCGACGTCCGGCAGACCCAGGTCCAGCACGACGAGGTCGGGCCGGTCCGTGACGGCGGCGTCGAGCCCGGCCATGCCGCTGGGGGCGGTCACCACGGCGTGCCCCTTGTCGCGCAGCGCGCGCACCAGGGCGCCGCGGAGCTGGGGATCGTCCTCCACAACAAGAAGATGGGCCATGCAACCACCGTAGTCAGGGGTAACTGAGCGCCTTTGTCCGGGCCTTAACCGGACGTTAGGAAACGATGGGGGAGAGTGGGCGGGACGGGTAGGGGGCGATCGGGGAGGTCCTGGTGAGTACGTGGCGCAGCGCGGCGGTGACCGCGGCGTGGGTGGCCGTGGGGACGGCGGCGGGAGGCTTGGGCGCCTGGCAGCTGGCGAATTCGGACGGGGGTGGGGCGCCGCACAGCCGTCCGCTGGACGAGGCGGCGGTGGAGCGGGCGCTGGCGGCGACGCCGTCGGAGAGCTCGGGGCCCTCGTCCTCGAACGCCCCGCCTTCGAGTGCGCCCCCCTCGAAGCCCTCGTCCCCGCCCTCCCCTTCGCGCTCGACGCTCCGCTTCACGGGAGGCACGGCGACGGCCGAGTGCCGGGACGACGGGACGGTGTACCTCGTGTCGTGGAGCCCGACGGACGGATACCACATCGACGAGGACGTGAAGCGGGGGCCGGGGGCGGTGGCCCGGCTCGAGGCGGAGCCGAGCGACGACGACGAGGCGGACGACCTGCACTACGAGATCCGGTGTGACGGGGGTGGGCGGCCGAGGGCGAGGGTGGTGGCGGAGGAGGACTGAGGGGGCCTGCCTCCGGCGGTCTCTTCCCCAACCCCGCCGCCCCTTCCCGAATCCGCCGCTCCGCGGGCTATAGATAGCCCGTCCGGCGATTGAGGACGAGGCCGTCCAGGCCGATACGGGGGTCTAGGGGCAGAGCCCCAGGAAGAGCGCCCCAGGGGCGACGGAGTCGCCGGATTCGGGAAGGGGCGGGACTGGGGAAAGGGAAACCCTCGACAGACTGTCGCGTCCACCGCGCCCCGCCACACAAGACGCCCATGTCGAGTCCGGTCCGTGGACATCTACCCTCACCCCATGACCCCTCAGCCGAACCCGAACCCCCAGGTCGGCGCCGCCGTAAAGGCCGCGGACCGCGCCCACGTGTTCCACTCCTGGTCCGCACAGGAGCTCATCGACCCGCTGCCCGTCGCGGGAGCCGAAGGCTCGTACTTCTGGGACTACGACGGAAACCGCTACCTCGACTTCACCTCCGGCCTCGTCTACACCAACATCGGGTACCAGCACCCGAAGGTCGTCGCCGCCATCCAGGAGCAGGCCGCGAAGCTCACCACCTTCGCGCCCGCCTTCGCCGTGGAGTCCCGCTCCGAGGCCGCACGCCTCATCGCCGAGCGCACCCCGGGCGACCTGGACAAGATCTTCTTCACCAACGCGGGCGCCGACGCCGTCGAGCACGCCGTCCGCATGGCCCGGCTGCACACGGGCCGCCCGAAGGTGATGTCCGCCTACCGCTCGTACCACGGCGGTACGCATCAGGCGATCAACGTCACCGGTGACCCGCGCCGCTGGGCCTCCGACACCGCGTCCTCCGGCGTCGTCCGCTTCTGGGCACCGTTCCTCTACCGCTCCCGCTTCTACGCGGAGACGGAAGCGCAGGAGTGCGAGCGCGCCCTCCAGCACCTGGAGGACACCATCGTCTTCGAGGGCGCGGCAAGCATCGCCGCGATCATCCTCGAGACCGTCCCCGGCACCGCCGGGATCATGGTGCCGCCGCCCGGCTACCTCGCCGGGGTCCGCGCCCTCTGCGACCGCTACGGCATCGTCCTCGTCTTCGACGAGGTCATGGCCGGGTTCGGGCGGACCGGCAGCTGGTTCGCCGCCGACCTCTTCGACGTCACCCCCGACCTCCTCACCTTCGCCAAGGGAGTCAACAGCGGATACGTGCCGCTGGGCGGCGTCGCGATCTCCGCGGCCATCGCCGAGACCTTCGCCCGGCGCCCGTACCCCGGCGGTCTCACCTACTCCGGCCACCCCCTCGCCTGCGCGGCCGCCGTCGCGACGATCAACGCCATGGAGGAGGAGGGCATCGTCGAGCACGCCAGGACGCTCGGTGAGCAGGTGGTGAGCCCCGCACTCCATGACCTGGCCGAGCGGCACCCCTCCATCGGCGAGGTCCGCGGCGTCGGCATGTTCTGGGCCCTTGAGCTGGTGAAGAACCGGGAGACGCGCGAGCCCCTCGTCCCGTACAACGCGACGGGCGAGGCGAACACGGCCATGGCCGCCTTCGGCGCCGCCGCCAAGAAGCAGGGGCTCTGGCCGTTCATCAACATGAACCGCACCCATGTCGTGCCCGCCTGCAACATCACCGAGGCCGAGTTCAAGGAGGGCCTCGCCGCCCTCGACACGGCGCTCTCCGTCGCCGACGAGTACACGGAGTAGCCCCCTGTAGTGCCCTCGGCACCGCAAAGTGAGGAGCCTTCCCCCGCAACCCCGAACGCGTAGTCTGACGTGCTCGTAACCGAAGACGCCCACGTAGGCGAACACGATGACCACGCACGACCGGTTCATGACCAGAACCGCGCGGGGGAGGCCCACCACCATGCCCGGAACCGACGGCAGTGCCGTCATCCGCAGCACGCTCCGCCAGCAGATCGCCGACGCCCTGCGCGACGAGATCCTGGGCGGGCGCCTCGTCCCGGGCCAGGAGTTCACGGTCAAGGAGATCGCCGAGCAGTACGGCGTCTCCGCGACCCCCGTGCGCGAGGCCCTCGTCGACCTGTCGGCGCAGGGGCTCCTGGACGCGGTCCAGCACCGCGGCTTCCGCGTGCACGAGCACACCCTCGACGACTACCGGGGCATGCTCCAGGCCCGCAGCCTCGTCGCGGACGGCATCTTCCGGGATCTGATGGAGCGGCCGCGCGAGGCCGCCGACGAGGTCGGGGCCGAGGCCCTCGTCTCCGTGCGGCGGCGCGGCGAAGAGGCCGCCCGTGCGGCGGCCGCCGGTGACCTGAACGTCCTCATCGGCTACGACCTGCGCTTCTGGCGCGAACTCAGCGGCCTCTTCGGCAACCCGTACGTCTCCGACTTCCTGCACCGGCTGCGGGTGCGGTCCTGGATGTGCGCGGTGCCCCATCTCCGCCGCGACCAGGCGGGGCTGCGCGGGCAGCTGTGGTCCCGGCACACCGAGCTCGTCGACGCCCTGGCCCGCCGGGACGCCGAGGGCGCGCACGCGATCATCCGCGAGTACAACGCCCACTCCCTGGCCCTCGTCGAGCGTCTGGCCACGGGATGAGCGCGGCGGAGAGCACGCGCACCGACCCCAGGCACAGCGACCGCACCCGCCCCGAGCTGACCGTCGTCGTGCCCGCCTTCGACGAGGAGGGGCGGCTCGGGCCCACCCTCGACGCGATCCGCGGCTATCTGGAGGACCGGGGCAGCAGCTGGGAACTGATCGTCGTGGACGACGGCTCCACCGACCGCACCGCCGAGATCGCCGCCGCCACGGCCGTCGCCGATCCGCGCGTCCGGCTGCTGAGCTCCGGGCAGAACCGCGGCAAGGGCCACGCCCTGCGCCTCGGCGTGCTCGCCTCCACGGGCCGCCGCGTCCTGATCACCGACGCCGACCTGGCCGCCCCGATAGACGACCTCGAACTCCTCGACAAGGCGCTCACGGACGGCCACGCCGCCGCCGTCGGCTCCCGCGCGCACCCCGGCGCCCGCATCGGCACCCACCAGCACCGCCTGCGCGAACTCCTCGGCCGCTGCGGCAACTTCCTCATCCGCGCGGTCGCCGTGCCCGGGATCCGCGACACCCAGTGCGGCTTCAAGCTCTTCGACGGCGACCGCGCCCGCGCGGCCTTCGCCGCCTCGCGCATCGACGGCTGGGGCATCGACGTCGAGATCCTGCAGTACTTCCGCCGCCGGGGCTGGCCCCTCGCGGAGGTCCCGGTGCGCTGGTCGCACCAGGAGGGCTCGAAGGTGCGGCCCTTCGACTACGCCCGCGTCCTCGCGGAGCTGGCGGCGCTCAAGGCGCGCTCCCTGCGCCGTACGGACCTCGTCGTCGCGCTCCTGTTCCTGGCCCTGTCCGTGGGCCTGTACTGGGGCCGCTGGGAGTCGCCGGGCGGCCGCTATCTGCCCGACTCGCTGCAGGACCAGAACCAGTGGGAGTGGTTCTTCGCGGTGACGGCCGACAACGTCCGCCACCTCCACAACCCCCTGTTCACCACCCTCCAGAACGTCCCCGACGGCGTGAACCTCATGGCCAACACGGCCATGCTCGGCCTCTCCGTGCCGCTCGCCCCGGTGACCTGGCTGCTCGGCCCGGCCGTCGCCCTGAACGTGGCGATGACGGCCGGCCTCGCCGCGACCGCCACCGCCTGGTACTGGCTGATCGTCAAGCGCCTGATGCCGGGCGACGGGGTGCGCGACGGCGTACGGAACCGCGCCGCCGCGGCCGTCGGCGCCGCCCTCGCCGCCTTCGCGCCGCCGATGGTCAGCCACGCGCACGCGCACCCCAACTTCGTGGTCCTGTTCATGATCCCGCTGATCATCGACCGGGCGCTGCGGCTGTGCACGGGCTCCGAACGCCCGCTGCGCGACGGGCTGTTCCTCGGCCTGTTCTGCACGTACCAGATCTTCCTCGGCGAGGAGCCGCTGCTCCTGGCGGCGCTCGGGATGCTGCTCTTCGCCCTCGCGTACGCGGTCGTGCGCAGGGACATGGCCCGTGCCGCCTTGCGCCCCCTCCTCAAGGGCCTCGGCGTGGCCCTCGCGGTCTGTGTCTCGCTGACCCTCTTCCCGCTCTACTGGCAGTTCTTCGGCCCGCAGAGCTACAAGAGCGTGCTGCACGGCGACAACGCGGGCAACAGCCCGCTCGCCCTCCTCTCCTTCGCGGAGCGCTCCCTCGCGGGCAGCGAGAAGACCGCCGACGCGCTCTCCCAGAACCCCACCGAGCAGAATGCTTTCTACGGCTGGCCGCTCGTCGCCCTCGCCTTCGCGATCGTCGTACGCCTGTGGGAGCAGGCGCTGGTCAAGGCACTCGCGTTCACGGCCGTGGCCGCGGCGTTCCTCTCCCTCGGCCCCGAGTTCCGCATCCCCCTCACGGACGTGGTCTGGCCGGGCCCGTGGAAGCTCCTCGCCGGCCGGCCGCTCTTCGAGTCGGTCATCGAGTCCCGGGTGGCGATGATCTGCGCCCCGGTCCTCGGCATGCTCGTGGCCCTGGCACTGTCCCGCCTCCTCGCCCCGTCCTGCCGGGGCATGACGCGTTACGCGGGTGCGGCGGCCGTCGCCCTCGCCCTCCTCCCGATCGTCCCGGCGCCGCTGCGGGCCGTGGACCGCGCCCCCGTACCGGAGTTCATCGCCGCGGGCACCTGGAAGAAGTACGTGGACACGGCGGCCGGCGAGTCCCTCGTCCCGGTGCCGCTGCCCGACCCCGCCGTCGCGGAGGCCCTGCACTGGCAGACCACGGCGGACCTCGGCTTCCGCGTACCCGGCGGCTACTTCAACGGCCCGTGGGGCCCCGACCGCATCGGCATCTACGGAGCGTCCCCCCGCAACACCTCCAACCTCCTGAGGGACGTCCGCTCCTCGGGCCGCGCGCCGCTCATCACGGACGCCTGGCGGGCGGCGGCCCGCGAGGACCTCAGGTACTGGAAGGCGGGCGCCCTCGTCCTCGCGCCCCAGCGGCACGACACCGAATTGCGGGCGACGGTCGACGCTCTCCTCGGCCGGCCGGCGAAATGGGTGGACGGGGTATGGGTCTGGGATCTGCACAGGGGCAGATGACAGAGGCAGGGGCCGACTACGCTGCCTGCGACAAGGCACGCCGAATTGGTGAAGGATCAAGGATTGGGGAGCCCTCTTGGCCTGTGACCTGTGGCTGGTCCCGCTCGTCGACGTGCTGTGCCACAGCCCCGACAACCCGTTCGCGGAGGAGATCGCGGCGTACGACAAGGCGCTGCACGAGGCGGGTTTCCCGCCCGTCCCCGTCTTCGCCTACATGCCGGGCCTCTCCGGGGACGTGGCCCCCGTCGCGGGCTTCGACTACGACGCGCTGCACTTCCTGCGGCGCGCGTATCTGCTCCAGATCTGCGGGCTCGAAGTGACGCCGGTCGACGAACTGGGCGGCGACTACGAGCAGTTGCTGGAGATGTTCGACTCGACGGCCCAGCAGTCCCACCTGGTCTGGCACTACGACCACGCGGGCGCGTACGTCCCGGTGGACTTCCCCGCACCCCTCGCCAACGACGAACTCCTCGCGGGCGGCGGTCCCCTGGGCTCCTCCCAGGCCCTCCTCCGCGAACTCGAATACGTGGCCCCCTCGATCGGCATAGACCCCGCGAACCCACCCGCTCCACCCCGTCCTCCGGCGGCCCCCACGTCCCTGGAGGAACGGGCGGCCCCGGCTCCCCCCGACACCAGCCCCTTCGCCAGGGAACGCCATGTGTGGCTGGGCCTCCACACGGCGACGACGCGGAGCTTGGCACAGGGCTCGATGCTGATCTACAGCTAGGGGGGGCGGGGCCTCCGGCGGTTCCTTTCCCCAGTCCCGCCCCTTCCCGAATACGGCGACTCCGTCGCCCTGGGGCGCCCGTCCTGGGGCTTTGCCCCTAGACCCCCTTTTCGGCCTGGACGGCCTCGTCCTCAATCGCCGGACGGGCTATCTCTAGCCCGTCCGGCGCTTGAGGACGAGCCGCGGCAGCGGCGA
>NZ_JBHYJB010000079.1:0-19240 GCF_042740175.1 Streptomyces sp. NPDC059009 | reverse complement strand
TTGTCCGTGGAGACCTCGAGCAGCGGCTCGTCCTCCGCGACCTCCTCGCCGACCTCCTTCAGCCAGCGCGTCACCGTGCCCTCGGTGACCGACTCACCCAGCGCGGGCAGCGTGATCAGGTGGTTGTCGTCCGGCATGGTCAGCTCTCCACTCCGTATCGGGCGGCCGCCTGCCGCACCGTTTCCTGTTTGATCTCGCCGCGCCGGGCCAGCGTGGCCAGCGCGGTGACGGCGATCGACTCGGCGTCCACGCCGAAGTGGCGCCGTACGTTCGCGCGGCTGTCCGACAGGCCGTAGCCGTCGGTGCCGATGGACGTCCACTCCTGCTCGACCCAGGGCCGGATCTGGTCGGGCACCGCCCGCATCCAGTCGCTCACGGCGACCACGGGACCGGGGGAATCAGTCAACACCCGGGTTACGTAGGGGACTTGGTCGCCCACGCCCCTGCCCGTCCGCGCGGCGCGCAGGTTCGACGCCTCCACCTCCAGCGCCTCGCGCCGCAGCTCCGTCCACGACGGCGCCGACCACACGTCGGCGGCGACTCCCCAGTCCGCGGCCAGGAGTCGCTGGGCGTCCAGGGCCCAGTGGATGGCAGTTCCGGACGCCAGAAGCTGGAGGCGCGGGGCGTCCGACGGTGCGGCGTCCGCCGCTCGGTAGCGGTAGAGGCCGCGCAGGATGCCCTCCGCCACGCCCTCGCCCGCGGGCATCGGCGGCTGGACCTTCGTCTCGTTGTAGACGGTGAGGTAGTAGAAGACGTCCTCGGCGTCGGGGCCGTACATGCGGCGCAGCCCCTCGCGGACGATCACCGCGATCTCGTAGGCGAAGGCGGGGTCGTAGGAGACGGCCGCCGGGTTGGTCGAGGAAATCAGGTGGGAGTGGCCGTCGGCGTGCTGGAGGCCCTCGCCCGTCATCGTCGTACGACCTGCCGTGGCACCGATGACGAAGCCGCGGCCCAACTGGTCTCCCAGGGCCCAGAATTGGTCGGCGGTGCGCTGCCAGCCGAACATCGAGTAGAAGATGTAGAAGGGGATCATCGGCTCGCCGTGCGTCGCGTACGACGTCGCGGCGGCCGTCAGGGAGGCCAGTGAACCGGCCTCGGTGATGCCCTCGTTGAGGATCTGGCCGTTCTTCGCCTCCTTGTAGTAGAGGAGTTGGTCGCGGTCGACCGGGTCGTAGGTCTGGCCGACCGGCGAGTACATGCCCGCGGAGGGGAACAGCGACTCCATGCCGAAGGTGCGGGCCTCGTCGGGGACGATGGGGACCCAGCGCGCGCCGGTCTCCTTCTCCCGCATCAGGTCCTTGACGAGCCGGACGAACGCCATGGTCGTGGCGATCTCCTGGCTGCCGGAGCCCTTCGCCAGGGCGTCGAAGGACTTGGCGGACGGCTGCGGCAGAGGCTTGGGGGTGACCGTGCGGGCGGGCGCGGGGCCACCGAGGGCCGCGCGCCGCTCCTGGAGGTAGCGGACCTCGGGCGAGTCGGCGCCGGGGTGCCGGTACGGGACGAGGTCGTCGGTCAACGCGCTGTCGGGGATGGGGAGTTCGAGCAGGTCCCGCATCGCCCGGAACTCCTTGCCGGAGAGCTTCTTCATCTGATGGTTGGCGTTGCGCGACTCGAAGCCGGGGCCGAGGGTCCAGCCCTTGACGGTCTGGGCGAGGACGACGGTGGGGGCGCCCTTGTGCTCCAGGGCGGCGCGGTAGGCGGCGTACACCTTGCGCGGCTCGTGCCCCGCGCGGGAGGTGCCGACGATCTCCTCCAGCCGCGCGTCGCTGAGCCCGTCCGCGAGCCGCGCGAGGTCCGGGTCGGCGCCGAAGAACCGCTCGCGGACGTATGCCCCGTCGCGCGCCGCGAAGGTCTGGAACTGTCCGTCGGGGGTCCGCCCGAGCCGGCGCACCAGGGCGCCCTCGGCGTCCTGGGCGAGGAGGCCGTCCCACGCCTGCCCCCACAGGGACTTGACGACGTTCCAGCCTGCCGCGCGGAACTGCCGCTCCAGCTCCTGCACGATCTTGAAGTTGCCGCGGACCGGGCCGTCGAGGCGCTGCAGATTGCAGTTGATGACGAAGGTCAGGTTGTCCAGGCCCTCGCGGGCGGCGAGCGCGAGGGCCGCCGTCGACTCGGGCTCGTCCATCTCGCCGTCGCCGAGGAAGGCCCAGACGTGCGAGGCGGAGGTGTCCTTGATGCCGCGGTGTTCCAGGTAGCGGTTGAAGCGGGCCTGGTAGATCGCCGAGAGGGGGCCGAGCCCCATGGAGACCGTCGGGAACTCCCACAGCCAGGGCAGGCGCCGCGGGTGCGGGTAGGACGGCAGCCCGTCGCCGCCCGCCTCCTGCCGGAAGCGGTCCAACTGGCCCTCGCTCAGGCGCCCTTCGAGGAAGGCTCGGGCGTAGATGCCGGGCGAGGCATGGCCCTGGACGTAGAGCTGGTCGCCGGAGCCGTCGGCCTCCTTGCCCTTGAAGAAGTGCTGGAAGCCCACTTCGTAGAGCCAGGCCGCGGACGCGAACGTGGCCATGTGGCCGCCGAGTCCGCCGCGTTGGTTGCCGCGCGTGACCATGGCGGCCGCGTTCCAGCGGTTCCACGCGGTGATGCGGGCCTCCAGTGCGGGGTCGCCGGGGTAGTCCGGTTCGGCGGCGGTGGGGATGGTGTTGAGGTACGGCGTCTCCAGGAACGGCGGGACGTCGATGCCGGTGTGCCGCGCGTGCTCGCCCAGGCGCTGCAGCAGTTGAGCGGCCCGGTGCGGGCCACCGAACTCGGCGGCCCCGTCGAGGGATTGGCGCCACTCGGCGACTTCGGACGGGTCCTTGTCGGGAAGCTGGTCGAGCTGGGACATGGGTGATCCCCTTTCGCGTTCGCGTTCCTGGTGAGGAGGAATCGGGCGGCGGCACACCTGACGGCTCAACTTCCGTTGCCTGGAAGGTCGTTTCCGCATCTCAGAACCTAGGAGCCCGAATTAGATGCAGTCAACAGTTACTCACAAGTAATGATCGATCATCGATCATTTACCGCCAGGCGTCCTCCCCCACGCCCGGGGTACCCGCCCGCCCGTGAGCGGACAGCAGGGACCGGGGAAGGAACCCACGGGCACGTCAGGCGCCGAGAGCGATACGCGCCTGACCGTCTACGTCGCCCTCGGCGCCAACCTCCTCATCGCCGCGGCCAAGGCGGTCGGCGGCGTCGCCACCGGCTCCCCCGCGCTGCTGTCCGAGGCCGCGCACTCGGTCGCCGACAGCCTCAACGAGGTCTTCCTGCTCGCCGCGCTGCGCCGCAGCCGCCGCCCGCCCGACCGGCGCCACCCCTTCGGCTACGGCAAGGAGCGGTTCTTCTGGTCGCTGCTCGCCGCGGTGGGCATCTTCGTGACGGGCGCCTGCTTCTCCGTGTTCCAGGGCGTGCAGACCCTGCGGTCGGGCCCGCACGAGACGCACGAGGGATACATGGCGGGGCTCGCCGTGCTCGGTGTCGCCTTCCTCGCGGAGGGGGCCTCCCTGGTGCGGGCGCTGTATCAGCGGCGGCGCGCGCCCGACGCGGTGCGCGGGGATCCGGCGCTGCGGACCGTGGTGGCCGAGGACGCGACGGCCGTGCTCGGCGTCTGCCTCGCCATCGCGGGCATGGCGCTGCACATGGTGACCGGCCGTGCGGCCTGGGAGGCGTCGGCGTCGCTCGCCATCGGGGCGCTGCTCGGCCACGTCGCGTACCGGCTGGGCAGGGACGCGCGCGAGGAGCTGATCGGCGAGGCCGTCCACCCCGAAATACGCTCGCGCATCAGGGCGTTGCTCGACGCCCAGCCCGAGATCGACAGCGTCGAGGCGCTCCTGACGATGCGGCTCGGCCCCGACTCGGCTCTCGTCGCGGCACGCGTCGACCTCGCCCCCGGCCTCGACAGCGAGCACATCGAGCTGGTCTCGGAGCGCATCAAGAGCTCCGTCGCCCACCTCTGGCCGACCGCGGACCAGGTCTTCCTCGATGTGACGGACGCCCCCACGGCTGCCGGGCGCTGAACATCCGGTGTACGGTGCACCCACATCGGCGGCCGGGACCTTCGGCGCCTCGCAGACGGGCGCTTCGGTCATCCGCAGTCGGGGCCTTCGCTCCTGATGCGGGGATCAGGAATCGGTGAGGATCAGGCCCGATGACAGTGTCGTCATGCGCCGAACGCTCCACCTTGGGCCCCGGCGTCCGTCCGCGGGACCTGCGAGGTTAGCCGTTCCATGAAGAAGACCAAGGCCGCGCTCTGGGAGTTTCTGCAGGGGCTGGGCAAGACGTTCATGCTGCCCGTCGCGCTGCTCGCGTTCTGCGGGATCATGCTGGGCGTCGGTTCGTCCCTGTCCAGTGACGCCGTCGCGCAGAACCTCCCCTTCCTCAAGTGGGAGCCGCTCCACCTGGTCTTCACCTGGATGGCGACGACCGGCACCGTCGCCTTCAAGTTCCTCCCCGTCCTCTTCGCCATGGCGATACCCCTCGGCCTGGCCCGCGAGGACAAGGGCGTCGCCGCCTTCTCCGGATTCGTCGGCTTCGCCTCGATGAACCTCGCGGTGAACTTCTTCCTCACCGCCAAGGGCGTCGACTTCGAGGACAAGAAGGCCATCGCGCACTACGGCATCGCCGATGTCCTCGGCATCAAGTCCATCGACACCGGCCTCCTTGGCGCGGTCGTCGTCGGCGTCGTCGTGGCGCTTCTGCACCAGCGCTACCGCACCAAGCAGATGCCGGACGCCCTCGCGTTCTTCGGTGGCCTGCGCTTCGTGCCGATCGTCTCCGCGCTCGTCATGAGCGTGGTCGGTCTGCTCATCCCGCTGGCCTGGCCGACCTTCAACAGCTGGATCTCCTCGGTCGGCACCGCCATCGGCCACGCCGGGGTCTTCGGCCCGTTCTTCTTCGGCATGGGCGAGGTGCTGCTGCGCCCGATCGGACTGCACCACATCCTCGTCGCCATGTTCCGCTTCACCGACGTGGGCGGCTCCGGCGCGGTCTGCGGCGAGCACGTCTCCGGCGCGCTCAACCTCTTCTACGCCCAGCTGAACTGCTCGAACCCGCCGACCGGCGCCGTCACCACCGCCACCCACTTCCTCTCCCAGGGCAAGATGGCCGCCTACCTCGGCGGCCTGCCGGGCGCGGCCCTCGCCATGTACCACTGCGCGAACAAGAAGATGCGCCCCGAGATCAAGGCGCTCCTGATCTCCGGCGTGGTGGCCTGCGTGGTCGGCGGCGTCACCGAGCCGCTGGAGTTCCTCTTCCTGTTCATCGCTCCGTGGCTGTACCTCATCCACGCGGTCCTGGTCGGCCTCGGCTTCCTGACCGCCGCGGTCCTGGGCGTCTTCATCGGCAACACCGACGGCAACGTCATCGACTGGCTGGTCTTCGGCGTCCTCCAGGGCACGACCACCAAGTGGTATCTGGTGCCGGTGATCGCCGCGGTGTGGTTCGCGGTCTACTACTTCCTCTTCCGCTGGGCGATCCGCCGCTTCGACCTCAAGACCCCGGGCCGCGACCCGGAGGCCCTCGCCGAGTCGGTGGAGACGGAGGCCGCGGACAAGGACCCCGAGAACGCCGCGAACTCCGAGGAGGCTGCGAGCGCCCCCGCGGTCGAGCTGGTCGCGGGCAAGTACGACCCCGCCGCGATCCTCGAGGCCATCGGCGGCCCCGCCAACATCACCTCGCTCGACAACTGCATCACGCGCCTGCGCATGACCGTCGAGGACGCCGGGCTGCTCGACGAGGCGCGCCTGAAGAAGCTGGGTGCGGTGGGTGTCGTCAAGCTCGACCAGCACAATGTGCAGGTGATCATCGGCCCCCAGGTGCAGTCCGTGAAGGACGCCATCGCCAAGCTCACCCCGGCGGGCTGAGCCATGGCCACCGAGACCGCGGCGACGGGCGCGGGCCCGTACGACTTCGACCGCGCCGTCGACCGGCACGGCACGTGGTGCACGCAGTGGGACTACGTGGAGGACCGCTTCGGCGTGCCCGGCCTGCTCCCCTTCACCATCTCCGACATGGACTTCGAGACCGCCCCCGAGGTCATGCGGGCCCTGCGCGGCCGCCTGGAGCACGCCGTGCTCGGCTACTCGCGCTGGCGCCACGAGGACTTCCTCGGCGCGGTCGTGGACTGGTACCAGCGGCGCCACGACACCCCCGTACGACCGGAGTCCCTCGCGTACGCGCCCTCCGTCCTCTATCAGGCCGGGGTGCTCATCGACCTGTGGTCACGGCCCGGGGACGGCGTGGTGACGCACACTCCCGCGTACGACGCCTTTCCCCGCCTCGTCGCGGCGCACGGCCGTGAGCTGCGGGGCTGCGCGCCGGACGACTGGGCCGAGTTCGAGCGGCTGCTGGCCCTGCCCGACACCTCCGTCCTCCTGCTCTGCTCGCCGCACAACCCCACCGGGCACGTGTGGACGGCGGCGGAGCTCGGACGGATGGCGGAGCTGTGCGCGCGGCACGGGGTCGCGGTCATCAGCGACGAGATCCACGCGGACCTGACGCACGCACCGCACGTCCACCGCCCCTGGCCGAACTACGCCACGGCACAGGGAGACGACGCACGATGGGCCGTCGTCACGTCCGCCTCGAAGTCCTTCAACATCCCGGCCCTCACCGGCAGTTACGGCATGATCGGCGACCCGGACAGCCACGCCGCGTACCTCTCCCGCCTCAAGGACGCCGACGGCCTCTCCTCCCCCGCGGTGCTCATGCTGACCGCCACGATCGCCGCCTACCGCGAGGGCGCCCCCTGGCTGGACGCCCTGCGCGCCTATGTGTCGGACAACCTGCGCCTCGTCTCCGACCGCCTCGACGCGGCCTTCCCCGAGCTGAGGTGGCGCCCGCCGGAGGCCGGCTACCTGGCCTGGATCGACCTGCGCCGGCTCGGCGTCGACGACGAGGCGCTGCAGCGGCGGCTGATCGAGCACGAGAAGGTCGCCATCATGCCGGGCACGGCGTACGGCGCCCCGGGCTTCGTACGGCTCAACGTGGGCTGCCCGCGCGAGAAGGCGGAGCGCGGCGTGGAGGCGCTGGTGCGTGCGCTCCGGGCGACGACGGGAGGCTCGGCGGCGGGCGGCTCGGCGGCGCGCTGAGACCCGCGCCGGGCTATCCGGCGGCCCGGGTCGCGCGGTCGAAGATCTCGACGAGTTCCTCGGCACACCGAGCGGGGTCGATCCCCTCGGCCAGCGGCTCGTAGACGCCGTCCAGGGCGGCGCGCAGGGTCACGGCCATGACCTGCGCGTTGCAGGGGCGGAACGCCCCGGAGCGCTGCCCGTCCGTGAACAGGCCGGCGAGCCGGTTCACCGAGTCGGTGTGGTGCTCGTCCCAGGCGTGGCCTCCGTTGAAGATGATCTGCTGGAGCGCCTTCATCTGTTCCAAGTGCCCTGCCATGAACGTCACGTTGGCGCGGATCAGAGTGATGAGGAGTTCACGGGCCCCGGTGGCCGCGTCCAGGGCGGGGCGCATGAACGCCTCCGCGTCGGCGACGACCTTCGAGGCGATGGCCGTGAACAGCTCTTCCTTTCCGGCGAAGTGATAGGTGATCAGCCGCTTGCTGGAGAGCCCGGCGCGCTCGCAGATCGCGTCGAAGGTGGTGGCCTGGCAGCCGCGCTCGGCGAGGAGCGCCACGGCGGCGGAGATGATCTGTTCCCTGCGGGCCTCCGTCGCCCGGCGCCTGGTGGGGGTGGTCACGGCGAGCGGTCCTCCGTCATCGGGGTCATCGGGCCGAGGGGGCGGTCTTCGGGTAGGCGTGGCGCACGGTGCGGCGCCACAGCGGGATCGCGGCCACGGCGAGCAGCACGCCGACGGCGACCTGCTCGGCCTTCATCCAGGCCGGGAAGCCGTCGATCGGCAGGCCGAGGACGAGCAGGACCCCTAGGGGCGCGACGGCCGTCATCAGCCGCATCCGCACATAGGCGCCGCGGCTGCCCCGGAAGGCCCGCTTGGCCAGCAGGACGAGAACGGCTGAGATCACGGCCACGATGGTGCCACGGATCCACAGGGCGTCACTTCCTCCGACGATTCCGGCGGCGACGAGGGTGGCGACGGAGAGCGCGAGGACGGTCAGGTAGAGGGCGCGTATCCGCCCGTAGATTTTCTTATCCATACGGATAACTTTATCCATGTGGATAACTTTTGCAAGCCGGGCCGGGCGGACGCGAGGCGAGGGAACACGGCCATCGAGGGCGGCTGGACAAGTGCCCCACATAAACAGCTTGTTGAAGCCATCGCTCCTGCCGCAGAGTGGCCGACGGACATCCGAGAGCGAAGAGGAAACCCCATGGAAAACGGCCTGTTCGACTACAGCCCGATCGTGGACCGCGAGCCGATCCACTGGCCCGGCGGTGCTCGCGTCGCCTTCTACGTGGGGCTCAACGTCGAGCACTTCCTGGTGGACCGGCCCTCCACGAGCATCAACCAGGCGACCGCGGCCCTGGTGCCCGACCCGCTCAACTTCGGCTGGCGCGACTACGGGCCGCGCGTGGCGATCTGGCGCATGATCGAGTCCTTCGACCGGCACGGGATCCGCCCGAGCGTGCTGCTCAACTCCGATGTCGCCGAACGCTATCCGCAGATCATCGAGGCGGGCCGGGCCAGGGACTGGGCCTGGCTGGCGCACGGCAAGAACAACTCGACCGTGCAGGCCGACGTCGCCGACGACGAGGCGGGCTACCTCGCCGACGTGGTCGACACCATCGAGAAGGCCACCGGACGGCGGCCGCGCGGCTGGCTCGGCCCCGCGCTCACCGAGACGTTCCGCACCCCGTCGCTGCTCGCCGAGCTCGGGGTGCAGTACCTCCTGGACTGGACGAACGACGACCAGCCGTACCGTCTGAACGTGCCGGGGATGCTCAGCGTGCCGTACTCCGTCGAGCTCAACGACCTCGGCCTGTTCACGGCGCAGGGGCTGACCGGCCCCGACTTCGTCCAGGTCGTCAAGGACCAGCTGGACCAGCTCCACGCCGACGCGGAGGGCAGCGGCCGGGTGATGGCCCTGGCCCTGCACCCCTTCGTCACCGGCCAGGCGTTCCGCGCGAAGTACCTGGACCGGGCGCTCGAGTACGTCGCGGGCCACCCCGGCGTGTGGCTGGCGACCAGTGACGAGATCGCCGAGCACTACGCCCGCACGACGACCGGGCGGAAGGCCCCGTAAAGGCCCGCAAGGCCAGCAAGGCCCCTTAGGGGACGCGGGCGACGCCCACGTAGAAGCCGCTGCGCTCGGACTTCGGGGCGGGGGTGTCCTTGTACCAGTGGGTGGCCGTCACCAGGCCCGGATCGATCAGGTCGAGGCCCTCGAAGAACCGCTCGACCTCCGCCCGCCCGCGCATCCGCAGCGGGACCTGGCCCTCGCGGTAGGTGGTCCGCACCGACTCCGCGAGTTCGGGGTGTTCGTCGGTGGTGCCGTGCGAGAGCACCAGGCAGCTGCCGGAGGGCAGGGCGTCGACCAGGGTGCGGGTGATGCCGTAGGGGTCCTCGTCGTCGGTGATGAAGTGCAGCAGCGCGATGAGGGAGAGGGCGATGGGGCGGTCGAAGTCCAGGAGGGTGCGGGCGCGTTCGAGGATCGCCTCGGGCCGCCGCACATCCTCCTGTACGTAGTCCGTGGCGCCCTCGGGAGTGCTGACAAGGAGTGCCTCGGCGTGCCGCAGCACGATGGGGTCGTTGTCGGCGTAGACGACGCGGGCCGCGGGAGCGATCTCCTGGACGACCTGGTGGAGGTTGGGCGCGGTCGGGATGCCGGTGCCGACGTCGAGGAACTGGCCGACGCCGTCGCGCGCCAGCCAGGCCGCGGCCCGGTGCATGAACGCGCGGTTCCGGGCCGCGTTGCCGCGCGCCTCGGCCGGCAGCTTCTCGCCCAGCTCCTGGTCGACGAGGTAGTTGTCCTTGCCGCCCAGGAGCCAGTCGTAGACGCGTGCCGGGTGCGGCGTGCTGGTGTCGATGACGAAGCTCACGTCGTCTGCGGTCATCCCTGGCTCCACTCCGTGACGTGCCCCACCGGGCCGGTAAGGATCTTCAGAGGGTACCGGGCGTACAGGTCAACTGTTCGGGTCGGGGAGGGAGTTGGCCTCACACGTCACGGCACTCCACATGGCCCCAGCCGTGCGCGTTCTTCGTGATCTTCTCCCCGGCCTCGTACGGCTTCTGGCAGTGGCAGCGGCCGGGGAACTTGGCCTTGATCACCGGGCTGGAGCCACCGCTCTTGCCCTTGCCGCCCGCGGTGCGCCCGGCGGCGGCCTTGCGCGGGCGGGCCTCGGCCCCGGACGTCATGCGCTCGGGGCGCGGCTCGGGGATGGCGTGCGCGCCGTGGACGGTCCCGGCGGGCTCCTGGGTGGTCGCGGCGTCGCTGGCGGCGACGTCGGCGATCGCGTTCAGGTGGTCGCCGTCCACGCGGTGCGCGGCGACGTGCCGGAAGGTCACGTCGCGGCCCTGGAGGAGCGCGTCGATGCGCACGACGAGCTCCTTGTTGGCGACGGGCTTCTTCGACGCGGTCAGCCAGCCGTTGCGCTTCCAGGAGGCGATCCACTTGCTGACCGCGTTCATCGCGTACTGGCTGTCCATGCGGACCTCCAGCGGGGTCGCCGGGTCCGTGGCCTCCAACAGCTCGGCCAGCGCGGTCAGTTCGGCCACGTTGTTGGTCGAGTGGCCGAGCGGGCCGGCCTCCCAGCGCTGGGGGCGGCCCTCGGAGTCGGCGACCACCCAGGCCCAGGCCGCGGGTCCGGGGTTCTTCTTCGCGGCTCCGTCACAGGCAGCGATGATCAAGTCAGACATCCCTCGATGATGCCAGGCCGCGCGGGGTGCCACGCACCATCGCCCGCCCCGGCCGGCGGGCCCAGGGTCACGTCCGGCCGCCCGCCCCGCGACCGCGGCTCGCGCAGCCCGTACCCGATTTGGTTGACTCCCGCCATGAGCGATCCCTATGTCAAGATCTGCGGGCTCCGCACCGAGCAGGACGTGGACACGGCCGTGGCCGCCGGGGCGGACGCCGTCGGCTTCGTCTTCGCCACCAGCGTCCGCACCATCGACGCCGCCACCGCCCGGAGCCTCGCCCGGCGGGTCCCCGAGCACGTCCTGACCGTCGGCGTCTTCCG
This sequence comes from Streptomyces sp. NPDC059009, assembly GCF_042740175.1. Taxonomy (NCBI): domain Bacteria; kingdom Bacillati; phylum Actinomycetota; class Actinomycetes; order Kitasatosporales; family Streptomycetaceae; genus Streptomyces; species Streptomyces sp. NPDC059009. The sequence continues at coordinate 8,189 of NZ_JBHYJB010000079.1, read as the reverse complement.
CAGGCAGCCGCTGGACGAGGTGCGCCGCCTGACGGAGGAGAGCGGGATCCGCGCCGTGCAGCTGCACGGGGACGAGGGCCCGGAGTACTACGCGGCGCTCCGCGCACCGGGCCGGACCCTGCTGCGGGCCACCGCGGCCACCGAACAGCCCGCCGAATGCGGCGCGTTGGGCGAGGACCTGCTCCTCCTCGACGCCCCCGACCCGGGCTCCGGCAAGCCGTGGAACTGGGCCTCCCCCACCTTCACCGCACCCCGCGGCCGCTGGCTCCTCGCGGGCGGCCTGCACCCGGGGAACGTCCGCGAGGCCCGGCGGGCCACGGGGGCGTGGGGCGTCGACGTCTCCAGCGGCGTGGAGAGCGAACCCGGCGTGAAGTCACCGGAGCTGATCCGGGAGTTCATCGCGGCGGCCCGCCAGGACGCCTGAGCAGGTCCGCCCCCCGCCCCTCCCCTCGGATCCCCCTGGATCTCCCCGGATCCCGCTGGATCTCCCTGGATCTCCCTGGATCCCCCCTCAGGACCGCCCTCCGGCCCCCTCCCCAGGACCGGCCTCCCCCAGCCACGCCTCCAGGTCCTGCGCCAACCGCAGCTCGTCCGCCACCCGCTCCTGCTCCGCCTCGCTGAGCTCGAGCGCCTTCAGCTCCAGGGCCAGCCCCTCGACCTTGCCGTGCTCGCCCATCGCGACGGCCAGCTCGACGAGGGTCGCGAGCGCCAGCGCCCGGTCCACGGCGGGCGCCGCGTCCCCGTGGCGGCGCAGCGCGGAGGTCAGGACCCGGACGGCCGCGCGGTCGTCGTTCTTGAACTCCCGGTAGATGCGGGCGTTGTCCAGGGCCCGGGCGAGCGGCGGGAGCTCCTTGGAGCCGCCGTATTCGAGCTCCATGGGCTCGTCGCGCTGGATGAACATGACGCTGTTGCCGGCGGGGTCGACGAGGGTGAAGCGGCTCGCGCCGGGCCGGTAGCGGGTGATGCGCGGGCGTCCGGAGGCGAGCACCTTCCCGTACGCCTGCCGCATCGCCGCCGTGAAGGCCGCGTGATAGGGCGCGACGGCGTCGACCATGACGAGACAGGCCCCGACGTCCTCCCTGCTCGGGTCGGCACCCTCGGGCGCCTTGCCGAAGTTGAGCGAGAACCCGCTGTAGGCGAGGGCGAGATACAGATAGGGCTTCCGCATCTCGTAGGTGACCTCGAAGCCGAGGGCCCGGTAGAACGCCAGGGTCTCGTCGGCGTCCACGCACGGGAGGACGGGGACGGTGGTCTCGTTCGCCGTCACCACGGCGTCGCTCGGCGCCGGGGGCTCGGCCCCGCTCTTCGCCTGACTGGTGGCCTTCGCGTTCATGGCGACTCCTCGGGGGTTGCGGACCGGCGAATTATTCAACCTTGACTACCGACCGCTATGCAAGTTTGATCAGTCGTCCAGTGCGCTGAGCGACCACCACGTCGCAGGCCAGGTGTCACGTCGCGTTCAGCGCCGCCGTGGGATCCAGACGGGCCGCCCGGACGGCCGGGTACAGGCCCGCCAGCGCGCCGATCAGGAGGGTCGCGGCCAGGCCGCCGGCCAGGCTCCAGGGCGGGACGACCGCGGTCCAGCCCTGGGCGAGCGCGAAGCCGTACGTCGCGACCGTGCCGAGGGCCGCGCCCGCCGTCCCACCGAGGGCGGACAGGAGCAGGGCTTCGGTGAGGAACTGGATCCGGACGGCCCCTCGGGGAGCGCCGAGCGCACGGCGCAGGCCGATCTCCTGGCGGCGCTCGAGGACCGAGATCACCATGGTGTTGGCGACGCCCACGCCGCCCACCAGCAGGGCCACGGCGCCGAGCCCCAGCATCAGGCTCGTCAGCCCCTTGTCGGTGGCCGCCTTTGCGGCGAGCGCGTCGGAGGGGCGGGAGACCTTGACCGTGGCCGGGTCGCCGGGGTTCACGGTGCGGGCGAGGACGGTGCGCACGTCCTCGACGGAGGCGTCCGTGGAGCGTTCGAAGACGGTCGTGGGGTGGCCGTCGAAGCCGAAGTACCGCTCGGCGGCCGGGAATCCGACCATCGCCACCCGGTCCAGGCTGGGGGCGAGTTCGACGGGCTCCAGGATGCCGACGACCACGACGTACTCGTCGTTCATCATGATCTTCTCGCCGGGTTCGGTGATCCCGAGACGCTCGGCGGCCAGCGAGCCCAGCACCGTCACCGGCAGCCGCTGCCGGGCGCCGTCGAGCCAGACGCCTTCGGCCATACGGGAGTTGAGCGCGGTCAGCAGGTCGGGCCGGGCGGCCTGGGTGGTGACGCCCGCGGTCCGCTCCTCAGGTACGACGTCGCTGCGGCGGATGCGCGCGTCGACGTTCGCGGTGGCCGTCGCGTGCTGGACGGGGCCGATGCGCTCGACCATGGCGACGGCGTTCTCGGGCAGTTTGACCTCCTGGCCGAGGGCGTCCTTGCCCGCCTCGGCGGTGAGCAGGTTGGTGCCCAGGCGGTCGAGCCGGTTCATCAGGTCGGCGCGGCTGGAGGTGGACAGGCCGATGACGGCGACCATCGTGGCGATACCGATGGCGATGCCGAGCGCGGACAGCACGACCCGGGCCCGGCGGGCGCGCAGCCCGGCCGCACCGACGCGGAGGACGTCGGCCGGGGTGAGGCGGGCCGGCCTCAGCCGGGACGGCTTCATGACAGCACCTCCGGAGCGAGCGAGCAGGGCGCCGGAGCGCCGCGGCCGCCGGAGTCGGCCACCACCGCGCCGTCCCGGAAGCGGACCCGGCGGGACAGGGACTCGGCGATGTCGTTGTCGTGAGTGATGACGCAGACCGTGGTTCCGGCCGCGTTCAGCTCATGCAGCAGCTCCATCACGATGACGCCGGACGCGGTGTCCAGGGCCCCGGTCGGCTCGTCGGCGAGCAGCAGGTCCGGGTCGCCCACGAGTGCGCGGGCGATGGCGACCCGCTGTCTCTCACCGCCGGAGAGCTGGGTGGGCCGGTGGCCGAGCCGGTGCCCCAGGCGGACCCGTTCAAGTGCGGCCCGGGCTCGGGCCCTTCGCTCCTTGAGGGGCACACCCGCGTACAGCAGGCCGTCCGCGACGTTGTCGACCGCGTCGCGGCCGGGCGCCAGGTGGAAGTGCTGGAAGACGAAGCCGATGTGCCGGGCGCGCAGCGCCGAAAGCCGGGCGTCGGACAGTGCGCCCACCTCGTGTCCGGCGACCCGGACCGTGCCGCTGGTGGGCCGGTCCAGGGTGCCGATGATGTTCAGCATGGTCGACTTCCCGGAGCCGGACGGCCCCACGATGGCGAGGAGTTCACCCGCCGTGACGGTCAGGTTCACCCCGCGCAGGGCGTGCACGGGACCGGCGTACGTCCTGGTGACGTCCCGGAGTTCGACGACGGGGGCGGGGTTCGATGCGGAGCCCGGTGCGGGACTGGTCCGGTGGCCGTTCATTCCTTGGCCACCCCGACCTTCATGCCCTCGCGCAGCCCGGCGCCGCTGACCTCGATCCTGCCGTCGGCGGTCATGCCGGTCTCGACCCGCACCATCCGCGACGTACCGCCCTCGACGAGCTGGAGGCCGTAGCCACCGTTCTCGCCGCGCAGCGCGACGACCGCCTCCACGGGGACGGCGAGCACGTCCTTGCGGCTCTCGCTGACGAACGTCACGCTGGCGGCCGCCTTGGCGTCCTCGCCCCGGAGCGCCGACTTCCCGGCGTCCAGGGCGATCTCGACGGTGATGCCGTTCTTCTCGGCCCCGTCCCCGCCCGAAGCGCCCTCGGTGCCTGCGGACTCCGGGCGCACCGTGCCGGTCACCTTGCCGGGTTCGGACTTTCCGCTCGCCAGCGCCACCTCGGCCTTCGTGTCCTTCGCCGCGAGCGCCGCGTCGGCCTGGTCGAGCTCCACCCGTACGACCGGACGGGTCGAGGCGACCGTGAGCACCGGCTTGTCGGGGCCTACCTGGTCGGCGAGCGCCGCGTCCGCCGAGACGACCCGGACCGGGCCGGGCTGGAAGACCACATGCCCCCGGCCGACCTTGCCGGTGGGTGTGCGGTTCAGGGACTTCTGCCACCGCTTGACCGCGGCGGCGGTGGCCGCGTCGTAGCGCGGGTCGACGTACAACCCGCCGCCGTACCCCAAGTCGCGCAGATTGCGCTCCAGTTGGAGCACGTCCGAGCCGCGGTCACCCACCTTCATCTCGCGGAACATCGGCACCTGTCCGTACAGCAGCGTCACCGGCTTGTCGTCCAGCTCGTACAGCCGCTGCCCGGCCGTCACCGTGTCGCCGGACCGGGCGGCGACGGTGACCGTGCCCTCGACGGCGGACTTGACCGCGCGCCGCCGGGCGTAGTCGAGCGTCCCGTCGACGGTCGTGCTCTTGGCCAGGTCGGTCCGGACGATCTCCGCGGTGGCGGGCGGCAGTTCGCGGCCCTTGCCGCGCGCGTCCGCGCCGTCGCCCCCGCCGGACACGACCACGCCGGCGACGGCCGCTCCCGCGAGAGCGAGCGCGCCCGTGGTGACGGCTATCGAGCGCCTCCTCATCCCTGCATCCCGTCCAGGCCGTCGAGCAGCTTGTCCTTGCAGGCCGCGGCGGCCCTCTTGTACGCGGGGGACGTGCTGTCGAAGGAGGGGTTCGCCGGGTCGGGGTCACCGCCGGGCAGCACGTTGCCCCCGGACATCGTCGGGTTCCGGTACTTCGAAACACCCTTCTCCCGCATGCACTTGGCGTGCGCGAGCATCGACTCGTACTCCTGCTGCGGGTCGCGCTCGGGCTCCTTCTGCATCGCCTTCTGCAGCTCGGGCCCACAGGCCGCGTCCTTGCCGCCCTTGGCCGCCTCCGGGTACCGCGCCGACAGCTCGTCGATCTTCGTCCAGTCCAGGTAGCCGCTCAGCTTCGGATCGGGGAACTCCTTGACGCCGCCCTTGGTGCGCATGCACTGGACGTACTTCATCTGCGCGTCGTAGAAGGCGCCCTTGCCCTGCCCGGCGGACTGCTCACCGGAGCCGGAGGAGCCCTTCGAGGCGGAGGTGTCCGGTGCGTCCGGAGCGGAGGCGACCCCCTTGTCCTCGACGCCCTCGCCGTCGCCGCTGCTGCAGGCGGCCGTCAGCGCGAGGACGGGAACCGCGAGCAGCGCGGTGATCCGGAGGCGGGCCGTGGTGCGGGGAGAAGTGGTCTTCAAGGTCATGGCGCACACGGTCCGCGCCGGACATGACGGGCACTCCCCGGCCGTGCGATGAACGCGTAATGCCACATGATGAGCGCGTAACAAACCCCCCTCGCCCGCAATTCACGGCCCTCACCAGCACCGATACGGCCGAGTCCGTGCTCATACTCGATGGCATGCCGCATGTACTGCTCATCGAGGACGACGCTTCCGTACGCGACGGAATGGAGCTCGTGCTGCGCCGGCACGGCTATGCCGTCGACATCGCGGCCTCCGGCGAGGATGCCCTCGCCCTGCTGGACCGGCCCGCGGGCCGGGGCGTCGAGCTGGCCGTCCTCGACCTGATGCTGCCGGGCATGGACGGCTTCCAGGTCTGCCGCCGCATCCGCTCCCGCCCCGCCCACGCCACCCTGCCCGTCATCATGCTGACCGCGCGCGGCGACGACTCCGACATCGTGCGCGGCCTGGCGGCGGGCGCGGACGACTACGTGGTCAAGCCCGTCACCGCCCCCGTCCTGGAGGCCCGGATCAAAGCGGCCCTGCGCCGCGCCGATCCCGCTCCGCGCTCGACGGTCGACGCCTACCCCGGTCTGGTCATCGACCGGGCCGCCCTGACCGTGGCCAGGAACGGAACCCCGGTCCCCCTGCCGCCCACCGAGCTGCGGCTGCTCCTTGAACTGTCCGCATCGCCCGAGCAGGTCTTCAGCCGGGAACAGCTCCTCCAGTCGGTCTGGGACCACGACTTCCTCGGCGACTCCCGGATCGTGGACGCCGCCGTGGGCAGGCTGCGCGCCAAGATCGAGGAGGTGGCGTCCCGGCCGCGCTACGTCCAGACCGTGCGCGGCTTCGGCTACCGCTTCGGGCCCCTGTGAGGCGGCCCCGATGAGACTCCGCCCGCCCCGGCCGTTCCGCGGTCTGCGCGCCCGCCTGGTGATCGCCTTCGTCCTCGTCGCGCTGGCCGGCGCGGTGACCGCGACCGCGCTCGCCTACCGGGAGGCCCGCACCGCCATCCTGAGCCGCGCCCAGGACTCCTTCGCCCAGGACGTCGAGGACCGCATCGGCGCCGTCGCCCCCGACTTCGACCTGCCGCCCACGCAGCGCAGCCTCACCGACCTCGCCCGGCGCATCTCCGAGGGGCTCGACGGCGCGCCCCCGGTCGTCGCCCGCTACCAGGATCTGCAGGCCACGTCCGACCCGCTGGCCGACCGGTCCCGGATCACCCCGGCCCTGCGCGAGGCCGTTCGCGCGAAGGACCGGGTGAGCTTCCAGCGCGTCGACCACCAGGGCACGCCCTACCTGGCCCTCGGCACCCCCGTCACCTTCGTCGACGACGGCGGCGCCTCGGGCCTCGAGATCTTCGCCGTCACCTCGCTCCGGCCCGAGCAGGACGACACGGCGGCCCTGCTCTCCGCCGTACGCGGCGGAATCCTGCCCGTCGTGGCGCTCGCCGCGGTACTGGCGCTGTTCGCCGCGCGCACGGTGCTGCGTCCCGTACGCGACCTCGGGCGGGCCACCCGCAGGCTCGCCGAGGGAGACCTCTCGATCCGCGTGACACTCACGGGGCACGACGAACTCACCGATCTGGCACGGGACTTCAACACCACCGCCGACGAACTCCAGTCCTCGGTGACGGAACTGCGTGAGCAGGAGGCCCGGGCCCAGCGCTTCGTCGCCGACGTCTCGCACGAACTGCGCACCCCGCTCGCCGCGATGACCATGGTCGCCACCGTCCTCGACGAGGACGCGGACCAGCTCCCGCCGGACGCGGCCCACGCCGCCCGGACGGTGAGCGCGGAGACCGCGAAGCTGTCCCGGCTCGTGGACGACCTGATGGAGATGTCCCGCTTCGACTCGGGCACGGCCCGTCTGCACCTGACCGGGACCGACCTCGCGCAGACCATCCGCGCGACGCTGGCACTGCGCGGCTGGACGGACGCGGTGCACGCGGAACTGGCGGCCGGCGTACGGGCGTCGGTGGACCGCCGCCGCATCGACGTGGTGATCGCCAACCTCGTCGGCAACGCCCTGCGCCACGGCGCACCCCCGGTGACCGTGCGGCTCACGGCGAACCAGAACCAAGACCAGGACCAGGACCTCGGCCAGGACCAGAACCAGGACCAGGTGATCGTCACGGTCACCGACAACGGCCCGGGCCTGCCTCCCGACGCCCTCGCCCACGTCTTCGACCGCTTCTACAAAGTGGACGCGGCCCGCACCCGCTCCGAGGGCAGCGGCCTCGGCACCGCCATCGCCCTGGAGAACGCCCGCCTGCACGGCGGCACCATCGAGGTGGCGAACGCCCCCGGCGGCGGGGCCGTCTTCACACTGCGCCTGCCCCTGCGGCGTACCGACGAAGGCGATACCGAAGAAGCACGCCCCCAAGGACCGGACGCATGAGCCCCACCACCCGCCGCCGATCGCCCCGCCCCGCGGCCCTGTCCCCGCTCCTACTGCTCCTACTGCTCCTACTGCTCCTGGCCGGCTGCGGGGTGCGCCCCACCGGAGTCATAGGAGCGGGCAAACCGCCGACCGGCCTCACCAAGGGACTGCGGCTGTACTTCGTCTCCGGCAACGGGCGCCTCGAAGGGGTGTCCCGTCCCGGCGTGGAGATCCGCTCGCTCGACGACGCATTGAAGTTCCTGGCCGAAGGCCCCACGGAAGCCGAACAGGAACGCGGCCTCACCAGCATGCTCAGCAGCCTCTCGTTCGACGTCACGGCCGACGGGACGAAGCTGACCGCGCGCTCCCCGGACGCCTCCGGCACGGGCGGCCGGCGAGAAGACCTCGCCAACGGCCAACTGGTGTGCACCCTCGCCCGCGCCCAGTCCGTCCTGCAGCCACGGATTCGCCCCGACGAGGTCCAGGTGACCCTCGTACGCGAGGGAACACCCATGGGGCCCTACCGGTGCTCGCAGTTCCTCGACAACTAGGGCCTGTCCGGCGGATCAGGCCGCATGATTCCGAGCTGTGCCGTCCATCGCTGGTGAGCGGGCTGTGGTGCGTCGAGATGCAAGGCGGAGGAGGGCGACAACGCGGAGCGTTGGCAACCGACGACAACGCCGCAGATCGGCG
>NZ_JBHYJB010000078.1:0-20378 GCF_042740175.1 Streptomyces sp. NPDC059009 | reverse complement strand
GTCGACGGCGCCGACGCCGCCCGCTACCTGACCACGGTCAAGCAGATCCTCGAGGCCGGCGAGTTCGAGGTCGAACTCGGCCTGTAGGTCCCGTACGAGACGCTGTAACACTCGTCTCATCAGCGCGTACGCCCCCGCCCGGAGGTTTCCGGACGGGGGCGTCGCCGTATTGTCTAGGGGTCACCACGCCCTGGGGCGCCTGCCTGCCCCCGCCTGAGGAGCCCACATGACCGCGCCCGTCGTTCACTCGCTGCGCGAACAGATCCGCGAGCACATCGTGGAGGGGATCGTCAGCGGGCGCTGGAAGCCGGGCGAGCGCATCGTGGAGCGCCGTATCGCGGTGGAGCTGGAGGTCTCGCAGACCCCGGTGCGCGAGGCGCTGCGCGAGCTGGAGACGCTGCGGCTCATCGAGTCGGCGCCCAACAAGGGCGTCCGCGTGCGCAACTTGACCGCCGCCGACCTGGAGGAGAGCTACCCGGTCCGGGCCGGCCTGGAGGCGATCGCCGCCGAGCTCGCGGCGGAGCGGCTCGCCGAGGACTGCTCGGCCCTCGAACCCCATGTCGCCGCCCTGTACGAGGCGGACAGCGCGGCGGACGGCACCGCGCAGGTCCGGCACACGGTGGGCTTCCACCGGGAGCTGGTGCGGGCCGCCGGGAACTCGGTGCTCCTGCACACCTGGGAGGGGCTCGGCATCGAGGTCTTCACCGCGCTGTCGATCCGGTGGCTGGGCACGGTCCAGCAGTCGTACGCGGAGGAGCACGAGGAGCTCGTGGCGGCGTTCCGGCGACGGGACCCGGCCATCGCCGAGCTGGTCAAGTCCCATGTGCTGGGCTGCGCGCCGCGCGCCTGAGCCTTACCCGGGCGAGCCGCCGCTCATCCGAAGCGGCCGCGCTTCAAACGTCGCGCCCGCACCTCTCCCCACCTGCGCAAACCTTCATTTCCAAGGCACCCGGTGCCCATTTAGCTGGCACCGGATGCCGACTTTCTCGATCTGAAGAAGTTTTTCCCCTCAAGCTTTGATCGATCATCGATCGCAGGCTTACAGTCGACGACGGGCTCTCACCAGAGCCTCACGCCCTGTCCTGCCAGAGACCAAGGGCACCCCCGACCCTTTCCGTTAGGGCACCCCCCTCCGACTCAGGAAGGCGGCGACTATGACCGACCCCTCCGCTATCCAGCCGAGCGAGCTCGACCAGCTCCCGGACCGCGACCCCGAGGAGACCGCCGAGTGGCGCGCCTCCCTGGACGCCGTTACGCAGGCGGCCGGGCCGCACCGTGCCGCGTACCTGATGCGCCGCACGCTGGAGGGCGCCGAGGCGGGCGGTCTCGCGCTGCCGAAGCTGCTCGAGACGGACTACGTCAACTCGATCCCCACCTCCGCCGAGCCGGACTTCCCCGGCGACGAGGAGATGGAAGCCAAGATCACCGCGTACAACCGCTGGAACGCGGCCGCGATGGTGACCCGTGGCAGCAAGTACGGCGTCGGCGGCCACATCGCCACCTTCGCCTCGGCCGCCTGGCTGTACGAGACCGGCTTCAACCACTTCTTCCGCGGCAAGGAGGGCGACGGCTCGGGCGACCAGCTCTACATCCAGGGCCACGCCTCCCCCGGCATCTACGCCCGCGCGTTCCTCGACGGCCGCCTCAGCGAGCAGCAGCTCGACAACTTCCGGCGCGAGGCCGGCGGCAACGGCCTGCCCTCGTACCCGCACCCGCGGCGCCTGCCCTGGCTGTGGGAGTTCCCGACCGTGTCGATGGGCCTCGGCCCGCTGTCGGCCGTCTACCAGGCGCGGTTCAACCGCTATCTGTCGGCGCGCGGCATCAAGGACACGTCGAACTCGCACGTCTGGGCGTTCCTCGGCGACGGCGAGATGGACGAGCCCGAGTCGACCTCGGCGCTCACGCTCGCCGCCCGCGAGGGTCTGGACAACCTGACCTTCGTCATCAACTGCAACCTGCAGCGCCTGGACGGCCCGGTCCGCCCGAACTTCCGCGTGGTGCAGGAGCTGGAGGCCCAGTTCCTCGGCTCCGGCTGGAACGTCATCAAGTCCCTGTGGGGCAACGCCTGGGACGAGCTCTTCCGGCTCGACACCACCGGCGCCCTCCTGCGCCGTCTGCGCGAGGTCCCGGACGCCCAGTTCCAGACGTACCAGACCCGCGACGTCGCCTACATCCGCGAGCACTTCTTCGGCACGGACCCCGCGCTGATCGAGCTCGCCAAGGTGCTCTCCGACGACAAGGTCTCCGAGTGCTTCCACACCTCGCGCGGCGGCCACGAGCCCCGCAAGGTGTACGCGGCATACAAGGCAGCCGTCGAGCACAAGGGCAAGCCGACCGTGATCCTCACCCAGACGGTGAAGGGCTTCACGCTCGGCAAGGGCTTCGAGTCGAAGAACGCCAACCACCAGATGAAGAAGCTGACGATCGACGAGTTCAAGGACATGCGTGACCTCCTTGACCTGCCGATCCCGGACAGCCGCTTCGAGGACGGCGTCGTCCCGTACGCGCGTCCCGCCGAGGGCTCCCCCGAGCTGCGCTACCTCACCGAGCGTCGCGCCGCCCTGGGCGGTCCCGCCCCGGCCCGCCGCACGCAGCCGCTCGCGCCGCTGCCCGCGCCCGCGGACAAGGCGTTCGCCTCGTTCGACAAGGGCTCCGGCACGCAGAACGTCGCCTCGACGATGGCGCTCGTACGGCTCCTGAAGGACCTCGTCCGGGACAAGACGTCCGGCAAGCGCTGGGTGCCGATCATCCCCGACGAGGCGCGCACCTTCGGCATGGAGTCGCTGTTCCCGTCGCTCGGTCTGTACTCGCCCAAGGGCCAGACGTACGACCCGGTCGACCGCGACCAGCTCATGTACTACAAGGAGTCCGAGTCGGGCCAGATCCTCAACGAGGGGATCAACGAGGCCGGTTCGCTCGCCGACTTCATTGCCGCCGCCACGTCGTACTCGACGCACGGCGAGCAGATGATCCCGCTGTACATCTTCTACTCGATGTTCGGCTGGCAGCGCACCGGCGACCAGTTCTGGCAGCTCGGCGACCAGATGGGCCGCGGCTTCGTCATCGGCGCCACCGCGGGACGTACGACGCTCACCGGTGAGGGCCTGCAACACGCGGACGGCCACTCGCCGATGATCGCGGCCACCAACCCGGCGGCCGTGACGTACGACCCGGCGTTCGCGTACGAGATCGGCGCCATCATGAAGGACGGTCTGCGCCGTATGTACGGCGAGGCCAAGCCGGGCGAGGACCAGGACGTCTTCTACTACCTGACCGTCTACAACGAGCCGATGCCGCAGCCCGCGAAGCCGTCCGGCGACGCGATCGACGAGGGCATCATCAAGGGCCTCTACCGCTTCAACACCGCCGAGACCGCCGGGCTCTCCCCGGCCGCCAACGCCGCGCGCATCCAGCTGATCAGCTCCGGTACGGCCATCCACTGGGCCCTCAAGGCGCAGCGGCTGCTCGCCGAGGAGTGGGGCGTGGCCGGCGACGTGTGGTCCGCGACGTCCTGGACCGAGCTGCGCCGCGACGCCCTGGAGGCGGACGAGGCCATCCTGCGCGGCGAGGAGCGTACTCCCTACGTCCGCAAGGCACTTGAGGGTGCCGAGGGCCCGGTCCTCGCGGTCTCCGACTACATGCGGCAGGTCCCGGACCAGATCGCGCAGTGGGTCGAGCAGGACTATTCGTCGCTGGGCGCGGACGGCTTCGGTCTGTCGGACACCCGTGAGGCGGCGCGTCGCCACTTCGGTGTCGACGCGGAGTCCATCGTCGTGGCGGCGCTGGCCCAGCTGGCCCGCCGGGGCGAGGTGCCCGCTGCCGCAGTGAAGGAAGCGCGCGCGAAGTACGGGCTGTAAGCGCTGTAAGCCTTCGGCTGGATGCGGGAGCGGGTCCCTTCCCCTTGGGGGGTGGGGGCCCGCTCCTTTTTCGTGCGGGACGCGCCCCGTAAGGGGCGCGGGGAACTGCGCGACCAGCCCCCACCGGCCCGCGGGCGAAAGGGACGGGTGGGTGGGAAATCTCCGCCGCGAAACGGCGGGCGCGGAGGGGGTGCCGAAGCGCGGCATCATGGGGGCATGCGTGCCGCCCGCCTCATCAAGATGGTGCTTCTGCTGCAGTCCCGGCCCTCCATGACCGCCGCCGAGCTGGCGCAGGAGCTGGAGGTGTCCGAGCGGACCATCACGCGGGACGCGCAGGCGCTGTCGGAGGCGGGTGTTCCGGTGTACGCGGACCGGGGGCGGGCCGGTGGCTACCGGCTCATCGGCGGGTACCGGACCCGGCTGACCGGGCTCGGGCGGAGCGAGGCGGAGGCACTGTTCCTGTCCGGGGTGCCGGGCGCCCTGCGCGAGATGGGCCTGGAGGACGCCGCGTCGGCGGCCCGGCTCAAGGTGTCGGCGGCGCTCATGCCCTCGCTGCGGGACGCCTCACAGAACGCCGCGCAGCGCTTCCATCTGGACGCGCCCGGCTGGTTCAAGGAGACGCCCGCGCCCGAGCTGCTGCCCGCCGTCGCGGACGCGGTGTGGGACGACCGTCCGTTCCTGGCCCGCTACCGGCGCCAGGACACCGAGGTGGAGCGGGAGTTGGAGCCGTACGGGCTCGTCCTGAAGGCGGGCGTCTGGTACCTGTGCGCCCGCGCGGCGGACGCCGACGCGTTCCGGGTGTACCGCATCGACCGGTTCACGTCCGTTCGGAGCGCGGGCGGCGAACGCTTCGCGCGGGACGAGGAGTTCGACCTGCCGGGATTCTGGGAGGAGCGGGCCGCGCAGTTCGCGCGGGTGATCCTGCGCGAGAAGGCGGTGCTGCGGCTGACCGCCGAGGGTGCGCGGCACCTCCCGTACGTCATGGACCGCGCCGTCGCCCAGGAGGTCCTGGACGGCGCGGGCGCACCCGATGAGCAGGGCTGGATCACGATCGGCCTGCCCATCGAGTCCGTCACCGTCGCCTACTCCCAACTCCTCGCGCTCGGCGCCGAGGTGGAGGTCCTCGAACCGGCCGAGCTGCGGGAGCGGCTCGCCGAGACGGGGGCGCGGCTCGCGGCACTGTACGGGGGGCACGGTGGGCGCGGGCGTCACGAGGGTCACGAAGGTTACGAGGGTCACGAGGGTTTCGGGGGTGCGGGCGCGGCTACCGGTAGCCCGTGACGTCCGCCGGCTTGCCGGGCTCCTGGACCTCCGTGATGTAGCGCCACGCGTCCGGCGCCGAGCCGTCCACATCCGTCACCCCGTACTCCTGGGCGAGGCCGCCCGACGACAGGGACGCGCCGTTGAAGCGGTGCACGTCGGGGTCGGCGGCGAGTGCGGCCAGGCCCCGGCCGATGAAGGCGGGGGTCTCGGAGATCGCGAAGTGCGGGTCCTGCGCGCAGCCCTCCCGCCAGTTCTCCTCGGTCACCTTGAAATACGTGTCGAGCATCGCCTCGGAGCGCAGCCAGCCCGGGGTGATGCAGACGGCCGTGCAGCCGTACTCGGCCAGCTCCTCGGCGAGGCCGCGGGCCATCCGCAGCGGCGCCGCCTTGGCCAGGTCGTAGTAGAAGGGCTTGCGGTAGGTGCCGCCGTTGAACTCCTCGGTGCCGTCGGTGACTTCGACGACCAGGCCGCCGGGGTTGCGGACGAGCAGCGGCAGCGCGTACCGGCTGGTGACGATGTGGGACTCGACGCCGAGCCGCAGGATCCGCAGCCCCTTGTCGAGGTCGTGCTCCCACATCTTCTTGTCCCACTCGACGTGGACGTCGCCGCCCCAGATGTCGTTGACGAGGATGTCGAGGCGGCCCTGCTCCCGGTCGATGCGCTCGGTCAGGGCGCGCACCTGCTCCGGCTCCAAGTGGTCGGTGGGGACGGCGATCCCGGTGCCTCCCGCCTCGGTCACGAGGTCCGCCGTGCCCTCGATGGTCTCGCTGTCGCGGCCGGTCTCGCTGGTGTGGTCGCGGGTCGTCCGCCCCGTCACGTACACCGTCGCCCCGGCCCGGCCGAGCTCGACGGCCATGGCTCGGCCCGCGCCGCGGGTGGCCCCGGCGACGAGGGCGATCTTTCCTGCCAGTTCCGGCCGGCTGTCCTTCGTGTTCTCCATACGGAGAGCGTGGCACCGAAACCAGACACCTGCTGTCGGGGATTCCGGGGGTTTCCATGGGCATGTGCATGCATAACGACACAGCAGCATCCCTCGCGCTCCGCGTGCGTCCGCCTGTCCCAGGGCCGATGCTGGACCCGTGATGGACGAGACGGAGTTCTGGGAGATCGTGGACCGTACCCGCGAGGCCGCCGAGGGCGACCCCGAGGAGCACGCCGATCTGCTCGCGGAGCGGCTGCTGCAGTCCGATCCGGACGCCGTCCTCGACTTCGCCCGGCACTTCGAGTCCCGCTACAACCGTGCCTACCGCTGGGATCTGTGGGGCGCGGCCTGGGTGCTCCTCGACGGCGCGAGCGACGACGCCTTCGACTACTTCCGGTGCTGGCTGATCGGCCAGGGCCGGGAGGTCTTCGAGGGCGCCCTGCACGACCCCGACTCGCTCGCCGAGCTCCTCGACGACTTCGACGAGGAGCTCGACGGCGACGGGGAGGAGCTGGGGTACGCGGCCGACGAGGCGTACGAGCGGCTCACCGGGGTCGTCGCCCCCGACCTCGGCATCCCGCCCGCCCCGCCGGAGCCCGAGGGCACGCCCCTCGACTTCGAGAACGAGGCGGTCATGGCGCAGCGGTACCCGAAGCTGTGGGAGCGCTTCGGCACCGAAGCCTGAGCCTCCCGGACTCCCTCTCCTTCCGGACTCCCTCTCCTCCCGGACTACTTCTCTCAGAAGTGCGTGCCGCCGTCTATCCGGACCTCGGTGCCGGTGATGAACCTGCCGTCCTCCGAGGCCAGCATCGCGACCACGGAGGCGACCGTCTCCGGGCCCGCGAAGCCCTGGCCGATGGCCGGGGCGAGCTTCATGAACAGGCTCATGTCGGCGTCCTCGGGCAGGCCGGGGCCCGCGCTCTGCCGGGACTGGCCGGAGCCGTCGGTCATGCCGGACGAGATGGAGCCGGGCTGGACGGCGGTGAAGCGGATGCCCTGCTTCCCGTACTCGCTCGCCAGCGCGTGGGTCATGGACTGGATGCCGCCCTTGCTCGCCGCGTACGCCGCCATGTAGGGGTGGGCGAACATCGCCGAGGTGGAGCTGAAGTTGACCACCGCCGGGCCGTCGCCCTCCAGGAGCGCCGGGATCGACTCGCGGATCATCAGGAACGTGCCGGTCAGGTTGACGGCTATGACCTGGTTGAAGGCGTCGAGGGTGGTCTCGTGGGTGTGCGAGGAGCGGAGGATGCCCGCCGCGTTCACCAGCACGTCCAGGCCGCCGAGCGCGGCGGTGGCGGCGGCCACGCCCTCGCGGACCGAGGTCTCGTCGGCGATGTTCACCACGATCGTGGTGAGCCGCTCCGCGGCGGCGCCCGCCTTGGCCGCCGTGTCCTTGAGGCCGTCCTCGCTGACGTCGGCGGCGACGACCCGGCCGCCCTCGGCGAGCAGGCGCAGGACGGTGGCCTGGCCGATGCCGGAGCCGCCGCCGGTGACCAGGGCGCGGCGGCCTTCATAGCGGTTGAGGGTCTGCATGACGTACTCCCGGATGTGCCGAATCTCGGCCGCGCTGTCGACGGCGGCCCCGGATCGCGGCCCCATGACCCCGACCCGAACTACACAGTACGCCTCCATGGCACGTTTTGCCACCCTTGCGCATCATGCCGCACTGTCCGGCACGGCGTAGGCTTCGAGACGTGAGCACCCAGCCGTCCCCCGCCCCGTCCGCGCCCCCCGCGCTCTCCCTGACCGAGCGCCGCAAGCTGGCCACCCAGCTGGAGATCGCGAACGCCGCCGCCGAGCTCTTCACCGAGCACGGCCCCGACGGCACCACCGCCGAGGCCATCGCGAGCCGGGCCGGGGTCGCCCTGCGCACCTTCTACCGCTACTTCCGCAACAAGCAGGACGCGGTGGCGCCGCTGCTCGCCGTCGGCGGTGAGCGCTGGCGCGCGCTGCTCGCCGCGAGCGAGCCGGGCGCCGCGGTGCCGACGGCCCTGGAGGAGGCCATCGCGGAGGCCCTCGCGGCGCCCGACGAGGCGGCCGCCGACGGGCTGCGGCAGGCCCGCGGGCTGCTGCGCGCCGCCGCCGAGGACCCGGCGCTGCGGGCGGTCTGGTACCGCGTGAACCAGGACTCGGAGGAGCAGCTCCGGCCGGTCGTGGCCCGCCTCGCGGGCGAGGGCGCGAACCCGCTGGAGGTCCGCCTGGCCGCGGCCGCCGCGACGGACGCGATCCGCATCGCCCTGGAGAGCTGGGCGGAGACGGACGCGGACGTCACGGGCCCGGGCTCTCCCGCGGACCTCGCGGTGCGGTGCCTGCGCGAACTGATGGGCGGGATGGGCGTGTTGGGGACTCGCCAGAGGGGGCGCCAGGACTAGGGGGCGGGACCTAGGGGGCAGGGGGCCTAGCGCGCGGCGGGACCTAGGGAGCGGGGGGCCTAGCGCGGCGGGACCTAGGGGGGCGGGGGACCTAAGGGGGGCGGGACCTAGGGAGCGGGATTATGGGCGCTCACGCGCCGAGGGAGCCTCGCGCTCCGAGTCCGCCTCGTGCGCCGAGTGCACCTCGTGCGCTGGATGCCCCTCCTGCGTCGAGTCTGCCTCCTGTACTGCGTGCCCCTCCTGCACCGAGCCCGCCTCCTGCACTGCGTGCCCCTCCTGCACCGAGCCCGCCTCGTGCGCCGCGTGGTCCACCTCCGCTCCCGGCTCCACCTCCGGCGCCAGGACCAGCATCGTCGCGTCGTCCCTGATGCTCCCCGCGAAGCGCACGACGTCCTCCCAGATCCTCCTGGTCAGCTCCGCCGGCGCGTCCAGGACCGCCCCGTCGGCCTTGATGAGCGCGGCCAGCCGGTCGGCCAGCGGATAGAAGGTGCCCGACGCGTCCCGGGCCTCCAGCACCCCGTCGCTCAGGGCGAGCAGCAGGTCGCCGGGGTGCAGCCGGACGGTGCGGGGCTCGGGCGGGGCGAGTCCGGCGATGCCGAGGCCGAGGGGCGGGCCCGCGAAGACGGAGAGTTCGCTGATGTCGCGGCCGCACAGCAGGAGCGGAGGCGGGTGGCCGCAGGAGATCACGTGCACGACGTCGGAGTCGTCCGGGAACTCCAGGAGCACCGCCGTCGCGAACAGCTCGGCGTGCTCCTCCTCGGCCGCGTCCACGACGAGCCTGCGGTCCAGGCGCTCCGCGACGCCCGCCAGGTCCGCCGAGTCGAGGACCGCCTCCCGGAAGGCGCCGATCAGCGCCGCGACCGTGCCCACCGCGGCGAGCCCGTGCCCCTGGACGTCGCCGACCACCGCCACGACGCTCCGCGGCCCCTTGCGTACGTCGAAGAGGTCGCCCCCGACCAGCGTCTCGTGCTGGGCCGCCCGGTACAGGCCCGCGCACCGCACCCGCCCCACCCGCGCGGCCAGCGGCGGCAGCACCGCGAACTGGGCGGCCTCCGCGACCGTGCGCACCGTCACGAGCTGGGCGTCACGCCGCACCCGCACCCAGGAGATGACCACGCTGAGCAGCGCCACGAAGGCGACGGTCAGCAGGTCGCTCTGGCCGGGGTGGCCGAGCCCGAAGTCGGGCAGGGCGAGGAGCAGGACGACGCTGGCGCCGTAGAGGGCGGTGGCGCCGGGCCCGTACGAGAGTCCGGCCAGCGGCGGGACGGCGGCGAGGAGGAAGGTCAGGTCGACCGACTCGGGCGTGGCCAGCTGCACGACGCAGATGACCACCAGGAGCAAGGGGGCGGGCCAGCGCAGCCAGCTGGGCGGGGGTGTCGCACCGCGCAGCCAGCCGTGCCCCTCGTCCTTCCGGCGCCCGGCGGCGGCCCTGAACATCCGCTCGCTCCTTCCGGCGGCCCCCTCTCACGCTCCTACGCGCGCGGGGCCGCCGCACCCCGGGCCGGTCCGTCGGGGCCTTCGGCGGGCGGACCGCTCAGCGGGCCCGGCCCATGTCAGAGGGCCTGGCCCATGATCACGTCGTCCACGTAGGCGCCGTCCAGGAGGAACTCGCCGGGCAGCACGCCCTCGATCACGAAGCCCTCCGCCTCGTAGAGCTTGCGGGCCGGGGTGTTGTGCCCGAGGACGCGCAGCGTGATGCGGCGGGCGCCCTGCCGTCGGGCCTCCTGGACGGCCGCGCGGACCAGGGCGCGCCCGACGCCCGTGCCGCGCGCCTCCTCGGCGACGACGAAGCCGAGGATCTGGCGGACGTGCGCGTTGACGGCGAGCGGGGTGGGGAACCCGAGTCTGATGTAGCCGACAACTCTGCCGTCGGCCTCCGCCACCAGATGGTCGCGGGGGCCGAAACGCCCGGAGAAGAACGGGTCGTACGGCGGCTGGGGGCTGGGCTGGACCGAGTGCAGCGTCGACCAGGTGACCCGGTCCAGGAGGCCGAGCGCTTCCTCGTCCTCCGGTCGTGCGGTGCGTATGTACGTCTCCGGCATGAGCGCCACTGTACGGCGGAGGTGTGACGGCCCGGAGCGGATATTCGCGGGAGGATGGAGCCATGGAACCCACGCGTCCTACGCAGCAGGAGCAGTCCGGGCAGCCGGGCCCGCGGTACCGCGTCGCCGTCGCCGGGGCCTCCGGGCTGATCGGCTCGGCCCTCGCGCGCTCACTCGCCGACGACGGCCACGAGGTGGTGCGGCTCGTGCGCAGAGCCCCCCGCGCGCGGGACGAGGTGCGCTGGGATCCGGCGCGTTCCGAGGTCGACGCGGACGGCCTCGCGGGGTGTGCGGCGGTGGTGAACCTGGCGGGCGCCGGGATCGGGGACCACCGCTGGTCGGACGCGTACAAGCGGGAGTTGCGGGACAGCAGGGTGCGGGGCACGGAGACGCTCGCGCGGGCCGTCACCGCGCTGGCCGAGCCGCCCCGGGTGTTCCTGTGCGGCAGCGCGATCGGCTACTACGGAGACACCGGTGAGCGCGCCGTGGACGAGACCGCCCCTCCAGGAGAGGGTTTTCTGCCCTCCATGTGCGTGGAGTGGGAGGCGGCCGCGGCCCCCGCCCACGAGGCGGGCATCCGCACCGTCCTCGCCCGTACCGGTCTGGTCGTGGCGCGCGGGGGCGGGGCGTGGGGGCGGCTCTTCCCGCTCTTCAAGGCGGGCCTCGGCGGCCGGCTGGGCGACGGCCGCCAGTACTGGAGCTTCATCTCCCTGCACGACGAAGTGGCCGCCCTGCGCCACCTCTTGGACGCCACGGACCTCTCCGGCCCGGTCAACCTGACGGCGCCGCACCCGCGCACCAACCGTGAGGTGACGGCCGCGATGGGCCGCGTCCTGCGCCGCCCCACGCTCTTCCCGGCCCCGGCGCCCGCGCTGCGCCTGGTCCTCGGCGAGATGGCGGGCGACGTCCTGGCGAGCCAGCGCGTGCTGCCGACCCGCCTGGAGGAGTCCGGCTTCACCTTCGCGTTCCCCGACATCGAGGAGGCGCTCCGCGCGGCGCTCGACTGAGGACACACCGAGAGCACGAGGACGCACCGAGAACACGAGGACACACCGAGAACACGCGGCACCGGGCCCGGCCCGCGCACCCGGTGGCCGCGGAGCCCGCCCCCCGGAGGACCCCGGCTCGCGCGCCCGGCGGATGCGCCATCGTGCGCCCATGCCCGGCCGATGCGCGACTGCTTCTGGAGGACCCGGCTCCTACCCTCGTTGCGAACTCGCGTATTCCGGAACTCTGTTGGGGGCATGACGTCTCCAACAGCCGCACGACCTCGGGGAGGGGCACGTGCCAGAGCCTGCGCGCCATGCGGATGTCGTCATCGTGGGAGCCGGGGTCGCCGGGCTCTCGGCCGCACATCGCCTGACCAGTGCGGGAGTAACGACCGTCGTCCTGGAGGCCGCCCCTTACGTGGGGGGCCGCATGTCGACCGAGAAGGTCGACGGCTTCCGGCTCGACCGGATCGGGCAGCTCCTCACCACCACGTATCCCGAACTGCGCCGCACCCCGGGCCTGGACTCCCTGGTGCTGCGGCCGTTCTCGCCCGGCATCCTGGTCCACGGCGAGGGGCGCCACCACCGTGCGGCGGTGCCGGTGAGCGCCCGGAGCGCGAGGGGCGCATTATCTGCGGCGCGCGCCCTCGCGAGCGCCCCCCTCCGGCCCACCACCCCGCTCGGCGGCGGCCTCGACCAGGCCCGCCTCGGCGCGGCCCTCGCCCGGATCGCCGCGACCCCCGTCGAGCGCCTCCTCGCCCGCCCCGAACTCCCCGCGCGGGCCGCCCTGTCCGCGCGCGGGCTGCCCGCCCGCACCATCGACGGCTTTCTGCGGCCGCTCCTGTCGGCCCTGCTGTGCGACCCGCACCTGACGACGTCCAGCCGGTGCGCCGACCTCGCCCTGCACGCCTTCGCCGGCGGCCGCCTCTGTCTGCCCGAGGGCGGCAGCGACGTCCTGCCCGACCTGCTCGCCGCCGCGCTGCCCACGGGCACGGTGCACACGAACGTCCGCGTCACCGACATCTCCACGACCTCCGTCACCACCGCGGAGCACGGCCACATCGCCTGCCGCTCCGTCCTGCTGGCGACCGACGCCCGCGCCGCCGCCGCGCTCCTGCCCGGACTGCGCGTGCCGCCGTTCCACGAGGTGACCGTGGTGCACCACGCCGCCCCCGAACCCCCGCTCCACGAGCCCGCGCTGCTCCTCGACGCCGACCGTCGCGGCCCCGTCGCCCACACCTCCGTCATCAGCGAGGTCGACCCGACGCGCGCCCCCGCCGGCCGCGCCCTGATCTCCTCGACGGTCCTCGGCCCGCCGCCCCCCGAGCGCACCGTCCTCGCCCATCTCGCCGAGCTCTACGGCACGTCCACCACCCACTGGGAGCTGCTCACCGTGCACCACACGCGCGAGGCCGTGCCCGCGATGTCCCCGCCGCACGACGCGCGCCGCCCGGTGCGGCTGCTCTCGGGCCTCTACGTGTGCGGGGACCACCGGGAGACCAGCACGGTCCAGGGCGCGCTGCACTCGGGCCGCCGCGCCGCCGACGCCGCCCTCGCCGACTTCGGCATCCGGACCGTGAACGCCGAGCGGGCGTTACCCACAGCCGCCTGACCCATCCGACCTCTGGGTCGACCGAGCCACCTCCCGAGAAGCCCCCGCGCCCCCCACGCGGGGGCTTCGTTCTGTTCCGTGCGGTGCGTGCCGAGCGATCCGCCGAACCTCGTAACTCCCCTTGCTCCAGCGCATTTTCGCCGCTACCGTCCCACCGGACCGCCAAGCCCCGGGAGGACCGACATGCGTCGCACCGTGCCCGTGTTCGCTCTGATCCTCGGCCTATTCATAGGAGCTCTCGGTCTTCCGGGCACCACGCCGCCCGCACATGCCGCCGACGCCCCGCCCGCCGTCGTCCCCCGCCCCACCGACTGGACCCCGCTCGACGGCCGCACCGCGCTCACGCCGCGCTCCCGCATCCTGCTCGACCCGCGCACCGCGTCCACGACCGCGCTCCCCTCCGGCCGAGCCGAACTCCCCGGCCCCGCAAGGGAATCCGTGCGCGAGCTGGCCGAGCAGCTGCGCGCCGACCTCCGGCGGACCAGCGGCCTCGCACCGCGCATCAGCACCGACCCGGCGCACCCGGCCCCCGGCGACATCGTCCTCACGCTCGCCGACGACCCCCGACTCGGCCCGGAGGGCCACCGGTTCGACAGCGCGGGCCCGGTCCGCGTCACCGCCGCCTCCACCCACGGCCTGTACTACGGCACCCGCACCCTCCTGCAGCTGCTGCGCGCCACCGACCCCGGCCACCGCGCCCTGCCCCGGGCCCGCGCCACCGACGTCCCGGCGCAGCCCGTGCGCATGGTCCACCTCGACGCGGGCCGCAAGTACTGGAAGATCTCCTACCTGGAGAACCTGATCCGCAGGATGGGCGACCAGAAGCTCAACACCCTCTTCCTGCACCTGTCGGAGTCCGAGGGCTTCCGCCTCTACAGCCCGAGGTTCCCCGGCCTCGCCGACCCCCGGCACAGCTACAGCCGCGCCGACATCGAGCACCTCAAGTCCTTCGCGGCCCGCCGCCACGTCCAGCTGATGCCGGGCCTCGAACTCCCCGGGCACGCGACGGCGATCAGCGAGACGTTCGGCATCGGCTTCGGCTCGGGCGCGAACCCCTGCACCGGGGCGCACACCCACTCGCACCTCACGCCCGACTGGATCATCGACATGACCAGCGGAAAGGCCATGGAGAAGGCGAAGGAGATCGTCGACGAGTTCGCGGGCTGGTTCGACGCGCCGCTGTTCTCCGTCGGCGCCGAGGAGGTGCCCGGCCAGCTCGCCGAGTGCCCGCGCGTCAAGGACTATCTGGCCGCGGCCCCGGACGTCGCCACCCTCGGCGACCTCCTCAACCGCACCATCAACACCCTTGACGACGTGGTGACGTCACACGGCAAGCGCACCGCCGTCTACAACGGCTCGGAGCACCTCACCGCGCCCCAGCAGCGCGTCCACTCCCCCGTCGTCTTCCTCACCTGGGAGGGCAGCGGCGCCGAACCCGAGATCCCCGGCCACGACGAGATCGCCATCGGCCCCTTCTACGACACCCCGAACAACTATCACCACAAGTACCCCGACGAGCCCTGGATGTACGACAGTTGGGCCCCGAACACCGACCCCGACATGCTCGGCTCGGGCGTCACCAACTGGGCGGACTACAACTTCTGGTCCGACGACGCCTACTTCGAGCAGCACATGGCGGGCGCCCGCGCGATCCTGGCCGACCGGGCCTGGAACAAGTCCGCGACGCCCGACTCCCTCACCGACTTCCGCGCCCGCGTGCGGCGGATCGGCGACCCTTCCCCAAGCTCTCAACTCCGTTCGAGCAGGGGAGACCCCATGGCCATCACCCACGCCCCGACCCCACCCCGCGTCGACGACGGCCGCCCGAGCCACCACTGGACCTTCGACACCGCCCCCTACCCGGCGGGCTGGACCTGGGCGGGCAGCCCCGGCAACACCCTGTTCGCCGAGGACACGGCGGGCGGCCTGCCCGGCACCTCGTACATCATCGACAACCCGGCACCGGTGGCCGACGGTGTGCGCGGCGGGGCCTGGCGCTTCGACTCCGACCGGGACGGGGTGGGCTTCGGCGGCGTGGACCTGGCGGAGCCCTGGACGGTCTCGGTGGCGGTCCGGCCCACCGCCCGCACCGCCGACCAGGTGCTCCTCAGCTCCCGGGCGGGCGCCCTGAAGCTGATGCAGCACGGCACGGGCGAGGTCGGCCTCACCCGGTACGGGGCGGTCGACCACAGCTTCGGCTTCACGCTGCCGCTGGACCGCTGGACCCGGCTGACGTGGGTGACGACACCGGGGCGCACGACCCTGTACGCGGACGGGAGGCGGATCGGCGCGGTGGCCGACTCGATCCCCCTCCCCCTCCGCTCCATCGGCACCGAGAAGGCGAGCCTCCGCGGCGACCTGGACGAACTCCTCGTATGGGACGAGGAGTTGACGCCCCGGCAGACAAGTGGCTACCCGAGGGCGGCCACCCGGTCCCGGTAGTTGCGCACCGGCCCGGCGTCGCGGTACGGCTCCAGGCGGCGCTCGAAGTCCCGTACGTACTCATGGGCGCGCACCGACCGCATCTCGCCGGCCGCCTGGGCCGCCTCCGCACCGAGCGCGCACGCCTGCTCCAGCTCGCCGAGGCCAAGCCGTGCGGTGGCGAGCACGACCCGGCAGAACAGCCGGCTGCGGGCGTAGCCGACGGCCCTCAACTGCAGGGAGCGCTCGGCCTGTTGGACCGCCGCACGGTACTGCTGGAGGTCGCGGTGGCAGTGCCCGAACTCGTCGGTCAGCTGGGCCTCGTCGAAGAAGCGGGCCCAGTGCGGCACGTCGTCGCCGGGCCGGGCGGCCTCGAAGGCGTTGGTGGCCCGGGCCATGGAGGTGGTGCAGGCCCGCACCTCGCCGAGCACCCCGTGCCCGCGCGCCTCGACCGCGTGCAGCAGCGCCTGGACGAGGGGCGGCGCCGAGGAGCCGACGCCCTGCTGGGCGACCCGCGCCAGCTGCACCGCCTCCCGGCCGTGCCCCAGATAGACGGCCTGGCGGCTCATGGTGACCAGGACGTAGCTGCCGTAGGCCCGGTCCCCCGCGGCCTGCGAGAGGCGCAGCGCCTGGACGTAGTAGCGCTGGGCCAGTCCGTGCGCCGCGATGTCGTACGAGGTCCAGCCCGCGAGCCGGGTCAGGTCGGCGGTGGCCGCGAACAGGCGCCGGCCGGCCTGCTCGCCGTAGCTGCCGCGCAGCATCGGCTCGGCCTCGTGCTCCAGGTAGCGGACGAGGGCCTGGCGGGCGTGCCCGCCGCCGTAGGCGTGGTCGAGGGCGCGGAAGAGGTCGCCGACGGAGCGGAGCGCCGCGATGTCGCCGCTGGTCACCCGCTGCCCGGGGCCGCGGTCCGCCTCCCTGCGCTGCTGCCGGGGCACCACCGGGCGCCCCTGGGACGGCACCCGGGGCTGGCCGTGCGGGCCGTGCGGGGCGGGTTCGCCGCGGCCGACGCGCTCGTCGGCCCGGCCGATCAGCCAGTCCCGGCTCGGCACCACGAGGCCCGCCGGGGTGAAGGCGATCTTCCGCAGTTCGGCGTGGCTGCCCGAGTCCTTGCGCCAGAGGCCGCCGACGATGTCGACGGCCTCCTCCGGCGTCGCGGCGAACTCCAGCCCCGCGTAGACCGGGGCGCAGGCGTCGAGGCCGAGATCCTGGGCGGACAGGCGCCGCCCGAGGCGCCGGGTGAAGACCTCGGCGATCAGTGCGGGCGTGGTGCCGCGGGGCTGCTGTCCGCGCAGCCAGCGGGTGACGGAGGTCTTGTCGTACCTGAGGTCGAGGCCGTGCTCCAGACCGAGCTGATCGACGCGGCGCGCGAGCCCCGCATTGGAGAAGCCCGCCTCCGCGATGAGTGCGGCTAGTTGGCGGTTGGGCGTGCGCTGCGGGGGTCGTTCCGTCATCGGCTGTGCGGTCTCCTGCCTTCCGGGCGGTGCTGTGAGCAGCCCTTATGGCCTCGTGAACGGCGCGAATGTAGCGGCCGGGGCCGCCCCCGTCGGGACCTTCTCTACGCATTCATCCGATCGTGTGAGGATTGACCGGTGGGCTGACGCGCCACATCGGGTCGTACAGTGGCGCGGGGCGCGATACGTGCACGGCGAAGGTTTTTTAGGGAGGCACTTGCCGTGAGTGAGATGCAGTTCGTCCGGTTGGGTTTTGGCGCGGACGCCGTCGAGTACCAAGAAGCCTGGGACGAGCAGCGCCGGGTGCACGCCGCCCGCTTCGCCGACGAGGTGCCGGACACCTGCCTGCTCCTGGAGCACCCGCCCGTCTACACCGCGGGCCGCCGCACCGCCCCCGAGGAGCGGCCCCTGGACGGCACCCCGGTCGTGGACGTGGACCGCGGCGGCAAGATCACCTGGCACGGCTACGGCCAGCTCGTCGGCTACCCGATCCAGAAGCTGCCCCGCCCCGTCGACGTCGTGGCCCATCTGCGCCGTCTCGAGGACGCGATGATCGCGGTCTGCGCCGAGTTCGGCATCGAGGCCACGCGGATCGAGGGCCGGGCGGGCGTCTGGGTCCTGGGCGACCCCGTACAGCAGCAGGCGGCTCTCGGCGGGCTTTCGCTCGACTTCAACCCCGACCTCCAGCTGGACGAGGAGTTCGACCACCGGCTCGTCGGCCCCGAGTACGCGCCGTCGAACGCCGGGCAGCGCCGCCAGGACCGGAAGATCTGCGCCATGGGCATCCGGGTCGCCAAGGGCGTCACGATGCACGGCTTCGCGCTGAACGTGAACCCGGACACCTCCAACTTCGACAAGATCATCCCGTGCGGCATCCGCGACGCGGGCGTCACCTCGCTCGCGTACGAGCTGGGGCGCGAGGTCACCATCGAAGAGGTGCTCCCGGTCGCCGAGAAGCACGTCCGCGCCGTCCTGGAGCACGCGGACCTCAAGCCGCGCACCGTCGAGAAGGCCACCGCCTGACGGCCACGGCCGAAGAGCCCGGCGCGGGATCGGGGGAATGCACCCCGACGGCCAGAGGTTGGCTGTCCGTGAGGGCCATGAACATCACGGGCGTACCCTGAGGTACGCCGAGGAATCAAAGCTTTAGGGAGCCGGTCGTGTCCGCAGTCGCACCCGACGGACGCAAGATGCTGCGCCTGGAGGTCCGCAACAGCCAGACCCCCATCGAGCGCAAGCCCGAGTGGATCAAGACCCGGGCGAAGATGGGCCCCGAGTACAACGCCCTGCAGAAGCTCGTGAAGAGCGAGGACCTGCACACGGTCTGCCAGGAGGCGGGCTGTCCCAACATCTACGAGTGCTGGGAAGACCGCGAGGCCACCTTCCTCATCGGCGGTGACCAGTGCACCCGCCGCTGCGACTTCTGCCAGATCGACACCGGCAAGCCGCAGGCCCTCGACCGCGACGAGCCGCGCCGCGTGGGCGAGTCCGTCGTGAAGATGGACCTGAACTACGCCACGATCACCGGCGTCGCCCGCGACGACCTGGAGGACGGCGGCGCCTGGCTGTACGCGGAGACGGTCCGCCAGATCCACGCGATGACGGCGGAGCGCGCCGACGGCTTCACCAAGGTCGAGCTGCTCATCCCCGACTTCAACGCGGAGCCGGACCAGCTGGCCGAGGTCTTCTCGTCCCGCCCCGAGGTGCTCGGCCACAACGTCGAGACGGTGCCGCGCATCTTCAAGCGGATCCGCCCCGGCTTCCGCTACGAGCGCTCCCTCGAGGTCCTCACGAAGGCCCGCGAGGCCGGCCTGGTCACCAAGTCCAACCTGATCCTGGGCATGGGCGAGACCCGCGAGGAGGTCAGCGAGGCGCTGCGCCAGCTGCACGAGGCGGGCACCGAGCTCATCACCATCACCCAGTACCTGCGCCCCACGCCGCGCCACCACCCCGTCGAGCGCTGGGTGAAGCCGGCCGAGTTCGTGGAGCTCAAGGAGGAGGCCGAGGAGATCGGCTTCTCGGGCGTCATGTCCGGGCCGCTGGTCCGCTCCTCGTACCGCGCGGGCCGCCTCTTCCAGATGGCGGTCGAGAAGCGCGGCGCGTACGTCGCCTCGCAGGCGGTGTGAGCCCGCTCGGGCATGCGCACGAGCGCCCGCGTGTGAATCCGCGCACAAGCAACTACCGCCCAGTATTGGTGCGTTGACCACGGCCCGTACGATCCCCGCAGGTGAGGGGGAACGTACGGGCCGCGTCAGGATTCAGAGCCCTCGCGTCAAGGCTTCATCGGTGTTTGACCGCTCGGTCACGTCCTGGTAACACCAATCAGTGACCCTGCTATTACCGCACGTACAG
This sequence comes from Streptomyces sp. NPDC059009, assembly GCF_042740175.1. Taxonomy (NCBI): domain Bacteria; kingdom Bacillati; phylum Actinomycetota; class Actinomycetes; order Kitasatosporales; family Streptomycetaceae; genus Streptomyces; species Streptomyces sp. NPDC059009. The sequence goes on along the minus strand of NZ_JBHYJB010000078.1, from coordinate 1,097 downwards.
CCTTACCCATAGCCGCTCGAGCCGCTCTCCAGGAGGGCATCACCATGCAGGCCGCGCCCGTACGCGCCACCGCCATCCCGTCCGTCACCGACGCACTGCGCGCCGTTGAGTCGCTGCTGATGGGCAGCGGCCAGCGCACCGCTCGCCGCAACGCCTGGACGTCCGTGCTCGAGGACCGGCGCCGCGCCAAGGACCGGGTCGAGGCTCAGCGCGTCTTCGAGGACGTGGCCACCCGCACGTCGTAGTCGCCTCCGCGGCCACGTAGACTCCCTGGCATGGCGAGGAAGGAAACCGCGGCGGACGCCGCGAACCCCGGGCGACTCAAGCAGATCGCTCTGACGTACCAGATGACGCGTAGGGCCGACTCCAAGATCGGTCTTGTCATCGCCGCTGTGGGAATTGTCACCTTCGGTGTCTTCCTCGCGATCGGCTTTCTGATCGGGCATCCGATCTATCTCGGCATTCTCGGCTTCGTGCTCGCCTTCCTCGCGATGGCGATCGTGTTCGGGCGCCGGGCCGAGCGGGCCGCCTTCGGGCAGATGGAAGGTCAGCCGGGAGCGGCGGCCGCGGTGCTCGACAAGATCGGCCGCGGCTGGACCACGACCCCGGCGGTGGCGATGAACCGCAGCCAGGACGTGGTGCACCGCACCGTCGGCAAGGCGGGCATCGTCCTCGTCGCCGAGGGCAACCCGAACCGCGTGAAGAGCCTGCTGGCCGCCGAGAAGAAGAAGATGGCCCGCGTCGTGGGCCCGGACGTCCAGGTCCACGACTTCATCGTCGGCACCGGCGAGGGCCAGGTCGAACTGAAGAAGCTCCGCACCACGCTCCTCAAGCTCCCCCGCGTCATGCAGGGCCCGCAGGTCACCGCGACCAACGACCGCCTCAAGGCGATGGGCGACCTGATGAGCAACATGCCGCTGCCGAAGGGTCCGATGCCCAAGGGCATGCGGATGCCGCGCGGCGGCGGTCCGAAGGCGCGCTGACGCCACCGTCCTTCATACGTCGATGGGGCGCCGCACCCCCAGGTTACGCGCCCCCACCACGGATTCGGGGAGGGGCTAAAAACCCAGCTAAGCAACAGTCAAATATAAAAAAAA
>NZ_JBHYJB010000077.1:0-20913 GCF_042740175.1 Streptomyces sp. NPDC059009 | reverse complement strand
GGGGGGGGGGGGGGGGGGGGGGGGGGGGGGGGGGGGGGGGGGGGGGGCACGCGGCGGTATGTCCGTCCTCGAAAAGCCGGGGGCGCCGGACGAGTTCATGAGTACTGGCTTGGGTGGGGTGCTGTACTGCGGGCGGACATACCGCCGCGTCCCCACCCCTTGCGTCGTCGGCCGGCTGCGGGCCCGTAGCTGCGTCCCCGCCCCTCGCGCCGTCGCCCGTCTGGTGGTTGGTGGGCTTTCGGTCTGTACGAGCCTGTCAGGGCTGGGTTGGCCAGTTTTTCAGGAGGGTGTGGAGGGCTTCTACTGTGCGGTTCCAGGAGGCTTGGATGTTGCGGGGGTGGGCGAAGCTGCCTGCGGCCTCGAGGCTGATGTAGCCGTGGAGGGTGCTGCGCAGGAGGCGGACCGCGTCGGTGAGGTCGGGTTCGGTCAGGCCGTAGCCGCGCAGCAGGCCGTAGGTGATGTCGATGGTGCGGTGGAAGGCGGGGGAGCCCGCCGTGGCTGAGGGGTCCAGGGGGATCTGGGTCGCGGCGTAGCGGCCGGGGTGGGCCTGGGCGTAGGCGCGGTAGGCGCCCGTATATGCGATCAAGGCGTCCTTGCCGGTGCGGTCAGCCACCGCGTCCGCGATCAGGTCGATCTTCTCGCCCGCGGCGAGGAGTGCGACGCGGGTGCGCAGGTCGGCGAGGTTGCGGACATGGGAGTACAGGCTCGCGTCCTTGACGCCGAAGCCGCGCGCGAGGGCCGAGACGGTGACCTTGTCGAAGCCGATCTCGTCCGCCAGGTCGGCGGCCGCCTCGGTCACGCGGGCCGCCGTGAGACCGGCTCGGGCCATGGGGTGTCTCCTTGGAGGGAGGGAGGGAGGGGAGGGGGCTTGTGTGGGGCTTGTGTGGGGGCAATCTATCTAGGGGCTTCTCGGTGGGTTCTCGGCGGGTGGGTTATTTGTCCGTATAGATACATTTGGTGCATGCAGTGCCCTAGTCCGTTCAAGAGAAGTGCCGCCGTCGTGTGTGGAGCCGCGCTCGCCGTTCCTCTGGTGGGGGGCTGTGCGCAGCCGAGCGGGCTGAAGGTCGAGGGGTCCGCGCTGCGGCCGTCGAAGGTCAGCGGGCCCGTCTATGTGGCCGATGCCATGGGGCAGCCGTTGCAGCGGCCGCTCGTCGTGGGGCTCACCGAGGCCGTGTCCATGTCCGGGCTGAGCTGGAAGGACTGGGGCGGGCCGACCGCGCGGGCGATCGGGAAGCTCAGCGGGAGCTGGTGCATTCCGGGGTGCGCCAAGAATCCGTACGACGCGACGCTGACGCTCAGCGGTCTGGAGCAGCAGGAGCGGGTGGCGTACTACCGGCGGGCGACCGTCGAGGCGAAGAACCCGGAGGAGCTGCCGCCGAGCGCCGTCAATGTGCAGCTCCAGGGCATCCGGCTGCTCGTCCCGGAGTTCTGAGCGCGCCATGGGACTCCGTACGAAGATCGGGCTCGCCATCGCGGGGACCGCGGCTGTGGTCTCCGTGGTGATGGGACTCCTGGTGCACCACCGGACGGTCGAGGCGCAGTACGCGAGTGCGCGCAGCCAGATCGGGGACCGGCTGCAGACCGCGGTGCAGGACCATGCGGCGGGCGTCGACGGTGATCGGACGCTCATTGATCCGCCGGATCTGCCGAAGCCGCTGGCCGAGGCCGTGCAGCAGGGCAAGTGGGGGGTCTACCTCGACCACGGGCCGAAGGTGCCGCAGATCTGGGCCGCCAGTAAGTACGGCAAGGAGGTCGTGGCGCTGAAGCGGCCGTATCAGCGGGAGGCCGAGACCGTGCGGGATCTGGACCGGGTGCTGTGGCTCGCCGGTGGTTTCGGGACGGGGCTCGCGTGTGTCGCCGGGCTCGTCGTGGCGACGCGGCTCGGGCGGCGGCTCAAGGTGAAGGCGGGGGCGGCGCAGCGGATCGCGGAGGGGGATCTGACGGCCCGCCTGCCGCTGCGCGGCAAGGACGAGATCACCCAGCTGGCGGCCGCGGTGAACACGATGGCCGACGCGCTCGCCGGGCGGCTGCAGGCGGAGCGGGAAGTCACGGCGAACATCGCGCATGAGCTGCGTACGCCGGTGGCGGGGATGGTCGCCGCTTCGGGGCTGTTGCGGGAGGGGCGGGCCGAGGAGCTCGTACGGGGGTCGGTCCGGCGGCTGAGCGAGCTGGTGGACGACGTCATCGAGGTGGCCCGCCTGGACACGGCCACGCAGGAGGTGCGGACCGAGGTGTGTGAGCTCGGGTCGCTGGTGCGGCGGTCGGTGGCGGGGGTGGCCGGTGCGGGGGAGGGGGTGCCGGAAGGGGGGCCGGAGGGGGTCACTGTGCGGGTGGTGCGGGATGTGCGGGTGGAGACGGATCCGCGGCGGGTGGAGCGGATCGTGGCGAACCTCGTCAGCAACGCGCTGCGGCATGGGCGGGCGCCGGTGTCCGTCGAGGTCGACGGGGGTGTGGTGCGGGTGCGGGACTGTGGGAGCGGGTTTCCGGAGGCGCTGTTGTCCGGGGGGCCGCAGCGGTTTCGCACCAAGGGTGGTGAGCGGGGCGTGGGGCTGGGGCTCGGGCTGACGATTGTGCAGGGGCAGGCGCGGGTCTTGGGGGCGGGGGTTCGGTTCGCCAATGAGCCCGGTGCGGGTGCTGGTGGGGCCCTTGTGGAGGTTGATCTTCGGGGGGCTGTTGTGGGGGAGGGGTGAGCCCCGGGGTTACGCCCCGGAGTTACAGGGGCTTGGCGTAGCAGCGGCTCAGGGGTTCGTGGCGGTAGAGGCCGAATTTGGGGCAGGGGGTGTAGCCCGTGGAGGTGTAGAGGGCTATGGCCTCCGGCTGCTTGGTGCCTGTTTCGAGGACCATGCGGGTGCGGCCCGCCGCGCGGGCGTCCTCCTCCAGGGCCGCGAGGATGCGGCGGGCCAGGCCGAGGCCGCGGGCCTCCGGGGTGACGTACATGCGCTTGATCTCGGCGTCGCCGTCCGAGTAGCCCTCATCGTTCTCGTCCTGGGTGCGCCAGCCGCCCGTCGCGACCGGGGTGCCCCGGCCGTCGTACGCGATGAGGTACAGGCCGCGCGGGGGCACGAACATCATCGGGTCGAGGGGGGTGACGTCGCCCTCGTCTCCGTAGCGCTCCGCGTACTCCAGCTGGACGCGGTCGTTCAGGGTGATCGCGTCGGGGTCGCCGAAGGAGGCGGTGCGCAGAGTCACGGAGGGGGTGGTCATGTCGGGCATCGTATTTCCATGCGTGGAGGGAGGGGGCGCGGGCCGCGTATGGCTGTTCCAGTGTGCCGGTATCGTGCCCTGATGCTCACAGTGACCAGCGTGAATGTGAACGGGCTGCGTGCCGCCGCCAAGAAGGGGTTCGTCGAGTGGCTCGCGGGGACCGCCGCCGACGTCGTCTGCCTGCAGGAGGTGCGGGCCGAGCCGCAGCAGCTGCCGGCGGACGTGCGGGAGCCGGAGGGGTGGCACGTCGTGCACGCCCCGGCCGCGGCCAAGGGGCGCGCGGGGGTCTCGCTCTACACGCGCCGGGAGCCGGAGCGGGTGCGGATCGGCTTCGGGTCCGAGGAGTTCGACGGGAGTGGGCGGTATGTGGAGGTCGATCTGCCCGGGGTGACCGTCGCCAGCCTGTATCTGCCCTCGGGGGAGGTCGGCACCGAGCGGCAGGACGAGAAGGAGCGGTTCATGGCCGAATTCCTCGTCTATCTGCGGGAGTTGAAGGCCAAGGCCGCCGCCGGCGGTCGTGAGGTCGTGGTGTGCGGGGATTGGAATATCGCGCACCAGGAGGCGGACCTCAAGAACTGGAAGGGGAACAAGAAGAACGCCGGGTTCCTGCCGGAGGAGCGGGCCTGGCTGGGGGAGGTCTTCGAGGAGTACGTGGATGTGGTGCGGGGGCTGCACCCGGACGTCGAGGGGCCCTATTCCTGGTGGTCGTACCGGGGGCGCGCCTTCGACAACGACACGGGCTGGCGCATCGACTACCACGTGGCGACGCCCGGGCTCGCGGAGCGCGCGGCCAAGGGGTTCGTGGAGCGGGCGGCGAGCCATGCGGAACGGTGGTCGGATCACGCGCCGGTGACGGTGGTTTACGAGATGTGACATCGTGCCCCGTGTCCGAGGCCCGGGTGACCTCCGGGTAACTGGCTTGTGTACGGGGGTAGTTGATGTCTGCGTTGATGGGGATGCGGCGGGCGCGCGTGGCGGCCGCGGGGGTCGTGCTGGGCGGGCTGCTGGCCGCCGGGTGCGGGTCGGGTTCCGAGGGCGGGAGCGGTAAGGGCGGCGGCGAGGGGGATGGCGCGGGGGACGGGATCGTCGCGCGGGACGCGGAGGGTGCCGCGGCGTCCGGGCTCGTCGTCGTCACCGGTGGGAACTCCCAGGGGGCGGCGCGCCCGGCGCTGCTCGCGTTCGACCCGGCGCGCGCGACCTGGGACCCGAAGAAGGACCCGCGGAGCGTGAAGTGGTCCTTCGATCCACGCAAGTTGAGCGCGTACCGGGATCTGGATCCGGCCCGCACCTGGGTCGAGGGGCCGAACGAGGCCAAGTTCTACCAGCTCGGCGGCAAGAAGTACGTGGCGACGGTGGCGGGGCGGGGCTTCGCGGCCGTGTTCGAGGCCGGGACCAAGAGGCGGTTCTGGGGTGCGAAGCTGGTCGCGGGCTCCAACGCGTATGCCTACAACCCGCACAGCATCGAACTGCTGCCCACCGGCGAGGTGGTGGTCGCCTCGTCCGGCGACAAGCGGGGGCATGCCTACGCGGGGCGCAACCTCTGCCTCTTCCCTCGCAAGGTGTCGAAGGGGCGTTGTGTCACGCTGCCCCACGCACACGGGGTGTCCTGGGACAGCCGGCGCAACCGGCTGTGGGCGCTGGGCAACGACAGGCTGGTCGCCTACCGCATCGACCGGTCGGCCCCGGGCCGTCCGGCGCTCGTGCGGGACCATGGCGTCGTCGTCCCCTGGCCCTCGGGACACGACCTGAGCCCCGTCGCGGGCAAGCCCGACCGGCTGTGGGTGGTCACCGGCACGCCCGTGTACCAGTACGACATCGGCACACGGAAGTTCTACGGTCCCGGGCAGGCGCAGTCGTATCCGGGCGCCGACCGGATCAGCCCTCCTCCGATCAAGGGCAAGGGCGGCGTCAAGGCGGTCAGTTCCGACCCGTTGACCGGGCGGGTGCTGCGCAACAAGGCGGTACCGGGGCGCCAGACGTCACAGACGGCCTCGCTCCACCTGCCGGACGGGGTCCGGCGCAACCTGACGTACGGCGGGAAGCCCTACTACTTCTACAAGGCCCGCTGGGTCACGCCCCGCGACTTCGATCACTGAGCCTGCGGTCCAGGGCCATCGACAGCTCCGCCTCCACCACGCTCTTGGCGAGGGGGCGGAGCTTGTCGATGTCGTCGTTCCCGCCCGCCGTGCCGGGCAGGTGGGTGTCCAGCATCGTCAGGAACAACTCCGCCAGTACGTCGGCGTGTTCGCGCACCTGCCGGCCCGCCTCCAGGACCGCCGCGAGCGGGACTCCCTTGCGGACGAGGGTGGCCGACGCCTCCAGGAGGCGGCGGCTGATGTGCACGATCTCGTCGCCGTCGGTGCCGAGGTAGCCGAGGTCGAGCGCCGCCGCGAGGTTCTCCGGGGTGACCTCGCCCGCGAAGTGGTCCGCGAGCTCCTCGGGGGTGAGGCGGACCGGGGTCTCCTCGCTGGGCCCGCCCATGCCGAGGAGTTCGCCGACGTCGCGGCCGTTCTCGAACGCCTCGGTCAGGGAGGCGATGCCGGTCAGGGTGTGGCCGCGCTCCAGGAGGGCGGCGATGGTGCGCAGGCGGGCCAGGTGGTGCTCGTCGTACCAGGCGATGCGGCCCTCGCGGCGGGGTGGCGGGATGAGGCCGCGCTCGCGGTAGAAGCGCACGGTGCGCACCGTGATGCCGGCCTCCTTGGCCAGCTCCTCCATGCGGTACTCGCGGATGCCGGTCCCGTTCCTGGTGGTTCCGCTCCCGGTGGTCCCGCTCTCGGTGGTCCCGCTCCCGGTGTCCGCGCTCTGCTCCGCCCCTTGGTCTGCCACGTGGGAAGCCTATGTTGTACCGCCGGTAACTTTCCCCTTCCTGACCCCTACCCATGAGTACGAGGCTGCTCTACCCTCCCAATTGCGCCAGTGGTTACTGGCAGAGTCGTGGGTACTTCGGGAGGCGGCGGCATGGCCGAGACTGAACACGTGCGGGTGGCGGTGATCGGGTCCGGATTCGGCGGGCTCGGGGCGGCGGTCCGGCTGCGCCGCGAGGGCATCACCGACTTCGTCGTCCTGGAGCGGGCCGGGGCCGTCGGCGGCACCTGGCGCGACAACAGCTACCCCGGCTGCGCCTGCGACGTCCCCTCGCACCTCTACTCCTTCTCCTTCGCGCCCAACCCCGACTGGCCGCGCACCTTCTCCGGCCAGGAGCACATCCAGGAGTACCTGGAGCACGTCGCCGACACCTTCCGGCTGCGCCCGCACATCCGGCTCGACACCGAGGTGACGCAGCTGCGTTGGGACACCGAGAACCTGTGGTGGGAGGTGGAGACAGGGACCGGCGCGACCCTCCACGCGGATGTCGTCGTGTCCGCCACCGGGCCGCTCTCCGACCCCAAGCTGCCGGAGATCCCGGGGCTCGACGCCTTCCCCGGCAAGGTCTTCCACTCCGCGCGCTGGGACCACGACTACGACCTGCGCGGCAAGCGCGTCGCCATGGTCGGCACCGGGGCCTCCGCGATTCAGATCGTGCCGTCCATCCAGCGCGAGGTCGGGCGGCTCACCCTCTTCCAGCGCACCCCGCCGTGGGTGCTGCCGCGCGTGGACCGGCCCATCACCGGGCCCGAGCGCTGGCTGCACCGGCAGCTGCCGTTCACCACGAAGGCGCGGCGCGGACTCCTGTGGGGCATACGGGAGTTGCAGGTCCAGGCGTTCACCAAGCGGCCCGACGAGCTGGGCCTGGTCGAGCAGCTGGCCAAGCGGAACATGGCGCGCGCCGTGAAGGACCCGGTCCTGCGGGACAAGCTGACGCCGGACTACCGCATCGGCTGCAAGCGGATACTCCTGTCCAATTCCTATTACCCGGCCCTTGCCCAGCCGAATGTGGATGTCGTCGCCAGCGGGCTCGCCGAGGTGCGGGGCTCCACCGTCGTCGCCTCCGACGGCAGCGAGGCCGAGGTCGACGCGATCATCTTCGGTACGGGGTTCCACGTCACCGACATGCCGATCGCGGAGCGCGTCGTGGGCGCCGCCGGGCACACGCTGATGGCGGACTGGAAGAAGGGGATGAAGGGGCTGCGCGGCGCGACGGCCGCCGGGTTCCCCAACTTCATGACGATCATCGGCCCCAACACCGGGCTCGGCAACTCCTCGATGATCCTCATGATCGAGGCCCAGCTGAACTATCTCGCCGACTACATGCGGCAGTTGGACGTTCTCGGGGGTCGCACCGCCCTCGACCCGCGGCCCGGTGCCGTGGCCGCCTGGAACGACCGGGTGCAGCAGCGCATGGAGCGCACCGTGTGGAACACGGGCGGCTGCAACAGCTGGTACCTGGACGAGAGCGGCGTCAACACGACGCTGTGGCCGGGCACCACCACGGAGTTCCGGAGCGCGGTGCGCCGGGTCGACCTCGCCGAGTACGAGGTGATCAGGGCGGCGAAGAAGCCGGTGGCCGACGCCCCTGCGAAGGCGTCCGCCCCTGCGAAGGCGTCCGCCCCGTCCCGTAAGGCCAAGAGCGCGAACAAGAAGGTGGAGGCCGGGGCATGAGCAGGCTGATGCATGTGACCAGTGGGCCGTACGCGCCGCCCGTCCCCGTACGGGAGTTGACCGCGGTCTCGGCCGACGCCGCCCGCATCCACGTCGAGGTGCACGGGCCCGAGGGTGCCCCCGCGGTGGTCCTCGCGCACGGGTGGACCTGCTCGACCGCGTTCTGGGCGGCGCAGGTGCGGGCGCTCGCCGCCGGGCACCGTGTGATCACGTACGACCAGCGGGGACACGGCCGCAGCGCCGCGCCGCTCGGGCCCTCCGCGTACAGCGTGCGGACGCTCGCCGACGACCTGGAGGCGGTGCTCGCGGCGACGCTCGGACCGGGCGAGCGGGCCGTGATCGCCGGGCACTCCATGGGCGGCATGACGATCATGGCGGCGGCGCGGCGGCCGGTGTTCCAGGAGCACGCGGCGGCGGTCCTGCTGTGCAGCACGGGCAGCGCGCGGCTGGTCGCGGAGTCCCGTGTGATCCCGCTGCGGGCCGGGCGGCTGCGGACGCGGATCACCCGGTCGGTGCTCGGGTCGCGGGCGCCGCTCGGGCCGGTGACGCCGCTCGCCAGGCGGATCCTCAAGTACGCCACGATGGGCCCCGGTTCGGCCCCCGGCAAGGTCGAGGCGTGCGCGCGGATCGTGCACGCCTGCCCGCGCCGGGTGCGGTACGGGTGGTCGCACGTCCTCGACGAGCTCGAACTCGACGCGGAGGTCACGCAGTTGACGGTGCCGACGGCCGTGGTGGTCGGCACCGAGGACCGGATGACGCCCGTCGTGCACGCGCGGCGCCTCGTCCAGCTGCTGCCGAACTGCCTGGGCCTCACCGAGCTCGCGGGCCTCGGCCACATGACGCCCGTCGAGGCGCCCGAAGCGGTCACGGAGCACATCGCGGAACTCGTCGACACCTATGTGCGCGTACAGCACGCGCAGCACGTGAAGGAGGGCGCATGAGCAAGGTCAGCCTTGAAGGTCAGGTCGCGGTCGTCACGGGGGCCGCGCGCGGGGTCGGCGAATTCCTCGCCCGCAAGCTGTCGGCGCGGGGCGCGAAGGTCGCCCTGGTCGGCCTGGAGCCGGACGAGCTGAAGCAGGTCGCGGCGCGGCTGCACACCGACAGCGACTACTGGCACGCCGACGTGACCGACCACGTGGCGATGGCGGGGGTCGCGCGGGAGGTCAAGGAGCGGTTCGGGAAGGTCGACATCGTCGTCGCCAACGCCGGTGTGGCCAACGGCGGTTCGTTCCTGGAGTCCGACCCGGTCGCGTGGCGGCGCGTCATCGAGGTGAACCTGATCGGGTCCGCCGTGACCGCGCGGGCGTTCCTGCCGGTGCTGATGGAGTCACGGGGGTATCTGCTGCAGATCGCCTCGCTCGCCGCGATCACTCCGGCGCCGATGATGACCGCGTACTGCGCGTCGAAGTCGGGCGTCGAGGCGTACGCGCACTCGCTGCGGGCCGAGGTCGGCTACAAGGGGGTGCGGGTCGGCGTCGGGTATCTGTCGTGGACCGACACGGACATGGTGCGGGGCGCCGACCAGGACGACGTGATGCGGGAGTTGCGGCAGCGGCTGCCGTGGCCGTCCAACAAGACGTATCCGCTGGGGCCCGCGGTGGACCGGATCGTGGCGGGGATCGAGCGGCGGTCGGCGCATGTGTATGCGCAGTGGTGGCTGCGCGGCATGCAGGGCATGCGGGGGTACTTGCCGGGGATCATCGCGACCGTCGGGCAGCGGGAGATGCGGAGGTTCGAGCCGCGGCTCGGGAGCATTTCCACCGGGCTTGTGGGGGCGGGTGGGACTGCGGATGAGTCGGCGCGCGGCGGGAGTTGAGGTTCGCTGAGCGACGAAGAGAGGGGCGCCCGAGCTCTCGGGGGCCCCTCTCCCGTTGCGGCACAGCGCAGCGTCAGGCGTCGTAGTCCTGGTCGAACTTGTCCTGAGCCTCCTGCGCCGCCCGCTGGGCCGCGTCGGGCGCCTGGTCCTGGGCCTGCGAGGCGCGCTCGCTCGCCTCGTCCTGCGCCTGCGAGGCGCGTTCGCTCGCCTCGTCCTTCGCGCCGCCCATGGCCTGCGAAGCCTTGTCGCGGAGCGCGTCGGCCTTGTCGTTGAACTGGTCCTTGATGCCCATGCGGTTCACTCCTAGAGGGTGAGGTTGGGTGGGCCTCGACCAGATTGACATGACCCGACATACCTCGCATTTCGATCAACTACCCAGCGTGCCAGCCGATACGGAGGGTCACGCGGCGCAGGTCGGAAGGGTGTGTCAGGGGCGCGGTGGGAGCTTGGGGCGGCGGCGGTCGGGGGCGCTCCCATAGCCGGGGGGCGTCGCCGCCGGGTGCTCGGCGAGCAGGTCGAGCGCCATCCGGACCGCGTCGTCGAGCTGGGCGTGCCGCCCCTCCGCCCAGTCCAGCGGCGTGCGCAGGACCTCCAGGTCGGGCTCGACGCCGTGGTTCTCCACGCCCCAGCCGTACGCGTCGAACCAGCCCGCGTTCATGGGGACCGTGATGACCGTGCCGTCGCCCAGCGCGTGCCGGCCCGTCATGCCCACCACGCCGCCCCAGGTGCGCTGGCCCACGACCGGGCCGATGGGCAGGAGCTTGAAGGCCGCCGTGATCATGTCGCCGTCGGAGGACGTCGCCTCGTCCGCGAGCGCAACCACCGGGCCGCGAGGGGCATTTGAGGCGTACGAGACCGGCTGGGCGTTGCGGGTGAGGTCCCAGCCGAGGATCGTGCGGGTGAGCTTCTCGATGACCAGCTCGCTGATGTGGCCGCCCGCGTTGCCGCGCACGTCGACGATGAGGGCCGGGCGGGACACCTCCAGGCGCAGGTCCCTGTTGAACTGGGCCCAGCCCGAGCCGCCCATGTCGGGGATGTGCAGATAGCCGCACTTGCCGCCGCTCAGCTCGCGGACCACCCCGCGGCGCTTGGCCACCCAGTCCTGGTAGCGCAGGGGGCGCTCGTTGATCAGCGGGACGATCGCGACGCGGCGGGCCCGGCCCTCGCCCTCCGCGGGCTGGAAGGTGAGCTCCACCGTCGTGCCGCCCGCCGCCGAGAGCAGCGGGTACGGGCCCGTCACCGGGTCCACCGGGCGGCCGTCGACGTGGGTGAGCACCGCGCCCTCGCGGATGCCCGCGCCCGCCAGCGGGGAGCGGGCCTTGGAGTCGGAGGAGTCGCCCGGCAGGATCCGCTTCACCAGCCAACTGTCGTCCCTGCACACCAGGTTGGCGCCCAGCAGGCCCATGGCGCGCTGGTAGTGCGGCGGGCCCTCGTTGCGGCGGGCCGCCGTCACGTACGCGTGCGAGGTGCCCAGTTCGCCGAGGACCTCGCGGAGCAGGTCCGCGAACTCGTCGGGGGAGGCGACGCGTTCGACGAGCGGGCGGTACTGGGCGAGGACGCCGTCCCAGTCGATGCCGCACATCTTCGGGTCCCAGTAGTAGGCCCGGATGATGCGGCCCGCCTCCTCGTACGCCTGGCGCCACTCGGCGGGCGGGTCGACCTCGTGCAGGATGCGGCGCAGGTCGATCCAGACCGTCGTGTCGCCGTCGCCGGACTCCGTGGAGGGGACGGCGCGCAGGTCGCCCTCGTCCACCACGACAAGGCGGCTGCCGTCGCCGCTGAGGCCGAACCAGTCGAGGTGGTCGACGAGTTCGGACTTCTTCGCCTTGGCGATGTTGAAGTACTCGAGGGTGGGGCGGCCCGAGGTGTCGGACGGGTTGGCGAACGTCTCGCCGAGCGCGCCGGAGATCGGCCAGCGCAGCCAGACCAGGCCGCCGCCGCTGACCGGGTAGAGCGCGGAGTACTTGGACGCGGAGACGGGGAAGGGGGTGACCCGGGATTCGAGTCCTTCGGCCTCCACCGTGACGGTGCCCTCGGCGGGGCCGTCGTCGCCGGGGTCGAGCCCGCCCGCGGCCGGGCGCCCGTCGGGCAGGAGGGCGAAGGGGGAGGGGGTCGCCGAGGAGAGGGGGACGAGGTACGGGCGGCAGCCCAGGGGGAAGGAGAGGTCGCCGGTGTGCACGTCGTAGACCGGGTCGAAGCCGCGCCAGGAGAGGAAGGCGAGATAGCGGCCGTCGCGGGTGAAGACCGGATTCTCGTCCTCGAAGCGGCCGTTGGTGACGTCGACGATCGTGCGGTCCTTGATGCGGGCCAGCTTGATCTGGCGCAGCGAGCGGCCCACTCCCGGGTGCGACCAGGCCAGCCAGTGGCCGTCGGGCGAGAAGGCGAGGTCGCGGACCGGGCCGTTGATGGAGCGGATCAGCTCGGTGACCTCGCCGTTGGAGTCCTCGGTGGCGTCGATGAGGAGCAGCCGGCCGTCGTCGGACGCGATGGCGAGGCGCTCGCCCTCCGGGTCGGACACCAGCTCCTGTACGCGGCCCAGCTCGCCCTGCGCCAGCCTGCGCGGCTCGCGGTCGCCGCTGGCCCGGGGCAGATACGAGATCTCGACGGCGTCCTCGCCCTCGGCGTCCGTGACGTAGGCGACCTGGCCGCCGGTGCCGAGCATCTCGGGGAGGCGGACGCGGACGCCGGGGGTGTCCACGATGGTGCGCGCGGGGCCGTCCCGGTGCGTGAGCCAGTACAGGCTGCCGCGCACCACGACGGCGCTGGCCCGGCCGGTCGCGTCCACCGAGAGCGAGTCCACGTGCTGGGCCGCCGGGACCTGGTAGACCCGCCGCCCGGCGCGCGGACCGCCCAGGCGTACGTCGAGGCGGCGCGGCTTCGAGTCCGCGGTCAGGTCGTCGACCAGCCAGATCTCGCCGCCGCACTGGTAGACGACGCGGGAGCCGTCGCTGCTGGCGTGCCGGGCGTAGAAGGCGTCGTGGTCGGTGTGGCGGCGCAGGTCGGAGCCGTCGGGCAGACAGGAGTAGAGGTTGCCGACGCCCTCGTGGTCGGAGAGGAACGCGATGCGCTCGCCCACGAACATCGGGGAGTCCAGGTGCCCTTCGAGGTCCGGGAGCAGCTGGTCGCCGTGCAGCCACAGGCGGCCCATGGCCCCGCCCCGGTACCGCTTCCAGGCGGCCGGTTCGTGCGGCGGCTTGCCGGTGAGCAGCAGCGTCTTGCGGTCTGCGGAGGTGGTGTCGCCGTCGGCGAGCGCGTCGCTGACCGCGATGTCGTAGACCGGGCCCCAGGGGAGCTTGCCGCCGGGGGAGCCGTCGGTGGGGACGCTGTAGGCCCAGCAGAAGTACGAGAAGGGCTGGCCGTGCGAGGAGACGGCGAGGATGTGGGCTGTGCCGTCCTGGTCAGGGGGCGTCCAGCCGCACACCCTCGTGTCCGTGGAGCCCCAGTAGGTGAGCCGGCGCGCGGGGCCGCCCTCGACGGGGGCGAGGTGGATCTCCGGGTCCAGGCTGCGCCACGTCGTGAACGCGATGTGGCGGCCGTCCGGCGAGAAGCGCGGGTGGCCGACCTTGGTGCGGTCGACGGTGATCCGCCAGGCCCGGTCGGCCGGGGCGCCCTCGGGTGTCAGGGGCGCCACCCACAGGTCGTCCTCGGCGGCGAAGCAGAGGCGGTCGCCGCTGAGGTGCGGGAAGCGGAGGTAGCCGGGGGCGTCGGCGCCGTGGGGCTCGCGGGGCCCCTGGGCGTCATGGGCGTGCTGGGCTTCTCGGTGCGCGTCGGTCACCTCCTCATGCTTTTCCGGTGGCGGGGCCCCGGCAACTTGTGGCGCAGTCACGGTGGCGGGCTCCGGCACCTTGTGGCGCAGCCCACGTACGAAACGGTTTCGTTTCGATAGTCGGAGGGGTATGTTCGTCACGTACGAGACGGAGAGGTTCCCCGATGGGAGGGGCGATCATGGTGGCGGAAGCAACGGCGCGCCGCAGCCGGATCACGCCCGAGCGCGAGGCCGAGCTGTACGAGGCCGTGCTCGACCTGCTCCGTGAGGTCGGCTACGACGCCCTGACGATGGACGCCGTCGCCACCCGCACCCGTGCCAGCAAGGCGACGCTCTACCGCCAGTGGGGCGGCAAGGCCGAGCTGGTCGTGAAGGCGCTGCGGAGCCAGAAGCCGACGTTCGACGAGATCGACACCGGCTCGCTGCGCGGCGATCTGCACGCGATGGTGCTGCGCGACGACGACTGTCACATGGAGCAGAACAGTGCGCTGATGCGCGGCCTGATGGTCGCGGTGCACGCGAACCAGGATCTGCTCGCCGCCTTCAAGGAGTGGATCGTCGAGCCCGAACTGTCCGGTCTCGACCGGATGTTGCAGCGGGCGGTGGACCGGGGCGAGATCCGGGCCGACAACCCGGCGCTCGGCTATGTGATCCACATGCTGATCGGCGCGTTCGCCACCCGGACGCTCATCGACGAGCAGCCGCCGACCCAGGCGTACCTCGCCTCGTACATCGACGCTGTGGTCCTCCCCGCCCTCAGCGCGTAATCGCCCTCCACACACCCCAGTTCACCTGACGCGAGCCGCTCTCATGTCGTCGGGCCGATCCCCCCTGCCCAGCTGAACCCCACGACCTGACCGGGAGTACGCCCTCGTGGCCACGTTCCTCTACAAACTCGGCAAACTCGCCTTCCGGCGACGCCACTTCGTCGCCCTGATCTGGGTGGCGCTGCTCGTGGCCGCCGGAGTCGGCGCCGCGTCCGCGCCCACCGCCGCCTCCAGCTCCTTCTCCATACCGGGCACGGAGGCGCAGAAAGCCTTCGACCTGCTGGAGCAGCGCGCCCCCGAGACCAGCGCCGACGGGGCCAGTGCCCGCGTCGTCTTCAAGGCGCCGGCCGGGCAGAAGGTCTCCGACCCGGCCAACAAGAAGCAGATCGAGAAGACCCTCGGCGCCATCAAGTCCGGCTCGGACCAGGTGGCTTCGGCCCCCGACCCCTTCCAGTCCAAGACCGTCAGCAAGGACGGTTCGACCGCGTACTCGGCGGTCTCGTACAAGGTCACCTCGATGGAGCTGACCGACGACGACCGGGACGCCCTGGAGAAGACGGTCGACCGGGCCAAGGAGTCCGGGCTCACGGTGGAGGTCGGCGGTGACGCACTGCAGGCCATGCCGGAGACCGGGGCCACGGAGGTCATCGGCATCGCGGTCGCGGCCGTCGTCCTGATCATCACCTTCGGCTCGCTGATCGCGGCGGGGCTGCCGCTCCTGACGGCGCTCATCGGCGTCGGCATCGGCGTCTCGACGATCACCGCGCTCGCCAGCGCCCTCGACCTGGGCACCACCACGTCGACGCTCGCGATGATGATCGGCCTCGCGGTCGGCATCGACTACGCGCTCTTCATCGTCTCCCGCTTCCGGGGCGAACTCGCCGAGGGGCGCGATCGCGAGGAGGCGGCGGGCCGTGCGGTCGGCACCGCGGGCTCGGCCGTGGTCTTCGCCGGTCTGACGGTCGTCATCGCCCTGGTCGGCCTCGCGGTCGTGAACATCCCGATGCTCAGCAAGATGGGCTTCGCGGCGGCGGGCACGGTCGCCATCGCGGTCCTCATCGCCCTCACCCTCATCCCGGCGCTGCTCGGGTACGCGGGCAGGCGGGTCCTTCCGGCGGGCACGAAGAGCAGGCTGTTCGGCGGCGGGAAGAAGTCCGAGGCCGCCGGCGAGCCGAAGTCCAACATGGGCACCCGCTGGGCCCGCTTCGTGGTGCGCCGCCCGGTCGCGGTGCTGCTGCTCGGCGTGCTCGGCCTGGGCGCGGCGGCGATCCCGGTCTCCCAGCTGGAGCTGGGCCTGCCCGACGACGGCGCGCAGCCGACGTCCACGACGCAGCGCAAGGCGTACGACCTGATCGCGGACGGCTTCGGGCCCGGCTTCAACGGCCCGCTGATGGTGGTCTCCGACCTCAAGGGCGCCGACGACCCGAAGGCGGCCGCGGCCACCATCTCCAAGAAGATCTCCGGGCTCGACGACGTGCTCTCGGTCAGCCCGCCGATGCTGAACAAGGCGGGCGACACGGCGGTCCTCAGCGTCGTGCCCTCCTCCAAGCCGAGCAGCACCGAGACCGAGAACCTGGTCCACTCGATCCGCGACGCGAACGCCGGGCTCGAGGCCGACACGGGCGCGTCCACGATGGTCACCGGCACGACGGCCATGAACATCGACGTCTCGCAGAAGCTCAACGACGCCCTGCTGCCGTATCTGGCACTGGTGGTGGGCCTCGCCTTCCTGCTCCTGATCGTCGTCTTCCGCTCGATCCTGGTCCCGCTCAAGGCGGCGGTCGGCTTCCTGCTCTCGGTGCTCGCGGCCCTGGGCGCGGTCGTCGCGGTCTTCCAGTGGGGCTGGCTCGGCTCGCTCTTCGGCGTCGAGCAGACCGGCCCGATCATGTCGATGATGCCGATCTTCATGGTGGGCGTGGTCTTCGGCCTCGCGATGGACTACGAGGTCTTCCTCGTGACCCGCATGCGGGAGGCGTACGTCCACGGCGAACGCCCCGGCCAGGCGATCGTGACGGGCTTCCACCACGGCGCCCGCGTGGTCACGGCCGCGGCGGTCATCATGATCGCGGTGTTCGCGGGCTTCATCGGCTCCAGCGAGCAGATGGTCAAGATGATCGGCTTCGGGCTCGCGATCGCGGTGTTCTTCGACGCGTTCGTGGTGCGCATGGCGATCGTCCCCGCGGTGCTCGCGCTGCTCGGCAAGCGGGCGTGGTGGCTGCCGAAGTGGCTGGACCGGGCGCTGCCGAACGTGGACGTCGAGGGCGAGGGGCTGCGGGACGCGGCCAAGGACTCGGACTCGGACCCCGACCCGGACGTCGACGGGGAGCGGGAGCTCGTACGGGTGTGACGTCCCCGTGAGGGACTCAGTGAGTGACCGGAGTGGCGGCCGTGTACGTGCGGCGCAGGAAGCGGATCAGCGCCGAGCTGTCGAACTGCACGACCGTCACTCCCTTCGCGGTGTGGAACTCCACCACCGCCTGGACCCGTCCACAGGGCCAGACATGGATGTCGCCGCTGGTGGCCGGGGCGCGCAGGCCGCGTTCCAGGAGGTCGCGGGCGAAGGTCCACTCGTGGGAGCCGGGGAGGCCGATCCGCACGGAGCGCGGGTCGGCCTCCGGGTCGTAGCGCAGGGCGACGGGGATCGTGCGGTGGCCGGACTCGGAGTCCGTGACGAGGTGGGCGCGGGCGTACTGCTCTACTGCCGACATCACGGGCTCCTCACGCCACACTCTTGACTCCTGACCACAAATGTCCCATATGGGGAGAAATAAGGCTCAGGCGTAATCGTGACCTGGCCGCTCTTGCAAGCCGTTCGCAACTGGGCACTACTATTGAACGGTTCACGACCGGTCGAGTCCCCTGCCTGGAGTCCGCCCATGCATGTCCCCGACGGATTCATCAACGCACCCGTCTCGGCCGCCTGCGGAGTCGTCGCCGCGGGAGCGGTCGCCGTCAGCCTGCGCGGGGCCCGCAGAGAACTGGACGAGAAGACCGCGCCGCTCGCCGGTCTCGTCGCCGCCTTCATCTTCGCCGTGCAGATGCTCAACTTCCCCGTCGCGGCCGGGACCAGCGGACATCTGCTGGGAGGCGCCCTCGCGGTGATACTCGTCGGGCCCTATACGGGGGTGCTCTGCGTCTCCGTGGTGCTGCTCATGCAGGGCGTCCTGTTCGCGGACGGCGGGCTCACCGCGCTCGGTGTGAACATCACGGACATGGCGGTGGTCACCACCGTCGTCGCCTACCTCGTCTTCCGCGGCCTGGTGAAGGTGCTGCCCCGGGGCCGCCGCTCCGTCACCGTCTCCGCCTTCGTCGCCTCGCTGCTCTCGGTGCCCGCCGCGGCCGTCGCCTTCACCCTGATCTACTCCCTCGGCGGCACCACGGACGTCTCCATCGGCAAGGTCGCCACCGCCATGATCGGCGTGCACGTCCTCATCGGCATCGGCGAGGCCGCGATCACCGCCCTCACCGTCGGCGCCGTCATCGCCGTCCGCCCCGACCTGGTGCACGGCGCCCGCGGCCTGACCACCCCGCTCAAGCTCCGCGTCGGCGGCGAGCTGGTGGACGCCCCCGCCGCCACCCCGTCGCCCGCCGCCGCCCGGTCCCCGCGCAAGGTCTGGGCCATCGGCCTCGTCACCTCCCTCGTCCTCGCGGGCTTCGTCAGCTTCTACGCCTCCGCCGACCCCGACGGCCTGGAGAAGGTCGCCCACGACAAGGGGATCGACAAGAAGGCCGAGGAGCACGCCTCCTCGGACTCGCCGCTCGCCGACTACGGGGTCAAGGACATCACCAACAGCCGCCTCTCCGGCGGCCTCGCGGGCGTGATCGGCGTCGGCGTCACCGTCGTCGCGGGCACCGGCGTCTTCTGGGTGCTGCGCCGCCGCCGTACGGCTTCGGAGGCGGGCCCCGCCGCCGTACCGGAAACCGAGAAGGTCTGACATGGGCGCGGGTCACGCCCACCGGCTCTACCGGCACGGCCACTCGCCGGTGCACGCGCTGCCCCCGCACACCAAGCTCGCGGCGGTCTTCTGCTTCGTGGTCGTCGTGGTCTCCACGCCGCGCGAGGCGATGTGGGCCTTCGGCCTGTACGCGGTGCTGCTCGGCGGCGTCGCGTACGCGGCCCGCGTCCCGGCGGGCTTCCTGCTGAAGCGGCTGCTCATCGAGGTCCCGTTCGTGGCCTTCGCGGTGCTCATGCCCTTCGTCGCGCAGGGCGAGCGCGTGGACGTCCTCGGGATGTCCCTCAGCGTCAACGGCCTGTGGGGCGCCTGGAACGTGCTCGCCAAGGGCACCCTCGGCGTCGCCGCGTCCGTGCTCCTCGCCGCCACCACCGAGCTGCGGGAACTCCTGCTCGGACTCCAGCGGTTGAAGCTTCCGCCGCTGCTCGTGCAGATCGCCTCGTTCATGATCCGGTACGGGGATGTGATCACCGACGAGATGCGGCGCATGAAGATCGCGCGGGAGTCGCGCGGCTTCGAGGCGCGCGGCCTGCGCCACTGGGGCGTCCTCGCGAAGTCGGCGGGCGCCCTCTTCATCCGCTCGTACGAGAGGGGGGAGCGGGTGCACCTGGCCATGGTCAGCCGGGGCTACGCCGGTTCGATGCCGGTCATCGACGAGGTGACCGCGTCGCGCGCGCAGTGGTCGTACGCCTTCGCCCTCCCCGTGACCGCGCTCGTCGTCTGCCTGTTGGGATGGACCCTGTGACCTCAGCGACCTCAGAGACCTCAGCGCCCTCACTGGAAGTGGCGGGCCTCGCCTTCGCCTACCCCGACGGCCACCAGGCCCTGTTCGGCGTCGACTTCCGCGTCGGGCGCGGCGAGCGCGTGGCGCTGCTCGGGCCGAACGGCGCGGGCAAGACCACCCTCGTGCTGCACCTCAACGGCATCCTCAGCGGCGGCACGGGCACCGTGACCGTGGCCGGGCTGCTCGTCGGCAAGCAGCACATGGCGGAGATCAGGCGCCGGGTCGGCATCGTCTTCCAGGACCCGGACGACCAGCTGTTCATGCCGACCGTGCGCGAGGACGTGGCCTTCGGCCCGGCGGCCGCCGGGATGCGCGGGCCCGAGCTCGAAGCGCGCGTCATGAAGGCGCTCGGCCTCGTCGGCATGGAGGAATTCGCGGACCGCCCGCCGCACCACCTCTCCTTCGGCCAGCGCCGCCGCGTCGCCGTCGCGACCGTCCTCGCCATGGAGCCGGAGATCCTCGTCCTGGACGAGCCCTCCTCCAACCTCGACCCGGCCTCGCGCCGCGAACTCGCCGACATCCTGCGGTCGTTGGACGTGACGGTGCTCATGGTCACGCACGACCTCCCCTACGCCCTGGAACTCTGCCCGCGCGCGCTGATCCTCAGCGACGGCGTGATCGCGGCCGACGGCGCCACCGGCGACCTCCTCGCCGACGAGGACCTGATGAGCGCCCACCGCCTGGAACTCCCCTTCGGCTTCGATCCGAAGTCGGTGACGGTGGGGCGGTAGGGAATCCCCGGTCGCGTACGGGTGTTGGCCTTGTCATGGACGCCATAGACGCCGTAGACGTGACGGGTGTGAGCGGAACCGTCGCCGCCGGGTTCGAGCCGGTCCGCGACGCCTTCGTCCGCAACTTCGCCGAGCTCGGCGAGCGGGGCGCCGCCGTGACCGTCTACCGCGACGGGCAGAAGGTCGTGGACCTGTGGGGCGGGACGCAGGACATCGACGGCACCGCGCCCTGGCGGCAGGGCACCGCGCAGATCGTGCGCTCGGCGACGAAGGGCGTGGCCGCCGCGGCCCTGCTCCTGCTCCACCAGCGCGGCCGGCTCGACCTGGACGAGCCCGTGGGCTCGTACTGGCCGGAGTTCAAGGCGGCGGGCAAGGAGCAGGTCCGGGTGCGTGACCTGCTCGCGCACCGGGCCGGAGTGCCCGCGCTCGACCGCCCGCTGACCCCCTCCGAGGCGCTCGACCCCGATCTGGCGGCCGCCGTGGTCGCCGCCCAGGCCCCCTTCTGGGAGCCCGGCACCGACCACGGCTACCACGCGCAGACATACAGCTGGCTCACCGGCGAGCTGGTGCGCCGGGTGACCGGGCAGGCCATCGGGGACTGGCTCGCGGCCGAGGTGACCGGGCCGCTCGGGGCGGACCTGTGGGTCGGACTGCCGCCGGGGGCCGCGTCGCGCGCGGGGCGGGTGGGGCCGCTCGCCGCCCCGGAGAGTGCGCCCGGCGCCCTGCGGACCCGCCCGAAGCGGAACGTCGCCGAGGCGTACGCGGACCCGGAGTCGCTGACGCGTCGCGCCTTCGGGGCGATCGATCCGCTCCCGGACGAGAACGACCTCGCGTACCGCGCGGCCGCGCTGCCCGCCTCGAACGGCATCGCCACCGCTGAGGGGCTCGCCCGCTTCTACGCCGGGCTCATCGGTGAAGTCGAGGGCGCGGGGCGGCTGTTCACGCCCGGGACGGTGGAACTCGCGCGAGGCGAGGCTTCGGCGGGGCCGGACCGAGTGCTGGTCGTCAACACCCGCTTCGGGCTCGGCTACATGCTGCACGGGGGTGCGTCGCCGCTGCTCGGGCCGGGGTCCTTCGGGCACCCGGGGCGGGGTGGGGCGCTCGGGTTCGCGGATCCGGAGGCGGGGGTCGGGTTCGGGTACGTCACGAATGGGATGCGCAAGGGGGTTACGGCGGATCCTCGGGCGCAGGCGTTGGTGCGGGCGGTGGGGGCTGCGCTGTGAGTGCCTGCGGCGCCTTTTCCCCAGTCCCGCCCCTTCCCGAATCCGCGACTCCGTCGCCCTGGGGCACCCCGATCGCGGCCTGCGGCCTGCTCGTCCTCAAACGCCGGACGGGCTGGATACAGCCCGTCCG
>NZ_JBHYJB010000076.1:0-21923 GCF_042740175.1 Streptomyces sp. NPDC059009 | reverse complement strand
CCGGGAAGCCGGTCGCCGCAAGCGCGTCGTTCGTGAGAGCGGGTGGGTTCAGGTGCGGCTGCCGTCCGAGCGGCCGAAGAGCTCCACCTCCGCGATGGCCACCTGCTTCTTGTCGTTCGCGGCGTGGGCCGACTCGATGGTGAAGCGCACCTTGGTGACCTCGCCCACGCGGAAGTCGCGGCGCTGCGGGCCCGCCCCCGGGTCCAGGGACAGCTCGCGGGTCGTGACCGAGCCGTCCTTCTTCGTCACTGTGGCCTTCACGCGGTGCGGCAGGGCGGACTTGCCGATCTGGTCCGCGCGGGTCGATGTGCCCGGCGTGATGATGACGTCGAGGAGCCGGGTCGGCCGGACGAAGCTCAGCTCGAGCCACTCGCCCTGGCCCGACTGCGCGACCCCCGGGCCCCACCAGGTGTTGTTGAGCTTGTCGATGGCCAGCTTCGCCGGGTGGCCCTCGTACGAGCGCGAGGCGCGGATCCCGTCGGGCTCGACCGGGGCGCGCTTGGCGAAGTGGTCGCGCGTGGCCTGGATGCCGTCGGAGAGGTTCACCGCGGCGAAGATGAGCAGCGTCAGGACGACGGCCCAGGTGATCCAGGTGCCGATGTTGTCGAACACCCGGCGCAGCCGCGGGCGTTCACCCGCCCAGGGCGTCTGGTTGCGGCCGGGGCCCATGAGCCGGCGCCACCAGGGCAGCGGCGCGGGCGTCTGGTCCTCGGTCTCGGCCAGCGGCATCGCGCAGCGGGCGCAGAAGTGCCGGTCGGGGCGGTTCGGGGTGGAGCACCACGGGCACGGCAGGCCGTTGCCGGACCCCTGCTGCGGTCCGGGCACGCGCACCTGCGGACGCTCGGTGTCGGGCCGGCCGGGCAGGACCGGGCTCACGGCCGGGGGCGGCGGGGCGGCCGTCGGCTCCGAGACGGGCACCAGCAGGGAGCGGACCGTCTCCGGGCCGGGGGTGTACGGGGGCACCGGGTCGTTGGGCGCCGTGTCCGTCATGTCCGGGTCGTTGGCTGGGGGTTGGGCGGGTCCCGCGGTGGCCGGGGGCTCCGGGGGCGCGTCCGGGTGGGGGCGGCGGGGCAGTCCGGAGTCGGTGGCGCGCGGCTCGGCCGCCGGGCTCGGCACCGGGCCGGTGGCGGGCGGGGCCGGGGCGGCGGCATCGGGCGCGGCGGGCGCCGGGGGCGTCGTACGGGCCGGGCGGGCGAACGCGTCCCAGCCCGGGCCGGGCTCGGACCCCGGCCCGGAAGCGGACCCGGAGTTGGCCTGGGCACCCGGGCCCGCGGCCGACGCCGCCCCCGAGCGCGCCCCGGCCGTGTTCCAGCTGAGGACGGCACCGCAGGCGTCGCAGAACGACTGACCGGGTTCCACGCGGGCGTCGCACTCGGTGCAGTTCTGCGTGGTCATGACTCGAGGGTCCTTTCGGCGGCTGTGACGGTGACGGAGTAGGGCATGTGGGCGGGGCGGGCGGCGGCCACCAGCGCGTCCAGGCGGTGGGTGTCCGCCGGGGTGGGGTCGGGTAGCCGGATCGCCACGTTCAGGTGCGGCCGCGGCTTGCCGGGGACCGGGCCGCGGGGGCGTGCGCTCCACGCGGCGCCGCCGCTCTCGGTGATCTCGGGGGTGGTGCCGAACGCGAGGCGCACCGTCTCCGACAGGCCCTGCCGCGTGCCCCGTACGCGGTGCAGCGCGGCCGCGGCGGCGACGGCGGCGCGCAGCCGCGCCTCCGACTCGATGCCGTCGGTCTCGGCGCCCACCCAGACGCCGAGCCACTCGGCGAAGTCGGCCGGGGTGAGCGCGGGGTCGAAGTACGTGTCCAGGCAGTCCAGGACGTTGAGGATCGGTGCCAGGACCTCGTCCAGGCCCGCCACGAAGCGCAGGGCCAGGTCGTCGTCGGCGAAGACGGCCGGGAGCATCATCCCGATGGGCGCGGAGGAGCCGAGGCCGTCGATGGAACCCCTCATGAGCGGCCTCCCGGGTGCCGCGGAGCCGGGGTCACGAGGCGTCCCCGATCACCCGTACACGGTGGTCGAAGGAGAACACCAGCGCGGAGGGCTCCAGGTCGATGCGGTCGGTGCGGTCGCCGCGCTTGCCGGTGAGCGGGTCGGCCGGGTGCAGGACGACCTCGTCGACCAGCTCCACGCCGGGCACCCGCTGCAGCACCGCGAAGATCTCGCCCGCCTGGACGGGACGGCCGAAGGGCCACCCCCTGCCGTCCGCGCCGCCGGTGAGCGGGTCGAGGTGGCGGTAGAGGGCGTCGTGGGTCGCGCGCCGCACCCGGTCGGTCTCCACCCCGCGGAACGCGTGCACCGTGGCCACCACCGTCACGCCCTGGTAGTAGGGCGGGCCGACGGCGAGCCGGGTGCCGATGAGGCGGCGCTCGTCGAGGTGGCGGGTGATGCGCTCCAACAGGGCGTCGCCGGGCACGAGTTGCTCGAACCTCAGCCGCCCGCCGGGATCGGGCACGGCCTGCGGCACGACCAGGACCCGCACCGCGTGCGCCCCGTAGTCGTCGACCTTGCCCTCCAGGCACATGATGCGGGCGGTCTCCGGGGCGGCACGGCGGGCGAGTTCCTCGTAGTCGCGCAGGGTCACGGCGCGCTCCTGGGCGCGCAGCGTGATCGGGGCGCGCACCTTCGCCTCCTCGACCGTCTCGCCGTCGACGCCGCCGCGCGCGGCCTCCCGGTTGACGACCTCGGTGATGAACGGGATGGAGGAGCGCAGCACGCACAGGGCGCCCCGGGCCACGTTGCCGGCCCGGCCGCCGCCGGTGCGGTAGCGGCGGGCGCGGATGACCGAGCCCTTGGGGGCGGACATGCCGAACTGGCGCAGGGTGCCGTCGGGTTCGCGGACGGCGGGGCCGAAGGCGATGTCGCCGGTGGTCGCGTCCAGGGTGATGTGCCGGTCGTCGGGGCGGGACTCGGCGAAGTGCCGTACCACCTGCCAGTCCTCCCAGCCGTCCAGCTCGGCGGTCTGCAGGAGCACCGGCTGGTCGTCGCCGACGACGGGTGCGTGGGCGAGCTTCAGACGCTGGCCGGGCAGCCCGTTGGCCTCGCCGAGCGCCTCGTCGTACACGGTGTCCGCGTGCACCACGCCGGTCGTGCCGCCGATCGTGCAGGCGTCGCTGGAGCGCACCGTCGGCGAGGTCGTGTAGAAGGGCTGGTTGGCCAGTGCCTCGGTGACGCGGCAGCGCAGCCAGCCCGCCTCCTGGCCGCCGTTGCGGGAGAGGACATGGCCTCCGGGCACGTGCAGGATCACGTCGCCGGGCCGGTTGAGGCCACCGGTGCCGTCGCTGTGCACCTCGCACTGCTGCCAGCCGTCCGCCGTCCACGCCTCCCACACCAGCGGGGGCTGGCGGGGGTCGACGCCGACACCGTCCACGCGGCTGTCGAGCTCGATGGCGACCGCGCAGTGCGGGACGGCGGCGGTCAGACCGAACAGCAGACAGTCTCCGGCGGTCGGCGCCTCGGCGAAGCACATGACGTCGGTGCCCTCGGCGAGGTCCGCGGTGCGGTCGGCGACGGGCTCGCCGCGGCGCTGCACCATCACGTGCCGCAGCATGCACGGGACGATGCGCAGGTCGTGCTCGGTGGCGAAGACGACGGCGTCCTCGGCCTCGGTGCGCAGCGTGGTCACCTCGGTGCCGACCGGCACGGCCACCGGCTCGTCGCGGGGCGCCGACAGCCAGAACGTCACGTCGGTGCGCGCGGCGGCCGGCGGGAACAGCGTGATGCCGACCAGGTCCAGGAAGGCCAGGTGGTTCTTCTCCGGGACGCGGTTGAGGCGGTAGACGATCTGGTCCGCCATGTGCGCGACGGTCTCGACGAGGGTGACGCCGGGGTCGGAGACGTTGTGGTCGGTCCACTCCGGGGCGCGCTGCTGGATGTAGCGCTTGGCGTCGTCGACGAACTGCTGGAAGCGGCGGTCGTCGAGGTTCGGGCTCTGCAGGGGCATCAGCGGTCGCTTTCGGGGAAGGCACCGGGGCCGTCGGACGTCTCCGCGGACCCCGGTTCCTCGTGGGAGGGGATGACGTAGAAGGGGAAGACGAGGCTGCGCGGGTTGTTGGTGCCGCGGATCGAATAGCGCACGTCGATGTAGAGCACGGTCTGGTCCTCGCCCGCGGAGACCTCGACCTCGTGCACCTCGATCCTCGGCTCCCAGCGGTCCAGGCTCAGATACACCTCGTGCTGGATGCGGCCCGCGGTCTGCTCGTTGGCCGGTGCGAAGACCAGGTCGTGGATGGCGCAGCCGAACTCCGGTCGCATCGGCCGCTC
Source organism: Streptomyces sp. NPDC059009 (assembly GCF_042740175.1). Lineage (NCBI taxonomy): Bacteria > Bacillati > Actinomycetota > Actinomycetes > Kitasatosporales > Streptomycetaceae > Streptomyces > Streptomyces sp. NPDC059009. The sequence goes on along the minus strand of NZ_JBHYJB010000076.1, from coordinate 17,664 downwards.
ACCGGGGGCGGTGGCCAGGACGAGCCGGATGGCCTCCTCGACCTCGCGCTCCCCGCTGACCAGGGCGATGCCCCCGGTGGGGCCGATGCGCAGCGGGAACGCCCAGCCGGAGCCGACGAACTGTTCGGCCATCAGGAAGTCACCGGTCCTTTCTCGGGATGCGGGGTCAGGGGACACACGGGGGACACAGGGGTCACGGCGGCCATCAGAAGGGCAGGGGTTTCCGGTTGACCATGACCACACCGTTCAGGCCGATGTTGCTCGAGGTCAGCGCCATCGTGGCGGCGGAGGTGAGCGTCAGTGCCGCGGCGGCGCTCAACGTGAGCCCGCCCGCCGCGCTGACGGTCGCCAGACCGGCGGCCCGCACGTTGAAGAACGACGAGTTGACGCTGAATCCGCCGCCGCCCGCGTTCATGTTGATGGCGGTCGCGGCCCGGACGTTGAGCAGCCCGCCGCTCTGGATGGACACATTGCCCTTGGCCCCCAGCCTGAGGTCCGTCCCCGCCTGCACGGACACGGAGCGGCTGCCCTTGATGGAGACCGAGCCCTTGCTGTCCACGGTGATCTCCGTCTTGGCGCGGTCCAGATGGACGGTCAGCTTGTCGTCGCCCGTGGAGAGCCGCACGCCCCGGTGCTTGCCCACGCGCTGGCTGAGCAGGTCGACGCGGTTGCCGGTGCGGTCGGCGAGGGTGTGGCGGCTGGCCTGGTTGCGCGCGCCCGAATACAGCGGGGCCTTGTTGCGGGTCGGTTTGTCCTTGCCGTTGTAGAGCCCGCCGATCACGAAGGGGTGGTCGAGCGCGCCTCTGTCGAAGCCGACCAGGACCTCGTCGCCGACGTCCAGCGGGAAGATCCCGCCGCCGCGCTTCCCGCCGAGCTGCACACAGCGCGTCCAGTCACTGACATATGTGTCGTCCAGCCACGGGAACTTCAGCTTCACCCGGGCCTGTTCGTCCTTCGTGTCGACGTCCGTGACGACGGCGTTGGCCACGCTCGGCAGCTTCGGCTCGCTCTCCGAACCGCCCGACGTCAGCCCGTACAAGGAGCGCCACTGGCGGCCGCTGACGGTGACCCAGGACTCGTAGCGCTGCCCGTTGCCGAACACGTGCCGCACGGACGTCGTCGTGTACTTGCCCTGGAAGGGCCAGCCGACGTCGGCGAGCGCCACCGGCACGCCGGGACGCAGCTTGGGGTTGCCGTGGACGACGACCTCCAGCTCGGAGAAGGACGAGGACACGTCGTCGAAGAGGGCGTCGGCGGCGTGCTTGACCTCGGGCCGCTTGTCGTAGGGCACCGAGGTCTGCACGAGCTTGGTCTTCTTGAAGGCGGCCGCGGCCTTCTTCGGCGACGTCCCGATGGAGAAGACGGGGCTGTTGGCCTTCTTCGACGTCTCCACGATCTCGCGCGCGCCCGCCACGTCGTAGCCGCGCACCTCCACCTCGGCCACCTGGTCGGCGGCGGTCACGGAGGTGCGCAGGCGCAGGATGTCCCGCCGGGACTTCAGGACGAGGGGGTTCTTCTCGCTCTTGGGCGAGGGCGCGCCCGAAGAGGGCTTCGGCGAGACGAAGTTGAACGTGCCCTTCGCGTCGAGGGACATGACCATCTTGTTCTCGTCCGCGAGGCGGGCGATGAAGTCCCAGTCGGTGACGTTGGCCTGGCTGATGAACTCGTAGCTCCCGCCGGAGGACTCGATCTTCCCGATGGGCACGCCCGCGAGCCCGGCCAGCTTCCTGACGATCGAGGACGCCGTCTCGTTCGTGTACGCGGCCACCCGGCGCCGCCGCATGAAGCGGTGCCCGAGGTCGTAGCCGCGGATCACCGTGAAGGACCCGGTGCCGTCGTAGTCGGCCTCCAGGGCGGTGACCTCGCCGGTCAGGAGCGGGTCGCCGGAGCCCTGCCCGTCGGCCACCGGGGTCAGCTCCACCTCGGTGCCGAACTTGACGCCCAGCTCCTTGAGGAGCAGGCGGTTCGGGTCTCGGAAGGTCAGGCGGAACGCGGCGGGCACCCCGGCCCCCTGGTCGACCCAGCCGTCGACGAACAACGGGTCGTACTTGGCCGGGAGTTCGGTGCCGCCGAACTTGACCTTCATGATGCTGGAGAAGGGAGTGTGCGCCATCAGCGCACCACCTCCTGGGCCGCGGGCAGCACGAGTTCGGTGCCCGACGTGAGGACGGACGGGTTGTCGATGCCGTTGGCCTCGGCGATGGCCCGCCACACCGTGGCGTCGCCGTACTCGCGCCAGGCCAGCGACTGCAGCGAGTCGCCGGCGACGACCCGGTGCACGCGCTGTGCGGTGAGCGCGCCGGAGGTCGGGTTCTGCCCCAGGGCGTCACCGGGTATCTCGTGCAGACGCAGCTGACAGGTGGCCCGGATGGGCACGCCCGAGGTGCCGAAGAGGGTGTACGAGGCGTCGGCCGAGCTGACGTAGGCGGTGAACCGGGCCGTCTTGAACGACCCCCACTGGAAGCGCACCCACGGCGGCGACGGCTGGTCGGCCTTCTGGCTCTTGTCGGTGACCGCACAGCAGTCGAGCAGCGCGTCCACCTTCTTCATGACCGACTCGCTCGACGGCTTCTCGGACGAGTCGAGGAAGATCTCCACGCTCATCTCACGCGGCTCGGCACCCATGAACTCCGGCGTCGCGCCGTCACGGTTGCTCGCGGCCGGGGTCACCGTCCAGGTGGCGCGGCGGCCGATGGTCAGCTGCGCCGGATTGAAGTCGAAGTCGAACGTCTTGATGAGTCCTCCCGGCGTGGTGCTGATGCCGATGGGGGGCTCGTGAATGGCGAGGCTGGCGCGCACGAGGCTCTTGCCGGCGCCTTTGCTCTGGGGCATGTGGGTGTCTCCCGCTCCTCTCTGGTCCCTGTGATCCCGCTAGTCCGTGAACCCGTGGTGGGCGATCTCCAGGACCTCCGTCGCGACGGCCGGGCTGCTGGGGTCGAGCCGGGGCCCCTGCCAGCTGACGGGCAGCACGTCGATCAGACCCCAGCGCGCGACCTCCGAGCCGTCCGCGCGCAGCGCCGCGATCTCGGCGGTGGGCCGCTTGATCCCCGTCTGCACGGAGGAGATCCACTTGGCGACCTTCGTGGTGTCCGGAGTGAGCGGGCGGGTGAGGCGGATGGTGGAGAAGGTGACGCGGGACGGGAATTGCCACACGAAGCCGTTGTTGCCGCCCTCCTGCCGCTGCTCGACCTCCACCTTGGAGGACAGCCCCTCACATCCGTTGAAGTAGCCGAGGCTCTCGCCGTCGATGGAGAGGCTGAACCAGATCGTGGAACCCGGGTCCTGGCGGGGCATCGCGGGGTGGGCCTTTCTGTCGTTGCTGCGGTGACGCTGGGGTGGTGCTGCGCTGCGGTACGGCTGCGGTGGGCGGCTCAGCGGCGGTCGTCGCGGAGTCTGCCGATCCGTTCGCGGTCCATACGGAGTTCGGTGCGGACCAGGCGCGTGATGCGGCCGATCATGCGGTGGACGAGTTCGTCGATCTGGAAGTCCGTGAGGGCCTTCGGGTCGAAGGTCCCTTCGGGTATCGGCGTGTACCCGGGCGGCGGCGGGCCGTCGGAGACGGTGACCGGTTCCGGGTTCTTGCTGGGCGGGAACGGCAGCGGGTCGTCGACGACCTCTTCCTGGTCCTGCCGGTGCTGCTGCCGCTGGCCGCCGCCGTGCTGGAGCCGCTCCAGGCTGCCGGCCACGGCGGCGGCAGCGGAGGCGGCCAGGCGCCCGGTCGCCGACTTGGTCGACGAACGGAAACCGCGCTGCACGACCGGACCGCCACCGCTGATGCCGGTGCCGGTGCCGGTGCCGGTGCCGACGCCTGAGCTGGCCTCGCCGCCTGCCGGGGCAATGGGCAGGCGCTGCACGGGAGTTGTCCCCATCGGGGAAGAGGGGGCGACGAGGCGGGCCACGGGGAGGGGCGACCGGACGGCGGTGGTGGTGCTGGGCGGGGTGAGGGGGCGGAGACGTACGGGAGGGGCAGGGGTGGGTGTGACGCTGCGCTGGATGGTGGGGGTCGACGCGGGGGTGGCGGGATGGGCAGGTGTGGCGGCGGTATGGGTCATGGTGGGTGGGGTGAGTGTGGTGGGGAAGTCGGGTGTGGTGGGAGTGGTGGGCATGGCGGGTGCGCTGGGGGTGCTCGGGCGCGGTGCGGACTCGGCCGGTGTCGTGGCGCCGTGCGACGGGGTGTGCGCAGAGGGCGGGTGGGGCGAGTGGGTCGAGTTGGGGGTGGTCGCACGCTGCACCGGCAGTGGCGCAGCGGTGCGGGGGCGGGGTGCTCCAGGGGTCGGCCTGGTGGGCTCCGCGGGTGAGTTGGGCATGGCTCGCTGTACCGGCGGTGGGGTCGGGCCGGTGGGCCGAGGCGTCGTGGGGGCGGGCTTCGGGGTGGAGCCGGTGGGCGCGGTGGGTGTGGTGGCCCGCTGGACCGGAGGCGCGGGGGGTATCGGAGGAGCCGGAGGAGCCGGAGACGTAGGAGGTGCAGGGGGTGCAGGAGGTGTCGCTGGACTCTGTGACGAGACAGGCGGCACGGGGGAGTTGGGGGCGACGGCGCGCTGGACGGGCGGCGCTGCCGGACCGGTGGGCCCGGACGCGGCGGGTGCCTGCTGCGGCGCGTCCGTGCGCGGCGCGGGCTTCGACGGCGGCGTGGACGCGGGGGATCCGGCGGCTCGCTGCACGGCCGGCGGAGTCGGGGCGGTGGCGCCCTTCGGCGTGGCCGCAGGTGAAGTGGGTGCCGAAGACGGCGCTGTAGAGGGCGAGTTGGGCGACGTGCTCCGCTGAACCGGTGGCGGAGTCGTACGGCCGCCGGGGCGCGACGCACTCGTCGGGACCGGGCCGGTGAGCGGGGCACCGAGCGGGGTGCGGCCGCGCGGGGTGCGGCCGCGCGGTGGGGTGGGCCTGGTGACGGGAGCGGCGGCGCGCTGGACCTCGCGCGCGGGCGGCGTGGAGCCCGGGTTCCGCGGCGGCTCGGCAGGAGTCGCGGGTACGTCGGGGGCGGCCGTCGAGCCCGTGCTCGTTGAGGCGGACGGCGTGGCCGCAGGCGGTCCGGAAGGGGGATCCGGGGTCGGCGCCTTGGGCGCCGAGTCGGAGGTGACCGGGGCGCCGAGGCCCGCGCGGGGTGACGTGCGGGGCGCCGTGCGTCCGGTGCTGCGCTGCACTGTCCCCTGCTGGGCGCTCGTGGTGGCGGGCGGCGACGTGGGAGAACTCGGCCTTTGCGCAGGGGAGTTGCCTGCCTTGGTGCGCGGGGTTCCCTCTTCCGTGCGGGGCGTGCTGCTCGCGGCGGCACGCGAACCCGGCCCTTCCGTACGAGGGTTGCTCGCTTCCGTACGGGAGTCGGATGCCGTCGCCGACGGGGGAGATAGGGGAGATGGGGGAGACGCGGCGGGGTGCGGGGCGGACGGAGCGGGGCCGGGGGTACTCCGAATCGCCCGCTGTGTCACGGGAAGGGAAGCGGGTGTCTGGTTCCCGGCCGTGGGCTTCGAAGCGCTCGGAGAAGGAGAGGTGGGCGAAGGGGTGGGCGAAGGGGTGGTCGGCGATGCTGCACTCGGCTTGGCGGCGGCGGGCTTGGCAGCGACCGGCTTGGCGGGACTCGGCGCTGCTGCATCCGGTGTCGAGGCACTCGACGCCGCACCCGGTGCCGACGCACTGGACGGCGCAGCCTGCGAGGGCGTGGAGGCGGGTGCGGGTGCAGGCGTGGGCGTGGGTGTCCGTGAGGTGCCCGTCAACGGCCGTGAGGGGGAGGGTGGTTGGCCTCCCCCTCGCGACCCGCCGTCACCGTCCGGCGCCGCCGCCCCCGCACGGGACCCCTCGCTCGCGGCTGCCCGTACCGGCGCAGGCTCCCGACGGGCCACGGGCAGGACGCGGCGCTGCACGGCAGCCGTGGGCGCGACCGGCGCCTTGGTCAGCGGGCGGGGCCGCGTGGCCGCCGGGGGTGCGGCGGCCGGGGTGGTCGGCGCGGGCGGGGTGGGTGTCACGCGGACCCCGCGAGCCGGTGCGGGCGCCGGCGTCGCAGCGCTCGACACACGGGACGGCGTGACGACCGACGTTCCGTTCCCCTCCTGCACGACATGCGAGCGCTGCACTGTCTGACCGACGGGGCCCTGCGCACCGGAACGCTGCACTCCAGAACTCTGAGCGGCAGGCGTACCGGGCGCACTAGGCGCACCAGGCGAGCCAGGAAGTGCAGGCGAGGCAGGCGAGGCAGGCGCGGCCGGTGCGGCCGGAACCGCAGGCACGCCGGCCGCACCGGAACCCTGGACGACAGGTGCCGCCGCACGCCGTGTTCCCGTAGTTCCAGCAACTCCCGTCCCCCGGCCCCCGGTCGCCGCCCCAGCGGCAGCGGCACGCTGCACCGGCACGGCAGCCGACGACGGAGCCGATGCCGGAGCCGACGCCGGAGTCCGACGGGCCCCCGAGGCCCGCCCCGGGGTGGAACCGGCCCGAGGCCCCGGCCCCGTACCCGTACCGCCAATTCCCGCCACCGGCACGGCGGATGCCGTGGGCCCCGGCCGCCGACCGGGGCCCACGGAAGGGGTGCGCCCGGCGGCTGGCCCAGCCGGTCCCACGGTCCCCACCGAGCTACGGGACGCGGCGGGCCCCTGCCCACCGCCGGACGCACCCGACCTTGGCGCCGTGGCCCCGGAGAGCTCCGGGGCGGGCGCTGCGGGCGCGGCCTCCGCCCGCTGGACCGCCCGCAGCGGAGCCACCGGCATCCGGCGCTCCGACGGGGGCGGCGACGAAGGGGTCCAGGGCGCCGCACCCGCGGCCCCCTCGAGCCCCGTGGTCGGCCGTGCCGTCTCGCTCAGTGCCGCGGCCGACGAGGAGGACGTGGCGGAGAGCAGGTTGCTCGACGCCGCCGCGTCCAGGACGCCGGGGTGGGCCGACGTCCGGGTGAAGGAGGGGTTCTGCCACGTGGGCAGCCGCATGCCGAAGGCGGAGTCGGCGACGCCGGATCCGCTGTCGCCGACGGACCGCTGGATCGGCGGCAGCCCGGCCCACGCGCCCGTACCCGCTCGGGCACCGCCGGAGGCACCGTCGGACGAGGCAGCGGCGCCCGGCGGGCCCACAGCGGTGTCACCACTGCCGCCGCTACCACCATTGCCGTCAATGTCACCACTGGCGTCGGCGACGCCCCCGACATCGGCGCCACCCTCGGGCGTGCCTTCGCCCCGCCCCCGCAACCGGTCGAACAACCCCACGGCTCAGCCCTCCGCCCCGGCGAGCGTCACGAAGGACGCGATCTGGTCCGCGTACCGGCGGCGGTCATGGTGCTCCAGGTCCAGGATCGTCTCCAGGTTCCAGTGGAAGTGATAGGCGACGTACGCGATCTCCTCGTGCAGTCGGTCGGTCGCGTACGTCACGATTCCCCCAGGCGGCTCCCGCCGAGTTCCACCTCGAAGGGCTCGGAGCAGTGCGGGCACGACACGGCGGCGCGCGTGTGCCCCTCGGCGTTGATCTGTCGGTAGAAGTCCTGGAGGAACGCCAGGTCGGAGGCGAACATGTTCTCCACCGTCCCGTCGTGCACCGACGGCAGCGTGCCCAGGCGCGTGATGACCCGGCCCAGGAGCACCACGGACAGATACGCCGGGTTCTCCTGGACGCGGACGTCGCGCAGCGGGATCAGTTCGTCCCGCGCCGTCGACAGGCGCATCACGCCGTCGCGGTGCACGGTGCCCGCCTCGTCCACGTAGCCGCGCGGGAGTTGGAAGGGGAACTCGGTGCGCAGGGCCCGTGGTGCGGCGTCGGTCTGAGCGGCGACGGAAGGCGGAGTGGGGGACTCCCCTCCCGCCGCCGCGTTCTGGGGGGCCGGGGGCGCCGCGACGACCGTGCCCGAGTCGGGCGCCCCAACAGCCTTGCGCCGCATTACTCGATGACCAGTTCTTCGAAGACGATGGTCACGGTCTCGGTGAGGACGGCGGCCTCGCCGGCCTTGAGCGAGCTGGCGTCGATCTTGTTGCACCAGGCGTTGCGCAGGTTGTAGCGCTTCACCGGGTTGTCCTCGTAATCCATCATGATGATGGAGGCGTTCTTGCGGGCGGTGCTCATCCGGCCGCTGATCGAGTCGTTGATCCACTGGGTGAACGCGGACGACTGGGTCATGCCGCGCACGACGGTGCACTGACCGTTCTTCTGCACGCCCGGCAGGATGTTGATGTCGATCTGGCCCTGCGCGGTGTTCTGCTGGCTGATGATGATGTCCTGCTCGAGGGTCAGGCCGCTGACCTCCTGGAGGTACTCGACCATCACGCCGTCGATCTGCAGACCGAAATTGTGTGATGTGAGGGAGTCACCCTGCATGAGACTCATGGGTTCGCTGTCCTTCTAGGGCTTTGTGGCGATGGCGTACGAGGTGTACGAGGGCGGGGGAGCGGCTCGGCTACTCCTCCAACTCCCCGCTGCCGCTGGAGAACTGGGACAGCCGGAAGATCACGAACTCCGCGGGCTTGACCGGGGCGACGCCGATCTCGCACACCACCCGGCCGAGGTCCACCGACTCCGGCGGGTTGGTCTCCTCGTCGCACTTGACGTAGTACGCCTCCTCGGGCCGCTGGCCGAAGAGCGCGCCGCTGCGCCACTCGGTGACCAGGAACGCCGAGATGTTGCGCCGGATCCGGGCCCACAGGGCGTGGTCGTTCGGCTCGAACACCACCCACTGGGTGCCGATCAGGATCGACTCCTCCAGGTAGTTGAAGTAGCGGCGGATGTTCAGGTAGCGCCACTCGGGGTCGGAGGAGAGGGTGCGGGCTCCCCAGACGCGGATGCCGCGGCCGGGGAAGGCGCGGATGCAGTTGACGCCGATGGGGTTGAGCAGGTCCTGCTCGCCGCGGGTGATCTGCAGCTCCAGGTCGACGGCGCCGCGCACGACCTCGTTGGCGGGCGCCTTGTGCACGCCGCGCTCGGAGTCGTTGCGCGCCCAGATACCGGCGATGTGACCGCTCGGCGGCATCATGCGGGCCTTGCCCGTGGCCGGGTCGAAGGTCTTGAGCCAGGGGTAGTACAGGGCCGCGTACTTGGAGTCGTAACCAGCCGTCTCCTGACGCCACACCCGTATCTGACGGGCATTGAGGCTCGGCGGCGGGTCGATGACCGCGACGCGGTCGCCCATCAGCTCGCAGTGGGCGACGAGCCCGAGCTGCACGGCCTTGACCGACTCCAGGTCGATCGCGCCCTGCTGGTAGGCGGCCATCAGGTCGGGCACGGCCACCATGGAGATCTCGTCGATCGCCTCCAGGCCACCGAAGCCGGTGCGGTCCGCGGAGTCGCCGAGGTACTGGGCCGGACCCGGGTGCGCGGGCGTCTCCTGCTCCACGGGCGCGGGCGCGGCGGCGGGCGGCGCGGGCAGGGTGACGGTCTGGTTCTCCGGGCGGGTGAGCTGCGCCCCGGAGGCGTTCTCCGTCACCGTGATGAGCTTGGAGCGCTCCTTGACCTGCGTGACGACGTAGGAGCGGTTGCCCTTCTTGGCGCTCACGTCGAAGGTCTCGACCGGCTTGTCGCCGCTCTTGACGATCAACTTGAAGCGCTCCGCGGGGCCTTCGCCCTCGGCGTCGGCGACCTCCACGGTCAGCGGGCCGTTCGCGCCCTGGCCCGTGGCGGCCACGGTGAACGCGCCGAGCTGCTTCGGCTCGGCGGCGGGCAGTGCGGACTTCGGGGCCGCGCCGTTGACCGCGGCAGGGGCCTCGCCGTCACCGGAGGCGCCCTCGGCGGTGCCGCCCACGCGGACCACGTACGCGGCGGATCCGCCGTTGTTGAAGAAGCCGTAGACGGAGTGCGCCAGGTAGTACCCGTCGGTGAAGTCGCCGAAGGCGGCGACGTACTGGGTCCAGTTGGTCACCAGCGTGGGCTCGTTCAGCGGTCCGGTCGGCGCGAGTCCGACGAAGGCCGCCACGGAGGTGCCCACCCCCTCGATCGGACGGGAACCGCTGGCCACCTCCTCGACGTAGACGCCGGGCGACAAGTAGGACGGCATGCTCTGCTCTCCTCGAGGTACGAGACGGGACTTCTCCAACCCTGGTCGGCGCGGCCCGCCGCCGGAACGTCCTCGGGTGCCACACCCCGGGCAACGTCGCTGCCCGCAAGGGCACTTCAGGGCGGCTGCGGCACCGCCCGATCGCGCGCCCCGCCCGCCGCCTTGCCCGAAAGGCTGCCCTCGCGGTCCTGTCCGGGCGGGATCCGGCCCGGTAAAGGTGTGGTGGATCACCTGTACCTTGCGCCGAAGGGAACGACGTGCACGTACACGGAACACCGGCCCAACAGACCGACGGGCACCGTGCATCCCGGCAGGCGCGCACGCCGGACACCCTCGCGGGACGGATGCTGCGGCTGAGCGCCCGGGCCGGGAACAGGGCGGTGTCGCGTGCCCTGGAGGAGGGGCCCCACGCCCACGGTCCCGGGTGCGGCCACGGCGAGGTGTCCGGTGCCAGGACCTCCGGTGCCGAGATGTCCGGTGCGCAGGCGGCCGTCCAGCGGAAGGCGAGTCTGGAGGCCGGGATCGCCTCCCCCAGCCGCCCGTTGGAGTCCCGCATCCGGGACCGGGCGGAGCAGGTGTACCCGATGACCTTCGGCCATGTGCAGTGGCACGACGGTCCGGTGGCGCAGCGGGCGGCGCGGGAGTTCGGGGCCCAGGCCCTCACCGTCGGGTCGCACATCCTCGCCGCGGAGCCGAATCTGCCCGACGAGGTGAAGTTCCACGAGGTCGACCACACGTACCAGACCGCGATGGGGGACGTGGCCGGCACCGCCGACGGCTCGGGCACGAAGGTCTCCAGCCCGCACGACCCGTTCGAGGTCTCGGCCGCCTCGAACGGCAAGAAGGTCGCCCAAGGGGGCAGCCCCGACCTGTCGCTGCCCGGCCGACCCGCACCGGTGCAGCGCAGCACGGACGACCTGAACGCCGCGCCGCGCGGCACGGACGACCTGCGCGCGGTGCAGCGCTTCGCCGTGGTGCGCCCCGGCGAGACCGGCTACCCGCAGCGGGGCCGGGAGAGCCCCGGAGGCACGCGGACCCCCGTGGGGGACTTCTTCGACAAGAGCGGCGACGACTTCTTCCCCGGTCAGGAGATGAAGTCGCGCACGGTCAACAAGCCGAACGAGACGGTCGAGAAGGAGAGCTTCGTCGACGCGTCCGGCGCGCCCAACATCGTCTACCAGGGTCTGGTGGCGCTGCGGATCTCGGACAACATGGACCTGGCGGTGGAGCACACCGGGAGCGGCCGGCAGGCCAAGATGTTCTTCGCCACGGACGACCAGATCGGGCGGGCGAACGAGCGCCTCCACGGCCAGGTGCGGCTGGAGCGGTCGGGAAGCCACTACCTGTCCATCACCCACGGCGAGACCACCAGGACGCTCTGGCGGGTCCACCCCGTGGTGACCCGGAAGTCGAACCCGGAAGGGCCCGGCGTGCGCGGTCTGCCGGCCACCCTGCCGCAGCGGTGCAACGAGATCGCGACAGCCGTCTCCGGTCAGGAAGGGCTCGCCGACCACGGCACGGACGCGTACTTCGCCGCGCTCGCCGGCGTCCTGGCCGACGTCCAGTCCAAGCTCAAGCTCAAGAAGGCCCCGACGTACGAGGACTATCTGAAGGCCAAGAAGGGGGCCACCAGCCGGGAGCCCGAGAAGGTGCAGAAGTACAGCAAGGTCATGGAGCGCCTGATCGTGGGCGTCCTGTCCCATCGCGGGGAGGAACGCCTCGAAGAGGCCATCCAGCGGCGGGGGTTGAACGAGCACACGCCCCCGGCCGGCATCGGCGACGTACTGATGACCAAGACGCAGGCCCCGACGCGTGACGCACCGGGTGTGTTCGACTTCCACTTCGCTCCCGTCGTGGCCTCGAGCGGCTCGGACTCCGTGACGATGGAGAACTACGCCCGCCACGAGGAGGCCAGGCCCGGCAACGATCCGCAGTGGTACTTCGCGATGCACGGCAAGGAGCAGTCGTTCCACGAGCAGTGGGGCCACCTGGACCACGAAGGACGGGTCCGGCTGACCATCCTCATGAAGGGGGCGTGAAGTCCGGGCCGCGGCAGGGCGGTCGGGGGGCGGGCCGGAGAGCATCCGCCGCTGCCCCTGAAGGCAACCAGGTCTGCCCCCCGGTCTCCTGACGGACCGGGCAGGCTCTCCTAGCGTCGAGGCGTGAGCCTTTGGACTTCCTTGGAACCTGCCTCCGCGACCGTCGACCCCGGCAGCAGCACCACCGTGCGGCTGAAGGTGCGCAACACCGGTGACATCGTCGACGAGTACCGCTTCGAACCGGTCGGTGCCCTCGCGCCCTGGACCACGGTGGAGCCGCCGTCGCTGCGGCTCTATCCGGGGACGACCGGCACGGTGGAGCTGACGTTCGCGCCACCCCGCACGCCCGACGCGACCGCGGGGCCGAACCCGTACGCGGTGCGGATCACACCCACCGAACACCCGGACGCCGTCACCGTCCCCGAGGGCAACCTCACCATCACGCCCTTCACCGAGATACGGACCGAGCTGGTGCCGCCGACGGTGAAGGGGCGGTTCCGGGGGCGGCCGCGCCTCGCGGTGGACAACCTCGGCAACACCAAGGTCACCGCCTCGCTCAGCGGCAGCGACACCGGGGACCGGCTGTCGTACGACCTCCAGCCGAGCAACATCCAGATCGACCCGGGCCGGGCCGCCTTCGTGAAGGCGACGCTGCGGCCCCGGCAGATCACCTGGTTCGGATCCAAGCAGGAGCAGCCCTACGCGCTGGCCCTGCGGCGCTCCGGCACCGAACCGACGGACGTGCCCGGCACCTTCGTGCAGCGCGGGATCCTGCCGGGCTGGCTGGCCACCACCTTCGGACTGCTCATCGCGCTGGCGATCGCGTTCGTGGTGATCTGGCTGTCGTACCAGCCGCGCGTACAGACCGTGGCCCGCGAGAAGCCGCAGGAAGCGGGCAACATCGCGCCGTCCAGCCCGCCGATCAAGAGCCCCCCGCCGAAGCCCGAGGAGAAGCCGGACGAGCCCACCGAGAAGCCCGGCGGCGACGGCGGAGGCGGCTCCGACGGCGGAGGGGGCGGCGGGGGCGGTGGCGGCGACGAGAAGCCCGAGAAGCCCAAGCAGCAGACGGCGGCCGACGCGGTGAACAAGCTCGCCGAACGCAGCGAGGGCCGCCACATCTGCTACCGCGCCTTCGTCGCGGGCGAGGGCTGGCAGGACCCCGTGTGCGACGGGGCCGAGGCCGGCACGGTCGGCAAGGGCACGCCCATCAAGGCCCTCAACATCGCGGTGGCCGACACCCAGGGCGTCAGCGGCACCGGCGCCTGGGTCGGCGAGGGCTGGCGGCAGGAGATCCCGTGGACGAACGCGGACGACGGGAAGAACATGTACTTCGGCAGCTCCAAGGACGCCGACCCCGCCCTTGAGGGATACACCATCAAGGTCTTCGACGGCTCGGTGTGCAGCACGGCCCGTCTGAAGGACGAGGACTGGCAGGAAGAGATCTGCACCGACCCCGGAGGCTGGAAGTACGTCGGCAGCCCGATCGACGCCTACAAGCAGCTTGAGGCGGTCCGCTTCACCGTGTGACGGCACGTACGGCACGTACGGCACGTACGGCACGTACGGCACGTGCGGCATATACGGCATGTGACGGCCCCCGACACCACACGGTGTCGGGGGCCGTCACACGATGGCGGACCGTCCCTCACCAGCTCGCTTCGCCCGGGACGAGCCGGCCCGCCTTGCGGTACTCGCGGCGGGCGCCCTCCAACAGGTCGTCCGCGCCGACCGGTTCGTCCCGGCCCGCCGCGAGGTAGGCGGCGGTGACCACCGCGCTGCGGATGTTGCCGCCGGCCAACTCGAAGCCCTCGGCGAGGGATTCGAGGCCGATGCCGTCGGCGTGCGGGACGTGCGCGAGGCTGTGCCGCCACAGGGCGGTGCGCTGCTCCGCGTCCGGGAAGGGAAAGTCGACCACCAGGTCGAGGCGGCGGGTGAACGCGTCGTCGATGTTGGCGCGCAGGTTGGTGGTCAGCAGCGCGATGCCGTCGAAGGACTCCAGGCGCTGCAGCAGATAGGCGCTCTCCATGTTGGCGTACCGGTCGTGGGAGTCCTTGACCTCGGACCGCTTGCCGAAGACGGCGTCGGCCTCGTCGAAGAGGAGCACGGCGTCCGTGCGGTCGGCCTCCGTGAAGATCCGCTCGAGGTTCTTCTCGGTCTCACCGACGTACTTGTCGACGATCGAGGAGAGTTGGACCACGTAGAGGTCCACCCCCAGGTCGGCGGCGACGACCTCGGCGGACAGCGTCTTGCCGGTGCCGGACTCGCCCGCGAACAGCCCCAGGACCCCGCGCCCGCGGCCGCCGCCCGCGCTGAGCCGCCAGTCCCCGAGCACCCGGTCGCGGTGGCGGGCGCGCAGGGCGAGCTCGCGCAGCTGGGTGAGGGGAGCGCTGGGCAGCACCAGGTCCTGCCAGTCCACCGCGGGCTGCACCCGGCGAGCGTGCTGTTCCAGGCCCGAGGCCGACTGCTGGCGGGCGGCCAGGCGCACGTGGGCGGCGCCGAGCGGCGTCCCCTCGAAGGCGGCGAGCGCCGCCGCGGCCCGGGCCGCGCGCGCGATGCGCTCACCACCGAGGTGGTACGGGGCGACGGTGGCCGCCAGGTCGAAGCCGTCGGCGTCCGGGCCGAGCGCCGACTGCCACGCCGCCGTCCCTCCGGCCGGGAGCCGGGGTGCCTGGAGCACCAGCGGGTCGCGCGCCGACCACTGCGGATCGTAGGGGCGCGGATCGGCCAGGAGCACGGTCACATCCGTGGCCGCGGCCAACTCGGCCACCAGCGCGCCCGGTTGCTCGGGCAGGCCGGACACCACCACGGCCCGGCCGCTGAGGCGTGCCTCACGCAGCAGCTCGGGCAGATGGTCCGCGGGCCCGGAGAAGCACAGCGCGTCGCGGCCCGCGCGGCGCAGGACCGAGGAGAGCGCGGCCAGGGCGTCGCCCTCGCGGTGCTCCTTCAGATAGGCCGTCAGCGGACCCTCACCGAGCCGCGCGGCCAGCAGCCGGACGAAGTCCTCGTCCTGCCCGGCGGCGAGCAGCGGCTCCGGCAGCGGACGCAGCCGGCCCAGGAGCGCGGCGTCCGGGGTGTCGTCCCCCAGCAGATGCGCGGTGAGCCGGTCCGGCACCCGCAAGGAGCGGCTGAGCAGCGGCCGTTCGGCCTCCTCGACGTCCAGCAGCCCGAGGGCGCGCAGCGGCGCCGCCGGATGAAAGCGGGCGCGGGCCTCCGGCAGATGCGCGGGCAGCCCGCACAGGTCGAGGGCGAGCCCCACGGTGGCGCGACGGCGGCTCACGTCGTCGTTGAGGTAGCCGTACAGCGGCTCGAAGCCGCGCTCCAGGTCGGGGGCGAGGGCGATGAGCAGGACGGCCACGTCGAGTTCGGTCAGGCGCAGCCGGGCGGCGATTCCGGCCAGCCGGTCGTCGGGGCCGCGGCCGACGCCCGTGTCGCCGGGCGAGGCCGCCGACGTGTCCGGCCTTACGTCCGCGTCCGGCGCCGCACGCGGCCCGGCGTGCAGCAGATGACGGACGGCTTCCTCGGACAGGTACAGCCCGCGCAACGGGTCGCTCGCGGTGGGGTCGTCGGCGGAACGGGCTTCGACCAGGGCGGCGGTCGTCTTGTGCAGTTCGGTCAGCCGGCCGAGGAGGAAACGGGCGGGTCCGGTGGCGGCGCCGGGGCCGTGCGGGTGGGAGGACGTGGGGGACGTGGGGGAGACAGTCAGCAAGTGCGGTTCTTTCGGGGGCGACGCGTCCTCGGGAGACGAGGGGTCTTCGAAGGACGACGGGACTTCGAACGGCGAGGAACTTTCGGGAGGCGAGGAACCTTCGGGAGGCGTGGGGGCCGGGAGTGGCGAAGTGTCCTCGACGGACGGGGTGTTCATGACTCCTCCGTGCGGCGCGCCGCCGCGGCCTGCTCGCGCGCGCCCCGGGCAGCCGCCACCTGACGCGGCCGATGGCTGCGTTCCGCGGACCGGGGCTGGCCGCCGTCGATGCCGCTGATGCGGACCGTAGCGCCCTCGGTGACCGGCGGCCCCGCGTCGTAGTCGGGGTACGCGGGGAACGGCACGATGATCGCGACGTCCAGGGAGGGCTTGAGTTCGCCGCCCAGCGCGGACCAGATGTCGGCCAGGGAGCGGGCCTCCGACTGACTGCCGGAGACCGTCAGTGGTACCGACAGGCCCAGGGCGCCGAGCGGGCCCGGGAGTTCCCGTGGGGACAGCAGCTCGTGCGGCAGCAGCGTCGCCAGGACGGCGGACAGCAGCCGGTGTTCGTCCTGCGGGGTCTTCGTCCAGGCCGTCACCAGGTACGAGAGCCGGAACCAGCGCGGGGCACGGCGGCGGCGCACGACGATGTCCCGCTCGTCGCGCAGCCCGGTGTGGCCGCGCTGTCGTTTGGACACGTCCTCCCGGACGTCGTACAAGTAGGCGTTGACGACGGGCCCGTTGCGCCGGGCCGCCCAGTCCCGGGTGGGCACGTCGAGGGACACGTCGATATCGGACCCGGCCAGGGCCCCGCCGCCGATGAGGTTCTTGAGGACCTGGTCCACCTCATGGATCACTGCTTGTGCTCCCAGCTGCCGTTCGCTTGCCTGGCGGCCGCCTGCGGCCCCCGTCGAGCGTGCTCCTCGTGCCGCCCGGGGCACAGGCACGGCGGGGATGGCGGCGGGGCACGGCTCGCTGCCCGAAAGGGCCGACTTCCGCGCCCGCGCGGCCGGTCGGCCCGCCGCCCGGCGGGCGGATCCCGCTCAGATGAAGCCCTCACGCAGGGCGTACGCCACCACGTGGGCCCGGTTGCGCAGGTGCAGGCGCGTGGTGAGGCCGTGCATCACGTTCTTGACGGTGCGCTCGGAGTAGGACAGCTTCAGGGCTATCTCCGAGGTGTCGAACCCCTCGGCGACCAGCCGCACCACGTCCACCTCGCGCTTGGTGAAACTCAGGAAGGATCCCGGCATCTCGGCGCCGCCCCGCTGGATGCGTCCCACCTGGCCGATGAGCTGGCCCAGTAAGTCCGCGGGCAGATCGCCGCCGCCCCGGGCCGTGGTCAGCACCGCCTGCACCAGGCGCTGGGCGGTCGCGTCGTGGCGCCAGACGATGGCTCCCACGCCGCACTCGATGACGTCCAGGAGCTCGTGCTCGCGGACCGAGCCGGTGACGAGCACGGCCCGCATGCCCTCGCTGCGCACCACGCGCCGCAGCCGGGTGAGGGCCGCCTCGTCGAGGGTGTCCTCGATGAGCAGAGCCACGGCGGCGGAGCCGGGGTCCCCGTCCAGCTCGACCTCCGGGTGCTGACGCAACTGGCTGAGGACGCCCTCGCGGCTGATCGGGTCGGAGGCGGTGACGGAGACCCGCACCCGGTTCGCCTTCCTCGGCACGGAGGCGGTGGTCGGCAGGGAGGCTGTCGCGTGGAGAGAGTTCGTCGCGTGGAGGGAGTTCGTCGAGGGGAGGGGGTTCGTCGTGGGGAGGGAGACAGGGGAGGCCGGGGCCGAGCTGGACAAGCGTTCTTCCTCACTCTGGGACTGGTGAGCCGGGTGCGGGGTGTGCCGGGTGGCCGGGTGCGCGGGGCGGCGAACGGTGCGGCGTGCGCCGAGGAGCACAACAGGACCGGGCGCCGCCGCATAACGGGGGATCGGTGGCGCCCGGCGGTCTGGTCAGGTGTCAGGAGCAGGTCTTGTAGAAGTGCTTCCAGCCGTCGGTGG